>NZ_JAPSMD010000068.1 GCF_027856955.1 Falsiroseomonas oryzae | reverse complement strand
TGCCGCTGTAGCGCGGGGGCGCGCGCGGGGCGTGCCGGCGCGGTTCGACGCGCGGCCCGGCCCGGCGCCCCGGCTGACCGGGATCAAGGCCCGGGAACGCCGCCCGCCGCCATGCCGGACGGTTCGCCCTCACCGCCGAACCTCCGGCGGACCAGGCCCGGCGGCACGCCGAACTCGGCGCGATAGGCGGCCGAGAAATGCTGGCTGGAGCCGAAGCCGCAGGCGAAGGCGATGTCGGTCACGCTGCGCGACGGCTCCTCGCGGATCAGGCGTTCCGCCTCCCGCAGGCGCAGCCGCCGCAGGTGCTGCGCCGGCGTCGCATTGGTCAGCAGCCGGCAGTAATGCGCGAAGCGCGTGCGCGACAGCCCGCATTCGCGCGCCATGTCCTCCAGCCGCCAGTCCTGCGCAAGGGCCAGCGGCAGGCGGGCCAGGAACAACTCCACCGTCCGGCGCGTCGTCGCCGCCGCCGCATCGAGAGGCGGCGGCGCCGCATCCATGGCGTCGAGCAGCGCGAGCAGCATCGCATTGCCGGCGACCATCATCCGCGCCTCCCCCGTGTCCGGGGACTGCCGTTCCAGCAGGCCGCGAATCTCCAGGAAGGCCTGGGCCAGAGCCGGCGGCGCCCGCAGCACTGCGCGGTCGTTGAGTGTCAGGTAGTCGTGCAGGCGCTGCGCATCGCCATCCGACCACAGCAGCCAGCGCGGCCAGCGCCAGCGATCCGTCGGCCGGCGCATGTCCACGTCCAGCAGCATCCACACCAGCTGGTTGGCGCCGACATGGGGCGTGCCGATGGCGTGCAGCTGCCAAGGGCGGATGACGAAGGCATCGCCGGCCGACAGCCGGTGCGGCACCCCGTCCACCTCGAGGGAGAGCGTGCCCTGCGCCAGGTAGGCGAACTTGATGCCCTCGTTGCAGTGGCGCGCCAGGCCCCAGCGCTGCGGCGCCGGGGCATCCCAGAAGCCGATCGTGCAGATGCCGGGCAGGCGGCCTTCCAGGGGGCGGCCCGGATAGCCGCCGCGGGTCCAGGCCACGAGCCGCGTCTCGCCGCGTGCCGCCGCTTCCTGGAGGGCGCGGCAATTGTCAGCATACAGCATCGAGCCAGGCTGGCGGAACACCGCCGGGCGAACCCGTTCCGGCCCTGCGGCCCGCCGGTCCGGCATGGCGCATCCCCCCTTGCGTCAGACAGGTGGACGTCACATGGCGCCGAGTTAAGAAATTTACCAGTGGCAGGGGCTGCAAGCGGCGCCGGGCCGTCTGGGGCAAGAGGCTCCGCCTTGGGGCCGCCAGGCCCTTGCCCAGGGGGAACGCCACGCATGAGGACCTTCGCATTCTTCGCCGCGCTGCTGGCCGCGGCCATCGGCCTGCCAGCGGCCGCCGTCGCGCAGCAGACGCTGCGACTCGGCCACAACATCTCGACCTCCTCGCCCTACCACCTCTCCGCCGAGCATTTCGCGCGCCTGGTGCAGGAGCGGACCCAGGGCCGCATCCGCGTGCAGGTCTTCCCCGCCGGCGCGCTGGGCAACGAGCGCGACATGATCGAGGGCGCGCAGATCGGCACGATCGACCTGGTCGTGACCTCCTCCGCCGCGGCCGGCCCCTTCGTGCCGGCGCTGCGCATCCTGGACGTGCCCTTTCTGTTCCGCGACCCCGCGCATGCGCGCAGCGTGCTGGACGGCCCGCTCGGCGCCGAGCTGCTCGCGGCCATGCCGCCGCGCAACCTGGTGGGCCTGGCCTGGGGCGACATCGGCTTCCGCCACATCACCGCGAACCGCCCGGTCCGCACCGCCGACGACATGCGCGGCCTGAAGCTCCGCTCGCAGAACAACCCGATCCACCTCGCAGCGTACCGCGCGCTCGGCGCGCAGCCCACGGTGATCGGCTTCAACGAACTCTATGCCGCGCTGCAGACCGGCGTGGTCGACGCGAACGAGCAGCCGATCTCGATCCATGTCGCCAGCCGCTTCTTCGAGGTGCAGCGCAACCTGACGATGACCGGCCACCTGGTGGCCTCGGCGCTGTTCGTCGCCTCGCCCTCCACCTTCAACCGCCTGCCGGCGGCGACGCAGGAGATCCTGCGCGTGGCGGCGCGCGAATCCATCCCGGTGATGCGCAACGCCGCCGACGAGCAGGACCGCGCGGGCCTGGCCACGCTGCGCGAGCGCGGCATGACCATCCAGGAGACCTTCGACCGCGACAGCTTCATCCGCGCCCTGCAGCCTGCCTTCGCCGAGTTCGGCCGCGAGCTGGGCGAGGCGAACATCCGCAGGATCCAGGAGGCGCGCTGATGCAGGCGCTGCGCGGCGCTGTCCTGGCGGTCGACCGTGTGACCACCACGGTCGTCACCTGGGCGGCCTGCGCGGCGCTGGCGCTCGCCGCCTGCATGGCGATCGGCCAGGTCTTCATGCGCTACGTCGTCCGCCAGCCCACTGCCTGGTCGGAGCCGGTGGTGCAGATGGCGGTGATCTGGATGGTCTACCTCGGCGCGGCGGCGACCTTCCGCGCCGGCGCGCTGGTCGCGATCGACCTGCTCGTGGACCGGCTGCGCGGGCGCTGGCAGCGCGGCCTGCGCGTGGTGATCGCCGCCTGCGCGCTGGTGCTGCTGCTGCACATGGGCTGGTACGGCTGGGAGATGGTGGAGCGCGCGCGCTTCAACGTGAACCCGACGCTCGGCATCTCCATGTCCTGGGGCTTCGCGGCCATCCCGGTCGGCGCGGCCTTCGCCATCATCGCGGTGATCGCCCACGCCCTCGACCCGCCGCCGCGCGAGATCGACACCGGAACCTGACGACCGATGCTGACCCACTCGCTTCTGGTCGTGATGTGCACGCTGTTCCTGCTCAGCGTGCCGATCGCGGTGTCCATCGGGCTCGCGGCCATCTTCGGCATCCAGGTATTGGGCGCGATCAACCCGGTCATCATCGGCCAGCAGCTCTATGTCGTGCTGGACAAGTTCCCCCTCGTCGCGATCCCCTTCTTCATCCTGGCCGGCAACCTGATGGACACTGGCGGCATCTCGCGCCGGCTGATCGACGTGGCGCGCGCCATCGTCGGCAACACGCAGGGCGGGCTGGCGGCGACCTGCGTCGTGGCCTGCATGATCTTCGCGGCCGTGTCCGGGTCCTCCACCGCCACCACCTTCGCGATCGGCGCGATCATGATCCCGGCGCTGGTGCGCGCGGGCTATCCGAAGCCCTGGGCGGCCGGGCTGCAGGCGACCTCGGCCGAGCTCGGCGTCATCATCCCGCCCTCCATCCCGATGATCCTGTTCGGCGTCGCGGCCGACGTGTCGATCGGGGAGCTGTTCATCGCCGGCTTCGGCCCGGGGCTGCTGATCGGCGTCGCGCTGATCGCCTACGTGCTGGTCTGGGCGCGGCTCACGGGCCACGGGAAGCAGGATGCGCTGGACGGCGTGGACCCCTGGCCCGCCTTCCGCCGCGCCATCTGGGCGCTGCTGATGCCCGTCGTCGTGCTCGGCGGCATCTACGGCGGAGTCTTCACGCCCACCGAGGCCTCCGCGATCGCCGTCGGCTATGCCTTCGTGATCGGCATGTTCGTGCACCGGGAGCTGAGCTGGCGGGACCTCGGGCCGGTGCTGAAGAAGTCGGTGATCTCCTCCGTCGTCATCCTCTTCATCATCGCCTGGGCCGGCCTGTTCGCCTTCCTGATCAACCGCGAGGGCATCCCGGCCGCGATCGGCGCCTGGATGCTCGGCGTCATCGACAGCCCGCTGACCTTCCTGCTGGTCGTGAACATCGTGCTGTTCCTGATCGGCATGTTCATCGAGGGCTCGGCGGCGATCATCGTGCTGGCGCCGATCCTGGTGCCGGTCGCGATCCAGTACGGCATCGACCCCGTCCACTTCGGCATCATCATGGTGGTGAACCTGGCGATCGGATTCATCACGCCGCCCTTCGGCGTGAACCTCTTCGCCGCCTGCACCGTCGCGCGCATCCCGCTGGAGCGCATCGTCCCGCCGATCGTCGCCTTCATCGGCGTCGTCGTCGCCTGCCTGATGCTGATCACCTACATCCCGCCCATCTCGCTCGCGCTGCGCGACTGGGTCTATCGCTGAGGCCGCCATGCGCTACGGGATGAACCTGCTGCTCTGGACCACCGAGGTCACCGAGGGCCATTGGCCCGTCTTCGAACGGCTGAAGGCCATCGGCTACGACCTGGTCGAGGTGCCGGTCTTCGAGACGGCCGACGTGGACGGCTATGTGCGCCTCGGCGCGCGGCTGCGGAACCTCGGCCTGACGCCGCATGCCGTTACCGCGATCGGGCCCGAGGCGAACATCGCGGACGCCGATCCGGGCCTGCGCGCGGCGGGGGAGGCGCAACTGCGCGCCATGGTGGACTGCGCCGCGGCGCTCGGCGCGCCGACGCTGTCGGGGCCCATCCACTCCGCGATCGGCGTCTTCACAGGAAGCGGGCCGACGGCGGAGGAGATCGCCCGCAGCGCGGAGATCCTGGCCCGCATCGCCGACCATGCCCGCCCGCACGGCGTGCGGCTGGCGATCGAGCCGCTGAACCGCTTCGAATGCTACCTGCTGAACGACCTCGCCTCGGCCGCCGCCTTCGCGCGCCGCGTGGCGCCCGATGCCGGCGTGCTCTACGACACCTTCCACGCCCATATCGAGGAGAAGGACGTCGCCGCCGCCATCGCGGCGGATGCCGACCGGATCGCGCTGGTCCATGTCTCGGAGAACGACCGCTCCACGCCGGGCCGCGGTCAGGTGCGCTGGCGCGACAACTTCGCCGCGCTGAAGGCCGCCGGCTACCAGGGCCCGCTGATCGTCGAGGCCTTCGGCCTCGCCCTGCCGGCGCTGTCGGCCGCGACGCGGATCTGGCGGCGCATGTTCGACGACGAGTTCACGCTGGCAGCCGAGGCGCTGGCGTTCATGCGACGGGAATGGGAGGCCGCGTGATGCGCACGCTGAAGGGACCGGGCATCTTCCTGGCGCAGTTCGCCGCCGACGTGGCGCCCTTCGACACGCTGGGCGGCATCGCGGGCTGGGCGGCGAGCCTCGGCTTCAAGGGCGTGCAGATCCCGTCCTGGGACGCCCGGCTCTTCGACCTCGCCCGCGCCGCGGAAAGCCAGGCCTATTGCGACGAGGTCCGCGGCACGCTCGCCGCGCATGGGCTCGAGGTGACGGAACTGTCGACCCACCTCCAGGGCCAGCTCGTCGCGGTGCACCCCGCCTACGATGCCGCCTTCGACGGCTTCGCGCCGGAGGCGGTGCGCGGCCGCCCGCGGGCTCGGCAGGACTGGGCGGTGCAGCAGGTCACGCTGGCGGCGAAGGCGTCGCGCAACCTCGGCCTCACGGCGCATGCGACCTTCTCGGGCGCGCTCGCCTGGCCCTTCGTCTATCCGTGGCCGCAGCGTCCGGCGGGCCTCATCGAGACCGCCTTCGCCGAGCTCGCCGCGCGCTGGCGCCCGATCCTCAACGCCTTCGAGGAGCAGGGCGTGGATGTCTGCTACGAGATCCACCCCGGCGAGGACCTGCACGACGGCGCGACCTTCGAGCGCTTCCTGGAGGCCGTCGGTGACCATCCACGCTGCAACATCCTCTACGACCCCAGCCACTTCGTGCTGCAGGCGCTGGATCATCTCGCCTTCATCGACATCTACCACGCGCGCATCCGCGCCTTCCACGCGAAGGACGCCGAGTTCCGCCCGAATGGTCGCGTCGGCATCTATGGCGGCTACCTGCCCTGGGTGGAGCGCGCGGGCCGCTTCCGCTCGCTCGGCGACGGGCAGGTGGACTTCAAGGGCGTCTTCTCGAAGCTGGCCCAGTACGACTTCAAGGGCTGGGCGGTGCTGGAATGGGAGTGCTGCCTGAAGCACCCCGAGGACGGCGCGCGGGAGGGCGCGGCCTTCATCCGCGACCACATCATCCGCGTCACTGACAAGGCCTTCGACGACTTCGCCGCCGCAGGCACGGACGAGGCTGCGAACCGCCGGCTGCTCGGGATCGGCTGAGATGCGCCGGCTGCGTCTCGGCATGGTCGGCGGCGGGGAGGGCGCCTTCATCGGCGCCGTGCACCGACTTGCCGCACGGATGGACGATCGGTGGGAGCTGGTCGCCGGCGCCTTCTCCCGCGATGCCGGGCGTGCCCGGCGCTCGGCGGCCGCGCTGCACGTCGCGCCCGAGCGCGCCTATGCCGGCTTCCGCGAGATGGCGCTGGCCGAGGCCGCGCGGCCGGACGGGATCGATGCCGTGGCTATCGTCACGCCGAACAGCAGCCACCATGCGATCGCGCGCGCCTTCCTGGACGCCGGCATCCACGTGATCTGCGACAAGCCGCTGACGACGACGCTGGACGATGCGCACGACCTGGTGCGCGCCGTGGCCGCGAGCGGCCTGGTCTTCGCCCTGACGCACAACTACACCGGCTACCCGATGGTGCGCCAGGCGCGCGCCATGGTCGCCGCCGGCGAGCTCGGCGCGGTTCGCGTGGTGCAGGTGGAGTACGCGCAGGACTGGCTCTCCACCCCGCTCGAGGAGAGCGGCCAGAAGCAGGCGGCATGGCGCGTGGACCCGGCGCAGGCCGGGCCGGCGGGCTCGCTCGGCGATCTCGGCACGCATGCGCACAACCTGGCGGAGTTCGTGACCGGGCTGCGTGTCGAGAGCGTGTGCGCGGAGCTCACCGCCTTCGTTCCCGGCCGCCGCGTGGACGACGATGCGCAGGCGCTACTGCGCTTCGCGGGCGGGGCGCGCGGTATGCTGTGGTCCTCCCAGGTCGCGCCCGGCAACGAGAACGCGCTGCGGCTGCGCGTCTATGGCGAGAAGGCCGGCCTGGAATGGGCGCAGGAGCATCCGAACCAGCTCCGCGTCACGCCGCTCGGCGAGGCACCACGGATCCTGGCCCGCGGCGCCGGCGCGCTCAGCCCCGCCGCCGCCCACGCAACCCGTATCCCGGCCGGCCATCCGGAAGGCTATCTGGAGGCCTTCGCGCAGATCTACCGTGACGCCGCGGAACAGATCGCGGCGCGCCTCGAAGGCCGCGCGCCCGATCCCGCCGCGCTCCTGGTGCCGACCGTGGAGGACGGCGCCCGCGGCATCGCCTTCGTCGCGGCCTGCGTCGAGAGCAGCCAGCGCGGCGGCAGCTGGATCCCTCTGGAGCCATAGGTCGGCCTCGCCCTGGGCGTGGCCGGGGCGCGCGGCGTCGGACGGAACGGGAAGGGCAGGGCCCTCCCGCTCCCTCGGCTCACAGCCGCCGCAGCGCCTCGCAGACGCGGTCCACCTGCGCGTCGGTCAGCTCGGGGAACATCGGCAGGCTCATCACCTCCCCCGCCGCGCGCGCTGTCTCCGCGCAGCCGGCCGGGCCCATCGGCGTGCGGCCGCGATAGGCCGGCTGCAGGTGGACGGGCTGCGGGTAGTGGATCGCGGTCGCGATGCCCTCCGCGCGCAGCCGCGCCATCACCGCCGCGCGCTCGGGCACGCGCAGCACGTACTGGTGGAAGACATGGCCGGCACCCGCGCGCCGCGCCGGCGGGGCCAGGCTGCTGCCGGTCAGCGCCGCGTCATAGGCTTGGGCGATGGCCTGGCGGCGTGTGTTGCCGGCATCCAGCGCGGTCAGCTTCACGCGCAGGATCGCGGCCTGCAGCTCGTCCAGGCGGGAATTCACGCCGACCTCGGCGCTGATGTAGCGCTCCTTCCAGCCGTACTGGCGGATCGCGCCGATGCGGTCGGCGAGTGCCGCATCGTCCGTCGTCAGCACGCCGCCGTCGCCCAGCGCGCCGAGGTTCTTGGTGGGATAGAGCGAATAGCAGGCGACGCGGCCGAGATTGCCCACCTTCGTCCCGCTTAGCGTCGCGCCATGCGCCTGGCTGCAATCCTCGATCACCGCGACGCCGTGCTGCGCGGCCGCTTTCAGCATCGGGCCGAGGTCGCAGGCCTGGCCGTAGAGATGCACCGGGATCACCGCGCGGATTGGCGGCAGGCCGGGCGGCGGATCCTCCAGCACGGAGACCAGCTCGTCCGGATCCATCGTGTAGGTCTCGGGGTCGATGTCGAGCAGCAGCGGCGTGGCGCCGACCATCTCGATCGCCGCCACTGTGGCGACGGCGGTGTGGGAGACGGTCGCGACGGTGGCGCCCGGCCCGATGCCGAGGCCACGCAGCGCCAGCGCCAGCGCATCCGTGCCGTTGGCGCAGCCGACCGCGCGCGCCGCGCCCTGCCAGGCGGCGAATTCCTGCTCGAAGGCCTCGCCCTCCTTGCCCAGGATGTACCAGCCGGAGGCCAGCGCGCGCGCCACGGCGGCGTCGATGGCCTCCTTCTGCGCGCGGTAGCCCGCGCCGGGATCGGCCTGCGGGACGGTGATGGTGGTCGCGTTCATCTTGCGTGGTCCCTACGCCACATACTCGGCCAGCCGAGGACGATACCATTCCAGCGAACGGCGCAGCCCCTCGTCCACGTCCACCCGCGGCCACCAGCCGGTGGCGCCACGGAAGGCGCGGTCGTCGGCGGCGAAGCTGCCGATGTCGATGGGCGCGCGATCGGCCGGGAATTCCTTGGTCTCGTAGCTGCCCTGGCCGTCATTCGCGGCGATCAGCCGCTCCGCCAGGTCGCGCAGCGACAGCGGCGGCGACCCGCCGATGTTGAACACCTTGCCGCCCACCTCCGGACGATGGGCCTGCTGCGCGGCACGCAGGAAGGCGTCCACCACATCGTCCAGGTAGGTCAGGTCGCGCAGCTGGTCGCCGCCCCAGACCTCGAAGGGCTCGCCTTCCAGCACGCGGCGGATCCAGATGCCCAGGAAGGTCTGCCGCGCGTCCTTGATGCGCAGCCGCGGGCCGTAGCAGTTGGTGAGCCGGAGCGAGACAACGGGGCGGTGGTGCACGCGATGCTCCAGCAGCCAGTACTGCTCGCCCGCCCACTTCGACACGCCGTTGGCGTCCGGCGGGTTGACGGTGTGCTTCTCGTCCACCGGCAGGTATTGCGGGCGGCCGTAGAACTGGCGGGTGGAGGCGTGCACCACGACCGCCTTCGGCGCGGCCTCCCGCATCGCCGCCACCAGCCGCACCTGCGCCACCGCGTTGATGGCGATGTCCGCCACCGGGTCGCGCTGGCCGCCCATATGGCTGGTCTGCGCCGCCATGTTGAACAGCACGTCGATGCCCTGGCAGAGCGAGTGGAGCTCGGCGTCGCGGATGTCGCCGCGCACCAGCATGACGTTGCTGCCTTCCAGGTTCAGCGGGCTGGCCCCGCCATCCGGCATCATCGCGTCCAGCGCCACCACCCGCGCGCCCTGCGCCGCCAGCGCATGGCAGAGGCCGCTGCCGAGGAATCCCGCGCCGCCCGTCACCAGTACGCGCTTGCCGCGCCAGCCATCCGTCACCGATGCGCTCCTGTCCGTGTCAGGCCGTGCCTATCGCAGGCTCCGCCTGCAACCCAATCAACCCGTCGTGGTGGCGGCGCCGCTCGCCTGCGGCGCGACCCCGAGGCGCTGCCCGGCATAGCGGCGCGCGCGGATCGGGGCCCACCAGGACTCGTGTTCGAGGTACCAGCGCAGCGTATTCTCCAGCCCCGCCTCGAAGTCGTGCCGCGCCGTCCAGCCCAGCGCAGTTTCCGCGCGGGACGGATCCATCGCGTAGCGGAAGTCGTGGCCCGGGCGGTCCTTCACGAAGGTGATCAGCCGCTCACGCGGGCCGGCCGGATCTGGGCGCAGGCGGTCAAGCGCGGCGCAGATCGCCTTGACCACCTGCAGGTTCGTCCGCTCCTGCCGCGGCCCGATGCAGTAGGTCTCGCCCGGCTTGCCGGCGTGCAGTGCCGCGGCGCAGAGCGCCTCGGCATGGTCGTCCACGTAGATCCAGTCGCGCACATTCGACCCGTCACCGTAGACCGGCAGCGACTTGCCCTCGAGCGCGTTCAGCGCGACCAGCGGGATCAGCTTCTCCGGGAATTGCCAGGGGCCGTAGTTGTTCGTCGTGTTGCTGACGAAGGCGGGGAAGCCGTAGGTGTGCTGCCAGGCACGCACCAGGTGGTCGGATGCTGCCTTGGATGCGCTGTAGGGGCTGCGCGGGTCGTAGGGCGTGTTCTCGTCGAAAGGCGGGTCGCCATGGTCCAGTGAGCCGAACACCTCGTCCGTCGAGATGTGGTGGAAGCGGAAGGCGGCCTTCTCTGCGCCCTCGAGCCCGCTCCAATGCGCCCGCGCCGCCTCCAGCAGGACCTGCGTGCCGACGACGTTGGTGCGGATGAACTCGGCCGGCCCGTCGATGGACCGGTCCACATGGCTCTCGGCGGCCAGATGCATCACCACCTGCGGGCGCCACTGCGCGAAGGCGCTGCGCATCGCCTCCGGGTCGCAGATGTCGGCCTTGATGTGGATGTGGCGCCGGTGGCCGTCGGCCTCCTCCAGAGCCTCGTGGCTGGCGGCGTAGGTCTCCTTGTCCACGTTGACGACGACATGGTCGGTGGTGCGGATCAGGTTGCGGATCACGGCGGACCCGATGAAGCCCAGGCCGCCGGTGAGGAGGATATGCATCGCGTATGTCCGGTTCGGGTCGAGAATAGCCAGCGGATTGCGGCGGAAGCGCGACCGGGACCCGGCGCGATGGTGGCCCGGACGCCACGGGACCCGGCCCGGCCGCCCCTTCAATCGGCGGGAGAATGCCCGGCGCGGCGCGTCCGGTCGAGAGGCTGCCGCGCCCGGCCGCCCGTTCCCCGTGCCGGCCCGGCTACTCCGTGCCGGCCCCGCCCCGCCGGCGCCGCGCGCGGAGGATCTCGGCCACCCCGAACAGCAGCAGGAGCTGCCCCAGGACCACCTGGATGCTGGCCAGCACCCGGATGCCGTCGTCCTGCGGGTGGATGTCGCCATAGCCGACGGTGGACAGGGTCGCGATGGAGAAATGCAGCGCGTCCGAATAGCTGATCCGCATCGGCCCGCCCGGCCCGTTGAACAGCGACACGATCGAAAGCCCGTCGGAGATCCGGTAGGCCGCCGCGAAGACCACGACGAGCAGCGCATACATCAGAAGGAAGGCCGTGGCCGGCACCATCATGTGGCGCGCGCGGTCCGAGACCTCGTGCATGATCAGGGCCACGTCCACCAGCAGCCGCACCACGTCGCGCACCGACAGCGCCACGATCCCGGCGATCGCGGCCATGGAGATCAGCAGCGCCGCGGCCTGGGCCCAGGGCTCCAGCCGGTTGACCGGCAACACGAAGCAGACCAGGCCGATCAGGGCGGTGAACAGCACCCAGCGCAGGGTGTGGGGCAGTTCCGCCAGGTCGTGCTCGTCCTCCCGCCCGACGATCCCGGCCAGGTCCCCGCGGCGCCACCACGCCGAGACCAGGAAGGCGAAGACCGGCAGCAGGAAGGCGGGCGCGCGGGACCAGTCGGGGGCCTGCGGGAACTGGGCGCGGCTCAGCACCACGAAGAGGCTGGCATAGATGGCGAGCCCCGTCGCCGTGCCGAAGGCGAAGTGCAGCCCGCGCGGGAACAGCCAGTAGAGGAAGCCGAGGCCGAGCGCCGCCGCGGCCACGACCACCATCGGCATGACGCGGCCGTCGTCGCCCACGCCCCAGGCGGTCAGCACGGCCAGGACGACGGTGAACAGGACGGCGCGCAGCCAGGCGGTCAGGCGGGTCAGCCCGCGGCGTCGGGCCGCGCTCATCGCGGCGCCAGCGCGACCCCGGTGATCTCCACCTTCCAGCGCGGATCCACCAGCTGCGCCTGGATGGTCATGCGGGCCGGCTTGTGGCCGCGGTCCAGCCAGGCGTCCCAGGCGCGGTTCATCGCCGGCGCGTCGCGGATATCGGCCAGGACGACGGTGGCGGAGAGCAGCGCGCGCTTGTCCGTGCCGGCTTCTGCCAGCAGGGCGTCGATCTGGCGCAGGATGTCGGCGGTCTGGCCCTCTGCATCGGCAGAGGGGTCGTCGGCGACCTGCCCGGCCAGCCAGACCAGGCCGCCCCCCACCACCGCGCCGGACAGGCGCTCCTCCTCGGCGATGCGGCGGATCGTCATGCTTCCCTCCGGTTGCGGCCGGGCGCTAATGCTGCCCGACGCGGAGACTGACATGCAGGCGATTCTCGACAAGGTCATCCTCGGCAGCCGCTGGATCCTGGCGGTGTTCTTCCTGGGGCTTGCGGCCGCGCTGGTCATCTATGCCGTGCACTTCCTGGCCAAGCTGTGGAAGTTCGCGGCCGGTGCGCTGGCGGGGGACGCCACGCAATTGCTGATCGACCTGCTCCACCTGCTGGATTCCGCCCTTGTCGCCTCCCTCGTCGTGATGGTGGCGATCTCGTCCTATGACAGCCTGGTGTCGCGCCTGACCAACGACGAGCAGGAGCGCAAGGCCTCCTGGGTGTCGACCATCGATCCCGGCAACCTGAAGATCAAGCTCTCGACGGCGCTGATCGCCATCTCCTCGATCCACCTGCTGCAGATCTTCATGGATGTCCGGGAATACGACGACCGGGCGATCATGTGGGCCGTCGTGATCCACACGATGTTCCTGCTGGGCGCCATCGCGCTCGGCCTGCTGGATCGGCTGACCGCCCTGTCGAAGAAGGGGAAGCCGTAGCTTTCAGCCGGCCAGGTGCGGCCGCCGCAGCAGGCGCGCGGCGAGCCCGTCCACAGGGCCCGCGACGACCGAGACCGCCCAGGCCAGCCCCGCCGTCAGCACGATGGCCGGGCCTGACGGCAGGTCGAGGTGGTAGGAGGCGAGCAGCCCCGCGAAGGCCGAGGCCGCGGCGATCGCCACCGCGGCATAGGCCAGGCCCGACAACTCCCGCGCCCAGTGCCGCGCCGCGACCGCCGGCAGCATCATCAGCCCCACCGCCATCAGCGTGCCCATCGCCTGGAAGGCGGCCAGCACGTTCAGCACCACCAGCGTCAGGAACAGCATGTGCCACAGCGCGCCCTGCGCGCCCTCGGCGCGGGCGAAGGCGGGGTCGAAGGTCTCCAGCGCCAGCGGCCGCCAGGCCAGGGCCAGCGCGGGCAGGGTGATCGTCGCGACGCCCGCCATCAGCAGCAGCGCCGCGTCGTCCACGCCCAGCACCTGGCCGAACAGCAGGTGCGTCAGGTCGCCCGTGTCGCCCCGCAGCGACACCAGCGTGACGCCGAGCGCGAGCGCGATGAGGTAGAGCGCGGTCAGCGCCGCGTCCTCCCGCCCGCCCGTCGCGCGGGAGAGCGCGCCGGCGCCGAGCGCCACCAGCAGCCCCGCCACCAGCCCACCCAGCGACATGGCCGGTACGGACAGCCCCGCCACCAGGAACCCGGCGGCGATGCCGGGGGTCACGCCATGCGCCAGGACCTCGGCCGTCAGGCTGGTCCGGCGCAGCATGAGCAAGACGCCGAGCGGCGGCGCGGCCACGGCCAGCGCCACGCAGCCCACCAGGGCCCGGCGCATGAAGCCGAATTCGACGAAGGGGCCGAGCAGCGCCTCCAGCATGCCCGGCGCGCGTCAGCGCGCCGAGGCCGCGAATGCGGCCCGCGCCCAGACCCTCAACCCCGCCCGGCGCGCCATCGGCCGGCGCGAAGCCAAGGCCGCGGAGCGCCCGCCCGGCATCTGAGGGCACATGCTGTCAGGCGGCCTTCGGGCCGGCGCAGATGGCGGCGTCCTCGTCCCAGGCTTCCGCCATCATCCGCGCCTTCAGCCGGTTGGCGGCGCTCAGCACCTCCGCGGTCGGGCCGAAGGCGACCTTCTCTCGCGCCAGAAGCAGGCAGTCCGGGAATTCCGCGCGCACCAGGTCGAGGTCGTGCAGCACGGCGACAACGGTGCGACCTTCCCCGTGCCAGCGCTTCAGGACAGCCAGCAGGTCGGCCGCGGTGCGGGCATCGACCGCGTTGAAGGGCTCGTCCAGCAGGATCAGGTCGGCATCCTGCACCAGCAGCCGGGCGAAGAGCAGGCGCTGGAACTGCCCGGCCGACATATCCGCCACCGGCCGCTGCCCGAAGCCGCCGAGGCCGACCGCTTCCAGCGCGGCCGAGGCGCGCGCCCGGTCTTCAGCGGAGGCGCCGCGGAAGGGACCGAGGCGCGACCAGAGCCCCTGCAGCACCACGTCGCGGCAGAGGATGGGGAAGGTCCGGTCCATGCCGGCCTGCTGCGGCAGCAGGGCGAGGCGGCATGGGCGGCCCTCAGGGTGCGTCACCGCGATCCGCCCCTCATCCGGCCGGTGCAGGCCGGCGACGGCGCGGAGCAGCGTGGTCTTGCCCGCGCCGTTGGGCCCGACGATGGCGGTCAGGCTGCCCGGCGCGAAGCGCGCCGTGAGGTGATGCACCGCCGGGTGGCGCCGATGGGTCGCCGTCAGGTGCTCGATGCGGAGCTCGGGGCCGCGCATGGTCAGGACCGCATCGCCCAGGCGACCGCCGCCCACAGTACGGCCAGCACGCCGGCCGCCAGCACCAGCCGGGCGCCTGCGCCGGCCGACAGGTCCAGCGGATCGGAAGGGAGGAGGTGTCGCATGGCTACCGTATAACGTAGCATCCCGTATAGCGGCTGCCGGCCGGCTGGGCAAAGTCCATGTCGCGGCCTACCTCCCTGCGCCATGCAGGGCCGCCCCGATCCCCTTCCGATCCCGCCGCCGACCGACCCCGAGGCCGCCCTGCGGCGGGGGCTGCAACGCCACCGCCTGGTCGCGACCGGCCTGCTGGCCGGCATGGGCGGGCTGCTCGTCGGCACCTACTGGATGCCGCCGGGCTACTGGACGGACCTTCTGCAGGCCTCCGCCAAGGCCGGGCTGGTCGGCGGCATCGCCGACTGGTTCGCGGTGACCGCGCTGTTCCGCCACCCGCTCGGCCTGCCCATCCCGCACACCGCGATCATCCCGAACCAGAAGGAGAGGCTGGGCGCCGGCCTCGGTCGCTTCGTCGCCAACCACGTCTTCACCGAGGAGGAGGTGCGCCGCGTGATCGCCCGGCTCGACCTCGGCAAGATCCTGGGCGACTTCCTTGCCGACCCGGAGGCGACGCGGCCGGCCGCGGTGGCGCTGGCCGCCGCCATGCCGCGGGTGCTGGCCAGCGTGGAGGACGGGCGGGCGAAGCGGCTGCTGGTGCGGGTCGTGCCGCGCCTGGCCGGCGGCCCCGGGGCGGCGAAGGTGATCGCCCGGGCGCTGACCGCGCTGATCGAGGGCGGCCGCCACCAGGAGGTGTTCAACCTCGCGGTGGGCCAGTTGAAGGCCGTGCTGACCGCCAAGGAGGACCAGCTGAAATCCGCCATCGAGGCCCGGGTGCGGGCGGAGGGCGGCACGCTGGTCGGCTGGATCGCCGGCGCGGCCATCGCCCGCCGCGTGCTGGGGGCGGTGAACCACGAGCTGGACCGGGTGGAACCCGGCGACAGCGAGCTCCGCCAGGCCTTCGAGGCCTGGGTTCGCGCGGAGATCGCCCGGATGGAGGCCGACCCCGAGCGCGCCGCCGCCGTCGGCCGCGCGGTGCGGGAGGCTCTGGCGCACCCCGCCGTCACCGCCTGGCTCGGCGACATCTGGGGCCGGCTGCGGGCCGCGCTGGAGGCCGATGCCGCCAATCCGGAGGGGCGGACCGTGCAGGTGCTGGCCGGGGCGCTCGGCAATCTCGGGGCGGTGCTGGTTGAGGATCCGACCGCCCGGGCGCGGCTGAACCGCGCGGCGGAGGGGGTGCTGCTGGCCCTGCTGCCCAACGCCCGCACCCGGCTGTCGGACTTCATCGCCGGCGTGGTGCGCAACTGGGACACCGCGACGGTCACCGAGAAGATCGAGCTGCGGGTGGGGCGCGACCTGCAATACGTCCGCATCAACGGGACGCTGGTGGGCTTCCTGGTGGGGGGCGGGCTGTTCGCCCTGCTGACCGCCTTGTTCGGGCGCGTCGCCAGCTGACGGGGGGGGCTGTCGGGAATCCTTACAGGCCGAAGGGTCGGATTCCGCGGGTCTGTGCGGTTTTGTGCGTCGAAGGAGTTTACAAAGTCAGGAACTCTCTCGACGTCGCCGTCGAAAAAACCGGCAAAATCAATGCTGAAAGAGTCTGGCACGGGGCTTGCTTCTCTCGCTTCGCAACGATGGATCCCTTCCGGGAGAGAGAGCGAGAGATGAAGAAGCTTCTTCTGGCCGGTGCCGCAGCGCTCGGCTTGGCAATCGCCCCGGCGGCCCAGGCGGCCCTGGTGGATGTGACGACGGTCACCATCCCGGGTGGCCTTCCGGGCAATGCGGCGGCGATCTTCGTCTTCACCGAGGCGGCGGACACCAGCACGTTGTCCTGGTCGCAGGACGGCTTCGCCACGACGAACCTGCTGTTCAACAACAACAGCGATCCGATCGGGACGATCGCGCCGCCCAGCTTCCCGGTGCCGCTCGGCTTCGGCGCCCCCGGCAACATCGCGTTCCGCCTCGACAACCAGTCTTTCCCGCAGGTTCTGGACACCGGGGTGCAGTATCTCGCGCCGTCCACCAACACGCTGGTTTATGCCGCGAAGGCGTCCTTCAACTACGCTGATTTCGGCCAGGGTGCGCTTCCTGCCGCCGCCGCGGCGGCGATTGCCACGGTGCAGGCCGCGCGTCCCGGCAGCTCGATTGTGTTCATTGGCTTCGAGGACCGCGTGCTCTGCACGACGGGCGCGCCGCTGAACTGCCCGACGGTTCCGGACTTCGACTACAACGACCTCATCTACGCCTTCGACGTGACGGTCGCGAACGTGCCGGCGCCGGCGGCGCTCGGCCTGTTCGGTATGGGCCTGCTGGGCCTGGCCGGGGTGGCGCGCCGCCGCCGGACCTGACTGCCGCCCGGCCGGAAGGCCGGGTTCACGGCCTGTCGCCGGGGGCAGTGGCCTGTCGGAGTTTCTTACATGTCTCGCGTGATTCGCCTCTGGCGATCACGCGAGCGTGTCGAGGAACTTTACAGCCGCTGCGTGTGGCCTTGCGTGGCCCAATGATAACAGAAGCTTAGTGCTCTGGCATGACCCTTGCTAACCCTCGTGGCAGTTTCGAACTGCTCCGCGAGGGAGAGGGATATCATGCGCAAGTTTCTGCTGGCCGGCGCTGCGGCGATCGGCATTGCTTTCACGGGCGGCGCGAACGCTGCCCTGGTGGATGTCACCTCGGTGACGATCCCGGCGGGTGTGCCTGGCAACGCCGCCGCGATCTTCGTCTTCACCGAGGCGGCGGACACCAGCACTCTGTCCTGGTCGCAGGACGGCTTCACCACGTCCAACCTGCTGTTCAACAACAACACCGATCCGGTCGGCACCATCCGCCCGACGGGCTTTCCGCTGCCGCTCGGCTTCGGCTCGCCCGGCCCGATCGTGTTCCGCCTGGACAACCAGAGCTACCCGCAGATCCTGGACACCGGGGTGCAGTATCTCGCGCCGTCCACCAACACCAACGTCTATGCGGCCAAGGCGTCGTTCAACTACGCCGATTTCGGCCAGGGCGCGCTGCCCGCCGCCGCCGCGGCGGCAATTGCCACCGTGCAGGCCAACCGCCCCGGCAGCTCGATCGTGTTCATCGGCTTCGAGGATCGCGTGCTCTGCACCTTCGCGACCTGCCCGACCGAGCCGGACTTCGACTACAACGACCTGATCTACGCCTTCGACATCACGGTCGCGAACGTGCCGGCGCCCGCGGCGCTGGGCCTGTTCGGCATGGGCCTGCTGGCGCTGGCCGGCGTGGTTCGTCGTCGCAGCGTCTGACGCTTCGGCACTGCCAGGCTATCGGGGGCGGTCGCGCAAGCGACCGCCCTTTTCCGTTGTCGCCGGCGCGTCGCCAGCCGCCCCGCCGCTCACGCAGCTGTGGCGCGAGCGGGCGGAATGATCGCATGATTCGTATACCATAAGGGACGATCCTGCGTTTCCCTGCCCGCGCAGTCGCTCGGTGCGGAGGAAACATGGCGTTCGTCAGGCGGGTCTGGATCTCGCGGGCCAGCGGCGGCGGGGCAGCGGATGCGCCCTTCATCGAGGAGCGGCCCGCCCGGCCGCAGCCGGCGCGCCGGATGTTCACCGCGCATGAGGAGGCGGAGAGCCTGGCCCGCTGGCACCGCGCCCGCCGGCACCTGTTGCGCCCGGACGCCCCGACCGCGCGAGAGATCACCACCCTCGGCATCTTCGCGGCGGCCCTGGTCGCCATGCGCGCGGCCGAGCGCGCCTGGGAGTTCGGTCCCGTTGAGGGCGCCGACGCCGCGGGTGACCCGGCGTCGGGGCAGGGCGACGGCCGTTTCGCGGCGTTCCTCGAGGACCTTGCGAGCACGACCGGCGTCTCCTGGCGGTGGACGCCGGATCCCGGGCCCGACGTCGTCGGCTCCGGCACCGGCGCGGAGGTGGCCGGCCCCTCCCGCCTCGTCCCGGGTGGCTCCGCCGGCTCCGTCGTGACGGAGCCGGTCCCGGCGACCGCCGGCGAGTTGCTGCGGACGCCGACAGCCGCCATCGCGGACCCGGCCGTTGCCCGCATCGCCGCCCTGCCCGAGGCGGGCGCGGCCCTGGCCCCGGCCGGCGCCAACCCCGCCGAGCCTGCCATGCGCCTCGCGGAGACC
>NZ_JAPSMD010000067.1 GCF_027856955.1 Falsiroseomonas oryzae | reverse complement strand
CGGGCGAGGGCTGGCGCGTGGTGGTGGCTGACCGCGCCGCGCCGCCGCCCGGCCTGGCGGCGCGCCACGTGGCTGCCGACGTCGCCGACGAGGCGGCGGTGCGCGCCCTGGTCGCCGGCATCGCGGAGCGGGAAGGCCGGCTGGACGCGCTGGTCTCCAATGCCGGCTTCATGATCCGCAAGCCGCTCCGCGAGCTGACGCTGGCCGACTGGTCCGCGGTGCTCGGCACCAACGTCACCGCCACCTTCCTGCTGGTGCGGGAGGCGGAAGCGATGCTGCGCGCCGCGCGCGGCGCGGTGGTGACCGTCGCCTCCACCCGCGCGCACCAGTCCGAGCCGGACACCGAAAGCTACGCGGCCTCCAAGGGCGCGCTGCTGGCGCTGACGCATGCGCTGGCCGTCAGCCTCGGGCCCGAGGTGCGCGTGAACTGCGTCAGCCCCGGCTGGATCGACGTGAAGGGCGAGGCGCTGCGCCCCGAGGACCACGCCCAGCATCCGGCGGGCCGCGTCGGCCGGCCGGAGGACATCGCCGCCCTGGTCGCCTGGCTGGTCGGGCCGGAGAGCGGCTTCGTCACCGGCGCCGAATTCGTCAGCGACGGCGGCATGACGCGGAAGATGATCTACGCGGAGTGAGCCGGCGTGTTGCGGCTCCTGCCGGCCCTCGGCTAGCCTCGGCGCCGGACAGCGAGGATCCCCGCCGATGAGCGCCCTGGTGCAGCCCGCCAACGACACGGGGATCGACGAGGCCGAGTGGAAGGTCCGCTGCGACCTGGCCGCGCTGTACCGCCTCGTCGCGCATTTCCGCATGACGGACTTCATCTACACGCACATCAGTGCGCGCGTGCCGGGGCCGGAGCACCATTTCCTCATCAATGAATACGGCGTGCTGTTCCACGAGATGCGCGCCTCCGACCTCGTGAAGGTGGACCTGGCGGGCAACATCGTGGACCCGCGGGATTCGGGAAAGCGCGTGAACCAGGCGGGCTTCACCATCCACTCCGCGATCCACGGCGCGCGGGAGGACCTGCACTGCGTGGTGCACACCCACACCGCCGCCGGCATCGCCGTCAGCGCGCAGAAGGCGGGGCTGCTGCCGATCAGCCAGCACGCGCTGCGCTTCTACGGCCGGCTGGCCTACCACGGCTACGAGGGCGTGGCGCTCGACCTGGACGAGAGGGAGCGGCTGGTGGCGGATCTCGGCCCGCACAAGGCGATGATCCTGCGCAACCACGGCCTGCTGGTCGGCGGCGCGACCATCGCGGAGGCCTTCATCCAGATCTACTACCTGGAACGCGCCTGCCAGGCGCAGATCGCGGCGCAGTCCGGCGGGGCGGAGCTGGAATTCCCGCCGGAGAGCGTCCGCCTGAAGACCGCGGCCCAGTCCAACCGACCCGCCTCCATCGCGCACAACGAATGGGCCTGGGGCAGCGCGCTGCGGCTGATCGAGGGGCAGGGGACCGACTGGCGCAGCTGATCAGCCGTCGGCCAGCGGCACCAGGCTGCCGGGGTCGAGCAGCACGCGCGCCCGTTCGCCCCGCTGCGGCAGCACGCCGCGGTTCAGCAGGGAGACGTGGAAGGCGCTGCCATCGGCCAGGCGCAGCGCGACCTCCAGCGTCGTGCCGTGATAGGCGACCTGGGCGATCTCGCCGTCCAGCGCCAGGCCCTCGCCCTCGCCGGGCGCGGCCAGCTGTGCGCGTTCCGGACGGTGGCAGGCGGTCAGCCGGCACGGGCCGTCGTCGCGTCCCGGCGCCTCCAGCCGCGGCGGCACGGCGAAGGGCGAGCCGGCGGGATCGGCGATGAACACGCCGGAGATGACGCGGCCCGAGAGCTCGATCAGGTTGCTGCGGCCCAGGAAGCCGGCGACGAAGCGGTTGACCGGCCGGGAATACAGCGTCGCCGGGTCGCCCACCTGCTGGATGCGCCCGAAATTCAGGATCGCCACCTTGTCGGAGAGGAACAGCGCCTCCTCCTGGTCGTGGGTGACGTAGATGAAGGACAGCGCCAGCTCGCCATGCAGGCGCTTCAGCTCCTCCTGCATCTCCGCCCGCAGCCCGCGGTCCAGTGCGGAGAGCGGCTCGTCCAGCAGCAGCACGCGCGGCTCGAACACGATGGCGCGGGCCAGCGCGACGCGCTGCTGCTGCCCGCCGGAGATCTGCCGCGGCAGCCGGTCCGCCAGCCCGTCCATCCGCACCATGGACAGCGCGGCGCGCACGCGCGATTCGCGCTCCGCCCGGCCGACGCCGCGGATGCGGAGCGGGAAGGCGATGTTCTCCGCCACGGTCAGGTGCGGGAACAGCGCATAGCCCTGGAACACCATGCCGAAGTCGCGCTTCTCCGGCGGCAGGCCGCGCAGCGATCGGCCATCCAGGCGGATGTCGCCGGCGCCCACCTCCTCGAAGCCGGCGATGCACATCAGCAGCGTGCTCTTGCCCGACCCGCTCGGGCCGAGCAGCGTGACGAAGCGGCCGGGCTCGATGCCGAGCGAGACGTCGTGCAGTACCTCCACGCGCCCGTAGTGCTTCACGACGCGGTCCACGACCAGGCCGGTCTCCGCGGCCTGGTCCGCCGTGCCGGCGCCGGCACCGAGGTTCATGTCCATGCGTGCGTCTCCGCGCGGCGGCGCGTCACTGGCGCGCACTCGTGACATAGAAGGGGGCGGCCGGGCGGTCCGGCAGGTAGTCGCGGTAGAAGTCGCGCAGATAGGGCAGCACGCCGCGCGAGACCTCGCGCCGCCGCTCCTCCTCCGGCGTCAGCGGCCGCGCGAGCAGCGCGGCGAGCTCGGCCAGCGCGGCCTCCTTGTCGATGCGGGTGAAGCGGCGGCCGGCATAGATCACCTCGCCCTGCACCATCACGGTATCCACGCCCTCCGCCTTGGCGCGCTGCACCACCGCCTCCACCACGCCGACATCGCGGTCGAGATAGGGGAAGGCCAGCCGGTCCCAGTCCACCAGAACCATATCCGCCGCGCAGCCCGGCCCCAGGCGGCCGATGGTGTCGCCGAAGGCGGTGGTGCCGGCGCCGTGCTCGGTGGCCATGCGGAGCACCTGGCAGGGCGTGGGCACGTCGCGCTCATCCATGCCGGGCACGCGGTGCTGGCGCAGCACCATGCGCATCTCCACCAGCATGTCGCGGTCGTCGTTCAGCCCGGCCTCGTCGATGCCGATCGCCACGCGCACGCCGCGCTTCTCCCACGCGTTCAGCGCCGCGACGCCGCTGCGCAGCCGCAGGTTGGAGGAGCAGTTGTGGCAGACCCGCGTGCCCGTCCGCGCCACCAGCTCGATATCCTCCTCGCTCATCCAGACGCCGTGCCCCAGCGTGCAATGCGGTCCGAGCAGCCCCGCCCGCTCCAGCTGGCGCACCGCGCCGATGCCGGCGCGCTTCTCGGCATAGGCTTTCTGATACTGCGTCTCGAGCAGATGCATGTGGAAGGGCACGCCGTGCTGCGCGCAGGCCTGCCGCACGCGTTCCAGCGCCGCGTCGCTGCACCAGTGCAGGTTGGCCGGCGCCAGCTGGATGCCCACGCGCGGCTCGTCCCGGAACGCCTCACGCAGCGCCTCGAACAGGACGAAGTTGTCTTCGAGCGGGATGGCCTGGGAGGCGATCATCGGCCCGAGCTGCGCCGCCAGATCGCGCGGCAGCCGGGCGAGGAACGCCTCGTCCGCCTCATAGGCCAGCCGGTTCTGGTCGCGCAGCATGTAGGCGTAGGAGACGCGCATGCCGATGGCCTGGTAGGCGCGCAGCGTCTCCGTCGCGCCCCGGATGATGTTGTCCACCGGCGCGGGGATGCGGCCCTGCAGGTGCTGCACGGTGGTGATGCCGCTCTCCACCATCTCGAAGGCGGAGTAGAGCGTGTCCAGCCGCAGGTCCACGCTGCGCGCGGCCAGCCGCGTGCCGAACCACAGCTCCAGCGGCATGTCCGGCGACCCGAGCTGCAGCGGCGTCAGCCCGACATGGTGGTGGGCGTTGACGAAGCCCGGCAGCACCACGTGCCGGCCATCGCCCACCACCTCGACCCCGGGATGCCGCGCGGACAGCTCCGCGAAGCGCCCGACCTCCACGATGGTGCCGTCGCGCTGCAGGACGGCGCCGTCCTCGATGATCTCGGCCGTGTCGCGGTCGAGCACGCGGGCGATCACGTAGCGCCCGCGGACCAGGGAGGACGGCATCGCTTCGCCTCAGTTCCGCGGGCCGGCGGAGGGCCAGACGCGGCTGTAGAGATACAGCAGCGCCTCGCCCGACTTCATCTCGTCGAAGCGCGGCGGGTTCTCGGCGTCCACGCAGGTCGGCAGCGGGCGGATCACCGTCTCGTAGTCCGGATTGGCGAAGACGCCGACCGAGAAGCGCTCGCGCCCGTAGCGGTTCACCACGCGGTGCAGCGTGGAGGCGTAGCGGTGGTTGGTCCACATCTTCATGCTGTCGCCGATGTTGATGATGAAGCTGTTCTCCACCGGCGGCACCACGATCCATTCGCCCGCGCGGTTCTTGATCTCCAGCCCGCCCACGTCGTCCTGCTGCAGCATGGTGAAGCCGCCGGCGTCGCAATGCGCGCGGCTGTCGCCGCCTTCCAGCGCGGCGAGCTCTGCCTCGTGCGGCAGGTAGTGCAGCAGGCGGAGCTGGATCAGCGGCTTCCTGTAGAACTGCGCGAAGTAGTCGGGCTGCAGGCCCAGGCCGCGTGCGAAGAGGCTGGCGAGCAAGGCGGCGAAGCCGGTCATGGTCTCGTAGTAGCCCAGCACCGAGTCCTTGAAGCCCGGCAGGTTCTCCGGCCACTGGTTCGCGCCGTAGAGCGGCGTGCCGGCCTTCACGGCCGGATCGTCGGGGCCGAGCTCCGAGGCGATCTGGAAGGCCTCGTTGCGGTTGGGCTTGCGCGCCTTCAGCTTCTCGCCGGCCAGATGCTGCTGGAAGCCCGCGACGGCGGCGCCGGCGAAGTTGCGCTGGTCCACCGGCTGGTCCATCGGCAGGAAGCCGCGGAAGTTGCGGGAGTTGCCCATCCACAGCTTCATCTTCTCCGCCTCCGGCAGGGCGAAGAAGCGCTTCGCCTGCGCGAAGACGTCGCGGATCATCGGCACGGGCACGGGGTGGTTCACCACCGTCAGGAAGCCGATCTCGCGGCAGGCGGCGTCCACCTCCTTCGCCACCGCCTCGATGGCGCTTTCCTTGCCGGTCTTCAGCGGCGCGAAGTCGATCACCGGAATCTCGTTCGCATTCGCCCAGCGGGCGAATTGCGGGGCGGCGAGCCCGCCCGTGGCCGGTTCGCTGGCATGCATGGACATGGCGTTCCTCCTCAGCTCGAGATGGCGTCGAGATACTGCTGCAGCGCATTGGTCGCGTGCTCGGCGTACCACTCCACGCCACCTGGCAGCATGCGCGCGTAGTTGGCCGGGTGGCCCGGATCGATCGCTGCCAGGTCGGGCGGCAGGCCCGCCGACGCCGCCGGGTTCACCGGCCCGTAGCCGTTGCTGCGCAGCAGCGTCACCTGCGACTCCGGTTCCTGCGTGGAGCGGATGAACTCCCACACTTGGCGGCCGGAGGGCGGGTTCTTCGGCACCATCCAGGCGGCGACCCAGACGATGCCCTCGTTGAAGGTGTAGTCGCAGCCGCCGTTGGTGTCCTGCTTCAGCGGCCAGGACCGCGTGTTGAGCAGCAGGCCCAGATGCACCTCGTTGTCGCGGAAGGCGGCCTGCCCTTCGGCGATGGCGTTGTAGTAGATGGTGTTCGCCTTGATCGCGCGGTGGCCGTCCAGTGCGCGCTTCATGTCGATGGGATAGATGCGGTCGCGCGCCACGCCGTCGGCCATCAGCGCCGCTTCCAGCGCGCCGTCGATGGTCCGGCGGAAGGCGCGCCGGCCCGGGAAGCCGCGCACGTCCCACACGTCCTTCCAGGTGGACGGCACGCGCCCGCCCCAGCGCCGCGTATTGTAGGTGAGGACGTGCGCGTAGGTGTAGTTGCCGACGCCCCAGCGATTGGCGTGTTCGGGCCGCACCTTGCTGCGGTCCACGATGGAGTAGTCGATCTCCTCCAGCATGCCCTCCGGCCCGATCTCCAGCGCCGTGTGCAGGTTGCGGTCCATCACGTCCCAGGTGACGCGTCCGCTCTGCACCATCAGACGGATGCGGCCGGTGGAGGGGCCGGTGCCGTCGATCGCCACGCGGCGGCCTGTGGCACGGGTGTAGGGCTCCACCCAGGCGGTGCGCATGCCGCGCACCGCGTCGCCGCCCCAGTTCACCAGCACCATCTCGCGCGGCGTGCCCTGCGCGGCGGCGGGCGTCAGATGCGCGGCGCCCGCCGGGATGCCCAGCGCGGCGCAGATCGCCAGGAAGCCGCGGCGGTCAATCGCGCGGCCCTCCGTCCGGTCCCGGAAATGCTCGATCGCGTCCAGGTGGCGCTGCTCGTCGTAGCTCGGCCGGTCGGTCATCGCATGTCCCTCTGCTGTCTCCCGTTCATGCCTGTCCCGGTCAGGCCGCGCCGCCGTCGCGCCGCTCCCGCCGCGCGCGCAGGCCGAGCTCGACAAGCAGCACGACCAGCGTGAAGAGGATCAGCGCGGAGGCGACGGCCGCGATGGCCGGGTCCAGGTTCTCGTTGATGCCGTCCCACATCAGCCGCGGCAGGGTGAACAGCGCGCGGCCGCCGATGAAGATCACGATCACCAGCTCGTCCCAGGAATGGATGAAGGCGAAAATCGCGCCCGAGAGCACGCCTGGCAGGACGTTCGGCACGATCACCCGCGCCAGCGTCTGCGGCACGTTCGCCCCCAGGCTGCGCGCCGCCTTCTCCAGCGCCGGGTCGAGGTTGGACAGCGAGGCGGTTACGGTCAGCACCACATAGGGCAGGCCCGTGACGGCATGCGCCAGGATCACGCCCAGCATCGTGCCGACCAGGTCGAGCTCGACATAGAGCCGGTAGATGCCCAGCGCATAGACGATGGTCGGCACCATCAGCGGCAGGATCATCGCCGCGCGGACCTGCTCCGCCACGCGCGTGCCGAGCCGCCAGCAGCCGATGGCGCAGAGCGTGCCGGCGGCCACGGCGATCGCCGTGGAGACGGTGGCGATGACCAGGCTCTCCCAGATGCCCGACATCCAGGCGGGGTCGGTGAACAGCGTGCGCCAGTGCTGGAAGGAGACGCCGTCGCGTGGCAGGGAAAGGTAGCGCGTGGTCGTCAGCGAGACGGGGAAGACCACGAAGGCCGGCAGCAGCAGGAAGGACAGCACCATCCAGGCCAGGGCCAGCGTTGCGCCGGAGCGCTTGAGCGTGTGCATCCCGCGCTATCCCGGCCCGAACAGCTTCTTCACGTCCAGCACGCGCGACAGCGTCCACATCAGGCCGAGCACCGCGATCATCAGCGTGGTGGCGAGCATGGTGCCCAGGCCCCAGCGCAGCGTCTCGTTGATCTGCAGCGCGACGTATTCGGCGATCATCAGCGTCTTGCCGCCGCCCAGGATCGCGGGCGTGACGTAGAAGCCGAGCGAGAGGATGAACACCAGCACCGTCGCCCCCAGGATGCCCGGCCGCGTCAGCGGCAGGAACACGCGCAGGAAGGCCGCGGTGCGGCCGGCGCCCAGGCCCCGCGCGGCCGCCATCAGGCGCAGGTCGATGCCACGCATGTTGGCATAGAGCGTGAGGATCGCGTAGGGCAGCATGGCGTGCACCATGCCGATCACCACGCCCAGCTCGTTGCGCACCAGCGGCAGCGGCTCCTCGATCAGCCCGATGCCGCGCAGTGCGGTGTTGATCACGCCCTCGCCGCGCAGCAGCGTGATCCAGGCGAAGGACCGCACCAGCACGGAGATCCAGAACGGGAACAGCACCCAGAACATCATCCAGCGCTGCGCCGTCCCGCTGGCCGTCCGCATCGCATAGGCCACGACGTAGCCGAGCAGCAGCGTGACCACGGTGGTCATCAGCGAGATGCGCGCCGTGGTCCACAGCGCCCGCTGGACGGAGGCGCTGGTCAGCAGCAGCTCGTAGTTGCCGAGCCCCGGCCGCGGTTCCGTCACGCTGATCAGCAGCACGCCGAACAGCGGTGCGACATAGAGTCCGAGCAGCAGCAGCAACGCAGGCAGCAGCGCCAGCCAGTAGAAGCCCCGCACGCCGAGCCGCCATCCTGCCACGCGCGCCGCGCGTGCCGCAGGTGGCGCGGGCGTGAGGGCGGAGGCGCTCATCGGCCCCCGTCGTGGCTCGTCCGGTCGAAGCCCGCCGTCGCACCCGTCATCCGGCCCGCGCCTCCTGCACCGCCGCGGTCCGCCACGACCGCACGGAGGCAGTGTAGGCATGGCGGCAGAGGCGCTGCCACACTCATGTGGTGGTCAAGAGGGGCCGAATGCTTTCACTATGCGGTATTGCAGCGGGGGTGGTCACGATGCGCGCCGGTACGGCAGCGACTGAATGCGAAACGGGCAGCTGGTGGCCTGCCTGGACCCGCGCATGCCTCGGCCTGGTCTGGCATGCAAACGGCGCGGCCCGCCATGACGCAGCACGATCGGAGGGAAGGCGCCAGCGATGAAGATCGGCATCGAGATCGGCGGCACCTTCACGGACCTGATCCTGCTGCGCCGCGATGCCGCGCCGGTCACCCTGAAGGTGAGTTCGACCCCGTCCGATCCCAGCGAGGGCGCGCTGCACGGCATCCGCCGCCTGCTGGAGAAAGCCGGCCTCCGCCTCGACGCGGTGGAGGAGGTGCTGCACGGCTCCACCGTCGCGACGAACAGCCTGATCGAGCGCAAGGGCGCGCGCGCCGCGCTGCTCACCACCGAGGGCTTCGAGGACGTGCTGCTGATCGGGCGGCAGGAGAAGACGCGCATCTACGACCAGTTCTACCACCGCCCGCCGCCGCTGATCCCGCGCGAACGCATTCTCGGCGTGCCGGAGCGCCTCGGCGCCGCCGGAGAGGTGGTCACACCGCTGGACGAGGCGGCGCTGCTGGCCCGCGCGCGGGAGGCGGTGGAGCGGCACGGCGCCACCTCGCTCGCCATCGTCTTCCTGCACGCCTACCGCAACCCGGTGCATGAACGCCGCGCGCGCGCACTGATCGAGGCCGCCTTCCCCGACCTCGACGTCTCCCTCTCCTCCGATATCGCGCCGGAGTTCCGGGAATACGAGCGCACCTCCACCACCGTCATCAACGCCTATGTGCGGCCCGTGGTGCGCCGCTACGTCACGCGGATGCAGCGCGAGCTCGCCGGCCTCGGCTACGCGCGCGACCTGATGATCATGCAGTCGAATGGCGGCGTGCTGCCGGCGGCGGTGGCGGCGCGGCTGCCGGTGCGCATGTTCCTCTCCGGCCCCGCGGCCGGCGTGGCCGGTGCGGCCTTCGTCGCGCGGCGCTGCGGCGTGCCGGACCTGCTGACGATGGATATCGGCGGCACCTCCTGCGACATCGCGCTGGTCGTGAGCGGGCAGCCGCAGATGGTGGCCAAGGGCCTCGCCGAGTACCGGATCGACGGCAATCCCATCAACATCCGCATGATGGACATCACCACCATCGGCGCGGGCGGCGGCTCCATCGCCTGGCTGGACGATGGCGGCATGCTGCGCGTCGGCCCGCAGAGCGCGGGCGCGCAGCCCGGCCCGGCCTGCTACGGCCGCGGCGGGCAGGATTTCACGCTGACCGATGCGCTGGTGCTGCTCGGCCTGATGGACCCCGCGCGCTTCATGGGCGGCGAGATGCGGATCGATCCCGCGCTCTCCGCCCGCGCCGCGGCGCCGCTGGCCGGGCGACTGGGCATGGAGGCGGTGGAACTGGCGAGGGCGGTGTTCCGGATCGCCGTGGTCAACATCGCCCAGGCCATTCGCCAGACCACGGTGCAGCGCGGCCGCGACCCGCGCGACTTCGCCGTGCTGCCCTATGGCGGCGGCGGCGCGCTGTTCGCCGCCAGCGTGGCGGAGGCGATGGGCCTCGACCGCGTGGTCGTGCCGCCGAACCCCGGCATCTTCTCCGCCTTCGGGCTCACCGTCTCCGACATCCGGCTGGACTTCACGCGCTCCGACCCCGGCCGCCGCCTGGCGCAGGCCACGACGGCCGAGATCGAGGCGGCCTTCGCCGACCTGGCGGCGGAGGCGGTGGCGGAGTTCCGCAACTTCGGCGTCGATCCCGCCGCCATCGCCTTCAGCCGCATGATCGACGCGCGCTATCTCGGCCAGGGTTTCGAGCTGACGGTGCCGATCGACCCGGCGGAGCTGGCGGACCGCGGCACGCAGGCGGTGGCGGACGGCTTCCATGCCGCCCACGCCGCACGCTACGGCTACGCCTTCCGCCAGCAGCAGGTGGAGATCGTCAGCTACCGGCTGGAAGCGACGGTGCCGCAGGAGGGCTTCCTGCCCGAGCCCGCGCGCCCCGACCGCATGCCGGACCCGGCGCGGCGCGCCGTGCGGCTGGACGAGGAGGCGGACTGGGCGACGCATGAGCGCTTCGACCTGCCGGTCGGCACGGAGCTCGCCGGCCCCGCCCTGGTGTTCGAGCCGACCTCCGCCACCGCCGTGCCGCCGGGCTGGCGGCTGCGCGTGGACGCGCATGGCAACCTGCACCTGACACGCGACGCAGCCAGCGGGGAGCGACGCTGATGGCCCTCGATCCCGTGATGTTCAGCACCACGAACAGCATGTTCCACGCCATCGCGAACGAGATGGGCACGGTGATGCTGCTCTCGGCCTATTCCTCCATCGCGCGGGAGGCGAAGGACACCTCCACCTGCCTGATGGACCCGGAGGGCCGCGTGGTCGCGCAATCCGTGATGATCCCGATGCACATGAACTCGCTGTCCATGGCCGTCGCCGGCCTGCGCGAGCGGTTCGACCTGGCGGCGACCGCGCCGGACGAGGTCTATGTGACGAACCACCCCTACGCCAATGGCCAGCACCTGCACGACATCATCATCCTGCTGCCGATCTTCCATGGCGGCACGCTGGCGGGCTTCGCGGGCAGCATCTCGCACCACGTGGACATGGGCGGCGGCGCCATCATCAATGCCAATGCGACGGAGCTGTTCCAGGAAGGCCTGATCATCCCGCCGATGAAGCTGAAGGAAAGCGTCGCCTTCCATGGCGGCGTGCTGGAGCAGATGCTGGGCGCGAATGTGCGGGCGCCGAACCTGGTGCTCGGCGACTACCGTGCGCAGCACTTCGCATGCCTGCGCGGGCGGGAGCTGCTGCAGCAGATGGCGGACAAGTTCAGCCTGCCGGTCGTGCGCCAGGCCATGCAGGAGCTGCAGGCCTATTCGGAGCGCTTCATGCGCGCCAACCTGGCGCGCCTGCCGGACGGCACCTATCGCGGCGAGGATTTCTGCGACCCGCTGAAGCCGGGCGACCCGCCCATCGCTATCCGCGCCACCGTCACCATCCAGGGCGAGGAGGCGGTGGTGGACCTGACGGAGTGCGCGGATCAGGTCGCCGGGCCGGTCAATGCGCCGATCGCCTCCACCTGGTCGGCGGTCTACACCTTCTTCGTCTCCATCATGGCGCAGGGCGCGCCGGTGAACGACGGCAGCTACCGCCCGATCCGCGTGATCACCCGCAAGGGATCGGTCTGCGACCCCGTCTATCCCGCCGCCGTACGGTCCCGCATGTCCACCTGCTACCGGATCTACAGCGCGCTGCGCCGCGCCTTCGCCGACGCCCTGCCGGAGCAGGTGGCGGCCGCCGGGCACGAGGCGACCACCTCCGTCGCCTTCAGCCGCCGCACGCCGGAGAAGTATCACGTGTACCACGAGGTGCTGGCCGGCGGACTCGGCGCATCCATGCACGCCGATGGCTGCGACGGCGTCGCGCAGCCGCTCTCCAACACCGGCAACACCCCGGTCGAGGTGATGGAGGTCGATCTCGACTTCGCGCGGGTGCGCAGCTACGGCCTGGTCACCGGCTCAGGCGGCGCGGGGCGGCACCGTGGCGGCATGGGCATCCGCAAGGTCTACGAGATCCTGCGCGACGACGTGCTGTTCTGCAGCAACGGCGACCGCTGCGAGCATCCGCCCTGGGGCGTGCAGGGCGGCGGCCCCGGCAGCCTCAGCGCCTTCCGCATCCTGCGCGACGGGCAGGTCATCGAACTCGGCGCGCAGAACACGCTGATGACGCGCAAGGGCGACGTGGTCGTGGTGGAGACCTGCGGCGGCGGCGGCTGGGGTGCACCAGCCGCCTGACGCAGACCTGTCAATCCATCCGGATGTTCAGCGGCACGATCACGCCCCGCCACTTCTCGCGGTCCTGCGCCATGAAGCGGTTCATCTCCTCCACGCTCATCGGCGTGGGTTCGGCGCCGTCCCGCGTCAGCCGCTCGCGCAGCTCCGGCGTCTGGATGATGGCGTTGATCTCGCGGTTCAGCAGCGCGACGATCGGGGCCGGCGTGCCGGCCGGCGCCAGGAAACCGTACCAGGCGCAGGCGGTCACCGCCGGGAAGCCCAGCTCCGCCATGGTCGGCACATCGGGCAGGTTCGGCATCCGTCGCTCGCTGGTCACCGCCAGGCCGCGGATGCGGCCGGCCTGGATCAGCGGCGCGGAGGTGGAGACGCCGTCGAAGTAGAAATCAACCTGGCCCGCCACCGTCGCGTTCAGGCCGGGTGCGCTGCCGGTGAAGTGCACGGCCGTGAAGCTCATGCCCGTGACGGAGCGCAGAAGCTCCGCCGAGAGGTGGGAGATCGCGCCCGCCCCCTGCGTCGCCGCGTTCAGCCGGTTGGGGTTCGCCTTGCCGAACTCCACCAGCTCCCGCACAGACCGGAAGGGCGAGTTGGCCGGCACGTCCAGCGCCAGCGGCGAGCAGCCGAGCATCGCCACGCCGGTGATCTGCTCCGGCGTGTAGCCGGGGTTCGAATGCAGCAGCGGCATGAAGGAGGTGGTGGTGCCGGTCGTCACCAGCAGCGTGTAGCCATCCGCCGGCGCGCGGGCCAGCGCCGCGCCCGCGATCACCGTGCCCGCGCCGGGCCGGTTTTCCACCACGAAGGGCTGGCCGAGCCGACGCGCCAGCTGTTCCGAGACCAGCCGCGCCAGGATGTCCGTGGTGCCGCCCGCGGGGAAGGAGACCAGCACGCGCACCGGCCGCTGCGGATACTCCTGCGCCGCGGCCGGCGCCGCTAGGCCGGCGGCCAGCAGCGCGGCGGCGCCGAACAGGGACGCGACGAGGCGACGTCGTGCGGGCATGCTTTCCCTCCTCACCCAGCGCGCGGGCAGCGGCGCGGAAGTATGGCGATGCAGCGCCGGCGATGGCAAGCGAAGGCCGCGCGCGTCAGAAGCCGAAGCGGTCCTGCACGCGGCCCCAGGCGATGCGCGCCTCCACCCCCACGCGCCAGAAGCGGTGCAGCGGGATGGGGGCGATCGGCGTGACGGGCATGTCGAGCTCCGCCACCGCCGCGCCCTGCACGCGCCGCGCGAGCTGCCGCCCCATCATCGTGGCCATCGCCACGCCGCGCCCGTTGTAGCCCAGCGCGGCGAGCAGTCCCGGCGCGGGTTCGTGCAGATGCGGATAATGGTCGGTGGTGATCGCGATCCGCCCGGCCCAACCATGCGTCCAGCGCAGTCCGGCAGTCTCGGGCCAGAGCCGCGCGGCGTAGTCGCTGAGGTAGCGCAGCTCCTCCGCCCGCGCGACCTCCCGCTGCACGCTGCGGCCGCCGATCAGCAGGCGGTTGGCCCCGTCCACCCGCACATAGACCGTGATGCGCCCGACCTCGTAGAGCGAGGAGCGCATCGGCAGCACTGCACGCGCCAGCGTCTCCGGCATCGGCTCCGACGCCGTGATGGCGCTGAACACCGGCACGATGCTCTGCCGCAGCCCGGGCCAGAGGTCGTCCGTGTAGCCGTTCGTCGCCAGGATCACCTGCCGCGCACGCACGGCGCCGCGCGGCGTGTCCAGCCGCCAGGCATCGCTGTCGCGCACCAGTCGCGTGACGCGCGTGCCGCCATGGATGCGCGCGCCCGCGCGTAGCGCCGCCGCAGCCAGGCCGCGCGCATAGGCCAGCGGTTCCAGCTGGCCGCCACGCCGGTCCAGCATCGCGCAGACGTAGCGCGCGCTGCCCGTCGCCGCGCGCAGCGCATCGCCCTCCAGCAGTTCTACCGGCATGTCGCGGCGCGCGCATTGCTCGAAGCTGGCGCGGATCGCCGGCACGTCACGCGCGGCATAGGCGGCGCGGATGGTACCGGAACGCTGCGCTGCGCAGGCGATGCCGTGCCGCGCGACCAGGTCGAACACCAGGTCCGGCGCGGCATAGCCCATCGCCACCATGCGGCCGCCGAGCGCGCGCCCGAAGCGCGCCTCCACCGCATCCGGGTCGTCCTTCAGCCCCGGATTGATCTGCCCGCCATTGCGGCCCGAGGCGCCCCAGCCCGGCTCGGCGGCCTCCAGCACGGTGACGTCCACGCCCTGCTCGGCCAAGTGCAGCGCGGCGGAGAGGCCGGTATAGCCCGCGCCCACCACCGCCACCGCGCAGCTGTGATCGCCCTGCAGCGGCGGCGTGGGCGGCGCCGGCGGCGCGGTGTCGGCATAGAGGCTCGGCGGCAGGGCAGGGGTTTCGGCCATCGCGGCGCGCAGGATGGCGCGGGCCGCGCGCCTTGTCGCCCCCCGCCCTGCGGCCTAGCGTTGCCGCGTTGCGACGACGGGCAAGGGGCGGCAGCGCATGAAACCGGACAGCTTCTTCCACCCCGACATGCAGCCGCTGCTCGAGGCGCGGAAGGGCATGCCGCCCGCGACGACGCCGGCGGAGATGCGCCGCGCCTGGACGCTCTACGCCCAGGCACTCGCCGCGCCGCGCCCGCGCGAGATCGCGACCCAGGACCGAACCATCCCCACGCCGGGCCACAACGTGCCGGTGCGCATCTACCACCCGCCCGGCGCGACGGCACCGCTGCCCTGCATCGTCTACATGCATGGCGGCGGCTTCATGCTCGGCGACCTGGACAGCTCCGACACCTCCGCCTGGGGCCTGTGCCTCGAGGTCAACGCCGTCGTGGTCAGCGTGGACTACCGGCTGACGCCGGAGCATCCCTATCCCGCCGCCTTCGACGACTGCTTCGGCGTGCTGCACTGGCTCTCCCGGCACGCGGCGGAGATCGGCGGCGATCCCGCGCGCCTCGCCGTCTCGGGCGAGAGCGCGGGTGGCAACCTGGCCGCCGCCCTGGCGCTCGCCGCGCGCGACCGCGGCGGGCCTGCGCTCCGCGCCTGCGCCATGGTCTATCCCTGCACCGGCGAGGAGGCGACGCTGCCCTCCTACGCCGAGTACAAGGACGGACCCAGCCTGACGACGCCGCGCATGGTGATGTACACCGACACCTACTGCTCGGGCGCGAAGCACCGCCGCGATCCCTACGCCTCGCCGGCCTGTGCGACGGATTTCTCCGGCCTGCCGCCCACCTTCGTGCACAGCGCGGAATGCGACCCGATCCGCGACGACGGCCGACTCTACGCCGCGAAGATCGCGCAGGCCGGCGGCAACGTGACCTATCGCGAGGCGAAGCGGATGCTGCACGGCTTCCTGCGCGCGCGCCTGACCGGGGCTGCCGCGCGCGCCGAGCATGACGCGCTCTGCGCCTTCCTGCGCGCGCAGCTGCACGGCGCCGGCTGAGGCCCCGCGCCATGGACAGCGCCGTCTTCCACCCGGACTTCAAGGCCCGCCCGTACTGGTGGGAGGCCATCCCGATCGGCGAGAACCCGCCGGCCGAGCTGCCCGCGCGAGCCGACGTGGTGATCGTCGGCGGCGGCCATACCGCGCTGAACTGCGCCATCGAGCTGGCGCGTGGCGGCGCGAAGCCCGTGGTGCTGGAAGCCGAGGATTTCGGCTTCGGCGCCTCCACCCGCAACGGCGGCGCCGTCTCCGGCGGGATCAACCTGGGCAAGGGCCTGTCCGGCGCGCGCACCGATGGCGGCGTCGATCCGGTGGTGCGCGCGATGCTCGGCGACGCGGCGGAAAGCTTCACCCATGTGGAGACGGTGATCGCCCGCGAGGGCATCGACTGCCACTGGGAGCGCAGCGGCCGCTTCGTCGGCGCCTACACCCCGCAGCACTATGCGAGCCTCGCCTCGAAGCTGGAGACGCTGAACGCCGAGGCCGGCACCGGCGCCGAGATGGTCCCCCGCGAGCGCCAGCGTGAGGAGATCGCCTCCGACTACTACCGCGGCGGCATGCGTATCGCGCGCAGCGGCAAGCTGCATCCCGGCCTCTACCATCGCGGCCTGATGGCGGCGGCGCAGCGGCATGGCGCCGTGCTGGTCGGCCGTACGCGCGCCGGCAGGCTCAGCCGCGACGGCGCCGGCTGGTCGGTCGAGACCTCGCGCGGCACCATCGCCGCGACGGAGGTGGTGATCGCCACCAACGGCTACACCGGCGGCCTGACGCCCGACCTCAGGCGCCGCGTCATCCCGCTGGCCTCGCATATCATCGCCACGGAACCGCTCGATCCCGACCTGGCGCGCAGCCTCATCCCGAAGGGACGCACCCTGTCCGACACGCGGCGGGTGCTGTGCTACTACCGCATGTCGCCGGACGGGACGCGCGTGCTGTTCGGCGGCCGCGCGCGATTCACGCAGGTGACGCCGCAGGTCTCGGCGCCGGCGCTGCACCGGATGATGCTGGAGCGTTGGCCGCAGCTGAAAGGCGTGCGCGTCACCCATGCCTGGACCGGCAACACCGCCTTCACCTTCGACTTCCTGCCGCATATCGGCGTCACGCAGAAGGGCTTGCACTACGCCATGGGCTGCAACGGTTCGGGCGTCGCGATGCTGTCCTACCTGGGCGCGCAGGTCGGAAAGAAGATCCTGGGCGGCGGCAACCGCGTGACCGCCTTCGACGGGCGGGACTTCCCGACTCGCCCCTTCTACACCGGCCATCCCTGGTTCCTGCCGGCGATCGGCAGCTGGTACCGCTTCCGCGACTGGCTGGACCGCCGCGTGGCCTGACCCGCGCGGCGGACGCGTCGCCGCCCCGGCGCCCTCAGCCGAACTGGAAGGGCCGCTGCACCCAGGCGAAGCTGCCCTCGCCGTCGCGCACCACGCGGCCGAACCCCGGCCAGGGCACATGCACGCCGCCAACCAGGATGCGCTCGCTGGACAGCATCTCCAGGTGGCGCACGCGGCTTTCGACGCCCATCGCCTGGTCCACGTCCACGCCGACGCGCCAGCGCGGGCGGGCCAGCTGGATCACCGTCTGGTGGGCGATGTCGCCCCAGATCAGCATGGACTGGTTCTGGCTGGTGAAGCGGAAGCTGACATGGCCGGGCGTGTGCCCCGGCGCCGGCACGCTGAAGATGCCGGGCAGCACCTCCACCTCGCGGTCCATCGCGAAGGTGCGGATGCGGTCCGCATAGGGACGGATGGCGCGGCGCCCGGCCTCGATGAAGCGCTGGCCCTGGGGCACGCGGCTTTCCTGCGCCGGGTCGGTCCAGAAGGCGTGGTCCACGGCGCTGACCACCACCTCCGCATTCGGGAAGTTCCGCGTCGTGCCGTCGTAGCTGAGGCCCAGCGCGTGCTCCGGGTGGATATGCGTCAGCAGCACCACGTCCACCTGCTCCGGCTGGTAGCCGCTGGCCCGCAGCGCGGCCAGCGTGTTGCCGGTGGTCGGGATGAAGCTGGAATGCCCGCCGCAATCCACCATCACCAGCTGCCGCCCGGTGTTCAGCACATAGGCGCCGACCGGCTGGTGCAGGCCGTTGTCCATCCACCAGGCGCGCTCCCGCAGGATGCGCAGTTCCTCCGGCGTGCTGTCGGGTAGGAAGCGTGGGATGCCCGCCTCGCCCCCGCCGCCCATCGCACCGTCCAGCAGCACGGTCACTTCCACATCGCCGACCATGGTGCGGTGGAACCCCGGGTTGCGCGTGCCGGCCCGCGGCGCGGCGGCCTGCGCGGGCAGGGCGGCGGCGGCTGCCGCAGCACCGGCAGCGAGGAACAGGGAACGACGGGCGGGCATGGCTTCCCTCATGGCCGGAAGATGGCTGCGATGTAACGCGCCGCGCCCGGCCTCACCAGGGGTATTCCTCCACGCGGAAGCGGCCGGACAGGATCGCCTCGAACATCGTGCGTGGCCCGACGCGCTCGAAATGCCGCCAGGTGCGCACGCCGAATTCGTGCGGCGTCATCATCAGGCAGACCTGCGTGATCTCCTCCAGCGAGGCGAAGTCGCCCTCGGGGTAGCCGGCCAGCACGCGCGCCCGCGTTGCCGGATCCATGGTGGCAAGCTGCGTCGCGTAGGCCAGGTACTCGTCGCAGACGAGGCTGGGCTGCACCCCGCCGCCGTAGTTGTCCTTCAGGATCGCATGCGTCAGCTCGTGCACCACCAGGCTGACATGCAGCTCCGCATCCACGGGCTGGCGGAACATCAGCCGGTCCGGGTCACGCAGCCAGGACGCCGTCATGGAGGTGATGCGCACCACGCGCGCCGCGCGGTCGTTGTAGCCCAGCACCCGCAGCCGCTCCGGGCCCAGCTCGATCTCCACCCGCTCGGCGAAGGCCAGCGCGACCGGCGCCGCGACGCGCAGCCCGTGCCCGTCCAGCAGGAACGCCGCCACGCGCCGCCACGCCTCGCAGGCATGGTCGCGGTCCACCGCGTGCGCCCAGGTGACGCGCAGCAGCGGCGTGCCGCAGGGCGTCTCCGTCACCGGCGGCTGCGCGCGCGCCGGCG
>NZ_JAPSMD010000066.1 GCF_027856955.1 Falsiroseomonas oryzae | reverse complement strand
GCGGCAAGCGCGGCGGCCCCCATCAGCGCCGCGGCGAGCGCCGGGAACAGCCCGGGGCCCGGCGAGCCGAACTCCGTGAAGCCCCACTCCCAGCCCTGCCAGAGCGCCGCGATGGCCGCCGCGACGAAGCCCGCCGCGGCGAGCCGCCCCCTCATCGGGCGCGCATGCCGGCGGCGTCGATCGCCGCGCCGAGGTCGGCGTAAGCCTTGGCGACGCTGGCGGTGAAGACCTGCTGGCCTTCGAAGATGCCGGCGCCGCGCAGCAGCCGAAGGTATTCCGCGAAGGCCGGCGTCGGCATGATCTCCCGCACCAGCGTCTCCCAGAAGGTGACGACCTCCGCGGGCAGACCGGCGGGACCCATGATGCCGTACACCGACGGCACGGCGATGGGGTAGCCGAGCTCGGCGAAGGTCGGCAGTTGCTCGAAGCCCGGGATCTTGTTCGGCCCGCTCTCCGCCAGCAGCCGCACCGTGCCGGCATCCAGCTGCGGCCCGTAGTCCGAGGAGACCGAGGCCTCGATATGCCCGCCGAGCAGGGCGGTGATTGCATCCGCGCCGCCGCCGAAGGGCACGAAGGTGGTCGTCAGCCCTTCCTTCCGGAAGGCGGCTTCGGTGGCGATATGCGCCGTGCCGCGCACCGCGGCCGTGCCCCAGCGCAGCCGGCCGGGATTGGCGCGCGCGAAGGCGATCAGGTCCTGCCAGGTGCGGAAGGGGCTGTCGGCCTTCACGTAGACCGGGATGGGAAAGCTGACGAATGAGCAGATGTAGGTGAAGTCCTTCGTCGTGTCGTAGGGCACGCGTTGCATGTGCGGCGCGGTCAGCATCGCGCTGCCGGTGAACAGCCCGATCGTGTAGCCATCCGGCCTGGCGCGCGCCATCTGGCCGGCGGCCAGCGTGGCACCCGCGCCAGGGCGGAATTCGACGCCGAGCGCCGCGTTGCGCCGGTCCCGCGCGGCATTCGACAGGAGCCTGCCCGTCATGTCGCCCGCGCCACCTGCGGCGAAGCCGACGAGGTAGGTCATGGGCCGCGAGGGGTAGGCCCCCTGCGCCCGTGCCGCGCGCGATGCCAGCAGGCCGGCGAGGCCACCGGCGCCCAGAAGCAGGTCCCTGCGAATCATCTCCCGCTCTCCCTTGCGTTGAAGCCGTAGAGCCGTTCCGCGGCCGCAGCATCGATGCGCCCTTCGGCAACATCGCGCACCACGCGCGCGGGATCGCGGGCGGCCGGCGGGCCGAAGCCGCCGCCGCCGGGCATTTCCACCACCAGCCGCTCGCCGGCCGGGATCACCTGGCGCCCCTTGCCGGACAGCAGTCGGCCCGAGCCGAGCCGCACAACGCCGAGCGCGCCGTCCTGCCCGCCCGCGCGCCCCCGCGCCGCATGCGCCACGCGCTCGAAGGTGGCGTTCAGGGCGAAGGGCTCGCCGCGGCGATGCGCGATCTCGACCACCTGGCCGTCGCCGCCGCGCCATTGCCCGGCGCCGCCCGATCCGTCGCGCAGCGCCTTCCGCCAGAAGACCAGTGGCGTCATCGCCTCGGTGATCTCGAGCGGCACGTTGCGCACGCCGGAGGGGAAGGCGGTGGCGTGCAGCCCGTCGAGGCCGGGGCGCGCGCCGGCGCCGCCGGTGTTGAAGCTGGTGATGGTGAAGGGGCGCGCATCGGCGAAGGCTGCGGCAGCGACGCCCGGCGTGCCGATGCCGCCCGACAGGCGAAGGTTCCACAGCGCCGAGGTGCCCTCTGCCGGCACGCGGTCCGGAAAAGCCTGGGCGAGCGCGCCGAATACCAGGTCCGGCAGCATCTGCCCCACCATGTGCCGCGCAGTGACGGGGGCGGGCTTCAGCGCGTTCACGATCGTGCCTTCCGGCGCCAGTACCCGCACGACGGAGAGGCTGCCGGCGTTGTTCGGCACCTCGCTGCCGATCACGCAGCGCACGGCATAGCCGGTGTAGGCCTCCGTGTAGCACTTCGGTACGTTGATCCCGAAGGGCGACTGCCCGGCGGTGCCGGCGAAATCCACTGTGATGCCATCCGCCGCGATGGTCAGCGCGCAGCGCAGCGGGATCGACGTGTCCACGCCATCCATCGTCAGGGCGGAATGCCAGGTGCCGTGCGGCGCATCGGCCAGGGCGCGCAGCATGGCCGCGCGGCTGTCGGCCACGATGCGGTCGCCGACGGCCTGCAGGTCGTCCAGCCCGAATTCCTCCAGCATCGCGACCAGCCGATCGGCACCGGCCTGGTTGCTGGCCACCAGCGAGTGCAGGTCGCCTTCCACCTGGTCGGGCTCGCGGACATTGGCGCGCAGAAGGCGGAACAGCGTGGCGTCGGCTTCGCCCTGGCGCAGGACGAAGCTGATCGGGATGTAGAAGCCTTCCTGGAAGACGTCGCGGCTTTCGACGCCGACGCCGAGGCCGCCGATGTCCACGACATGCACCGTCGCCGCGAACAGCGCGACCAGCGCGCCGCGATGGAAGGCGGGCGTGACGACGGTGAAGTCGTGCAGGTGGCCGCTGCCCATCCATGGATCGTTGGTCATGAGCACGTCGCCCGGCCGCAGCGTGTCCGCCGGATGCGCGCGCAGGAAGTGGCCGACGGCCAGCGCCATGGCGTTGACATGCCCCGGCGTGCCGGTGACGGCCTGCGCCAGCATCCGTCCCTGCCTGTCGAAGACGCCGGCCGAGAGGTCACCCGCCTCCCGCGTGCTGGGGGAGAAGGCGGTACGGATCAGCGTCTGCGCCTGCTCCTCGACGGCCGCGATCAGACGATCCCAGACCAACTGCCGGCGGAAGGCCTCGAGCGCGCTCATGCGGCCCCCCGCGTCAGGATCAGGTTGCCGGCGGCATCCGCGGTGGCGGACCAGCCGGCCGGGACCAGCGTCGTCGTCTCGTCCTCCAGCAATGCGGCGGGGCCGGTGGCGAGGCTGCCGGGGAGAAGCGCCGCACGCTCCACCAGGCGAATCGGGACCTCGCGCCCGGTCAGGGGGTCCAGGAACTCGCGTGCGCCGGCCACGGGCGCCTCGGCAATCGCGGGCGGCGGCGCCGCGAGCCGCGCGGGCGGCACGGGCACGGTGCGCACCCGCACGGTCCAGGTCATCGCCTCCACCGCCAGGTGCGGGATGGCGCGGCCATAGAGGCGGCGATAGGCCTCCGCGAAGGCGTCGCCCAGCGCCGGCCGATCGCGGTCCGAGAGCGCGCCGGGGGGCAACGCCACCTCGATCTCATGGCCCTGGCCGCGATAGCGCATCAGCGCGGTGCGCTGCTCCTCCACCGCGGCGTCCGTCGCGGCCCGCACCGCCGCCAGCGCGCGGTGGCCCATGGCGGTCAGCCGCGCATTGAGCTCCGCCATGTCGAGCGTCGCGAGCGGCTGAGGCCAGGACAGCGCGAGTTCGAAGGAGACGGGCGCGCGCAGGAAGCCGATGGCGGAGCCGACGCCGGCGCCGACCGGTACCAGCACATGGCCGATGCCCAGCTTCTCCGCGACGCGCGCGGCGTGCAGCGGCGCGGCGCCGCCGAAGGCGATCATGGTGCAGCCGCCGGTGTCGTGCCCGCCTTCCGCCGCATGCACACGCGCGGCGGCGGCCATGGTCTCCTCCACCACCTCCGCGATGGCGGCCGCGGCCAGCGGCGGCCTGAGGCCGAGCGGCGTGCCGACCGCTGCGAGTGCCTGCTCTGCCGCGGGCACATCGAGCGCGATGCTGCCGCCGGCGAAGCGCGCGGCATCCACGCGGCCGGAGACGAGGTCGGCATCCGTCACGGTCGGGCGCGTGCCGCCGCGGCCATAGCAGGCCGGGCCCGGATCGCTCGCCGCGCTGTCCGGCCCCACGACGAGGCGGCCGAGCGCATCGAGCCGCGCGATGGAGCCGCCGCCCGCGCCGATCTCCACCATCTCCACCACGGGGATGCGCAGCGGCAGGCCGCTGCCCTTGACGAAGCGATGCGCCCGCGCGGCTTCGAAGCCGCGGGCGTGCTGCGCCTCGCCATCCGTGATGAAGCAGATCTTCGCGGTGGTGCCGCCCATGTCGAAGGAGAGCACGCGGTCCAGGCCCGCGGCCTTCGCGATCTCGGCCGCGAGGACAGCGCCGCCAGCCGGTCCGCTCTCGATCAGCCGCACCGGATAGCGCTTCGCGAATTCCGGCGTCGTCATGCCGCCGCCGGAGGTCACCACCAGCAGCGGGCACCGGTAGCCGGCCTCGGCGAGCGCGGACTCCAGCCCCGCGACATAGCGCTCCACCAGCGGGCGCACATAGGCGTTGGCGCAGGCGGTGGAGAAGCGGTCGTATTCGCGGATCTCGGCGCAGACATCGGCCGCGCGCGTGATTGTCAAGCCGGGCAGCAGCGGGGCAAGGATCGCCTCTGCCCGTTCCTCGTGCTGCGGATCGGCCCAGGCCTGGAGGAAGCAGATTGCCAGGCTCTCCGCCCCGCTCGCCCGGATGGCCGGCGCCAGCGCCGCCAGCGCGGCTTCGTCCAGCGGGCGCAGAACGGCGCCGTCCACCGCGATGCGTTCGGCCACCTCGAAGCGCAGCGGGCGCGGGACCAGCGGCTCCGGTTTCTCGATGAACAGGTCGTAGAGCGCGAAGCGGCCCTCGTGCCCGATCTCCAGCACGTCGCGAAAGCCTTCGGTGGCGAGCAGCGCTGTGCGCGCACCGCGACGCGTGATCAGCGCGTTGGTGGCGAGCGTCGTGCCGTGGATGATCGCGGTGATGTCGCGCGGCACCAGCCTGGCACGGTCGAGCGCCAGGCCGAGGCCGCGCATGAAGCCGTCTTCGGGGTTCGGATAAGTGGTCAGGACCTTCGCGGTGACACGCTGCGCCGCGCCCCACTCCACCACGATGTCGGTGAAGGTGCCGCCGATGTCCACGGCGGCGCGCGGCGCGGCGCTCATGGCACCCTTGGGTCGGCGCGGCCGCCGATGCGGCCGGGCGTATCGTGCTGCATCGGGCGATTGACGCATGACGCGCCGCCGCCCGTCAAATCGCGGCGCGGCAGCGGCTCAGGGGCCGCCCTGCCGGTGCAGCCCGGCGGCGTAGAAGGCGCGCAACCCATCCGCATAGCGCCGCGAGACCTCGCGCCATGCGCGTGCTTCCGCCGCGCCGGCGCGCACCTGCGCATCCAGCTCCGCCGCCGCGCCGGGCAGGTCGAAGGAGACCAGCCGCCCGTCCCGCACGACATCCCGCCCAGCGACGACGAGCCGGCGCACATGCGCGCGCGTGGCGCGGGCGGCCAGAAGGGCAGGCTCCTCGGCGGGCAGGATCACGTCGCCGGCATCCCGCCGCAGCACGAGCAGGTCCGCGGTGGCGCCGGGCGTGAGCGGCGCCGCGTCCCGCCCGCCGCCCAGCGCCTCGCGCCCGCCGATGGTGGCGGACTCGAACAGGGCGGGAAGCGGCCAGCCGTCCTCCAGCCCCTGGCCGCGATGCAGCATCCAATTCAGCCGCAGCTCGCGCAGCAGGTCGTCGTCGTCATCCACGCTGAAGCCATCCAGGCCGGTGACGAGCCGCATGCCGCGCCGATGCATCTCGGCAGCCGGCGCCAGGCCGTTGCGGATGGACAGGTTGGAGGAGGTGTTGATGCTGACGGCGACGCCACGCTCGGCCAGCAGCTCCATCTCCGCGGGCCGCAGCTGGGTGCCGTGCGCGATGGACAGGCGGGGCGAGAGCAGGCCGATCTCGTCGAGATAGTGCAAGGGGCCGTTGGGGAAAGCCGCATCGAGGTACTCGCGCTGGATCGGGCTTTCCAGCAGATGCATGTGCACCCGCCGTCCGGTCAGCGCGCTGCGTTCAGCCACCAGACGCAGCAGTGGATCGGAGCACCATTCCAGCCCGTAGGGCCCGAACTGCACATCCACCAGCGGGTCGTCGATCTCGGCGGCGAGGTCCTGGAACAGGCGCATCTGCTCGGCCGGCGGGGGCGGGGCGCGCAACAGGCGGTCCCGGACCGCGGCGGCGACCTCGCCCGGCAGGTTGGCCAGGATGCTCTCATCCGGCGCGTAGCCCAGCGCGTTCACGTCGCGCATGGCCACCGCGATGGCGACGCGCACGCCGATGGCGCGCGCCGCCCGCGCCACGACGCGCAGCTCCTGCGGCACCCGGGCAGGATCCTGCGGGCGGGTATAGTGCACCATGATCGCGCTGCAGCCCGACAGGGCCTGGCGGCCGAGCGCATTCGCCACCACAAGCCAGGGATCGGCGACCGGAACGCCCGTCATCACCGCGAGCCACATCTCGAGCGGCAGGTCGAAGGCGCCGAGCGAGATCGGGCGGACGCCGCGCGCATGGTCGTGGCCGTTGGCGAGCGGCGGCATGATCCAGTGCGCCGCGGCGTCCGGCGGCCCGAGCGGCTCGCTTGCGCCGACGCCCTCCGCCGTGAAGGTGAGGCGCGCTGCGGCACAGTGCAGGCAACCGCCGCCGGGACGGATAACGTGGCCGGTGGCGCTGCCCTCAGCCGCCATGGAGGCCCATCAGCCGCGGCAGCACCAGCACCAGTCCGGGCCACAGCGCCACCAGCACGGCCACGGCCGACATGGTGAGCAGATACGGCGCCAGCGCGCGTGAGATGGCGGGCAGCGTTCCGCCGGAGATCCCGAGCACGATGTAGAGCCCGACCCCGAGCGGCGGCAGGAACAGCGCGATGCCCATCACGGTGGTCATGATCAGCCCGTAATGCAGCGTGTCGATGCCGAGTTCGCGGGCGATCGGGACGAAGACCGGGATCAGCATCAGCATGCCCGGCAGCCCGTCCAGCAGCGCGAAGAGCACCAGGAAGACCACGATGCTGAACAGCAGGAAGGCGATGCGCCCCCCGCCGACCGACTGGATGAGGGAGGCGAGGGTTTGCGGCACCTGCTCCACGGTGAGCAGCCAGGCCAGGATGTTGGCGCCCGCGATCATCAGCATGACGGCGCCGGTCGACACGCCGGACCGCACCAGCGCGCCCCAGAAGAACGCCCAGGTCAGCTCCCGGTGCAGCAGCCCCGCCAGCACGGCGTAGGCCACCGCGACGACCGCCGCCTCGGTCGGCGTGAAGGCGCCGCCGAGTATGCCGCCGAAGATGATCAGCGGCAGGCCTAGCGCCAGCGCCGCGCCGCGCAGCAGCCGCAGCCGTTCCCGCCCGGCGACGCGGGGTTCGGGCGGCGGGCCGGCGCCTTCCAGGCGGATGTGCAGCAGCAGCGCGCCCGCCATGACCGCGGCGGGCAGCAGGCCCGCGGCAAATAGCGCGGCGATGGAGGTGTTGGTGACCGAGCCATAGACCACCATGGTCAGGCAGGGCGGCACGAGGATGCCCATGCCCGCGGCCGCCGCCACCACCGCGCCCGCGCGCGCCGGGTCCCAGCCCTTCTGGCGCATCGACGGGATCATCACGGACCCGACCGCGGCGGCATCGGCGTTGGTGCTGCCGCTGACGCCGGAGAACAGCATCATCGCGACGACCGTCACGTTCGCGAGGCCGCCGCGGATATGCCCGACCAGCGCGGTGGCCAGAGCGATGAGGCGGCGCGAGATGCCGCCGGTCTCCATCAGCTCGCCAGCCAGGATGAAGAAGGGGATTGCCAGGAAGGTGAAGCTGTCGATGGCACCGAAGGTGCGGCTGGCGACGATGTCCAGCGGCACGCCATCCATCATCCAGAGCCCGATGGCCGCCGCGGCACCGAGCGCGAAGGCAATCGGCACGCCGACCGCGACGAAGGCCGCGAAGGCGACCAGCGCGCCGGTCATGGCCGCCTGGCCGCCTGCATCGCGCCGGCCAGCAGGTGCAGCAGCATCAGGACCGCGCCGACCGGGATCGCGGCATACGGCAGGGACATGCGGAAGGGCAGGGTGGCCGCGTCCTGCAGATGCGCCTGCCGCGTCTCGTTGATGCCGGTCACCAGCAGCACCACCAGGAAGGCGGCGGAGACGGCCAGCGCGCCGGATCCGGCCAGGCGCGCCGCGCGCGCGGGAAGGCGCTCGACCAGCGCGGTGAGCGCGTAGTGCGCGCCCTGCCGTGCCGCCAGCGCCGCACCGATCATCGACACCCAGACGAAGAGGTAACGCGCCGCCTCCTCGCTCCAGATCAGCGGCGCGCCGAAGGCGTAGCGCGCCATCACCTGGGCGAGCGTGACGCCCGTCATCGCGATCACGAGCACGCCGAGCAGCGTGGCCTCGGCCTGCGCCAGCGCTGCGTCCAGCCTCCTCACGCCCGGGCGGCTGCCGCGAAGCGCGCCACCAGGTCGCGGCCCAGCCGCTCCTCGCTCTGCTCGTAGGTGCGGCGGCCGGCTTCGATGAAGGGGGCGAGGTCGGGGCGGGTGATGGTCACGCCGGCGGCGGCGATGTCTGCCAGGGCGCGCTGTTCGCGTCCCTCGCGCTCGGCCGTCACGGCAGCCCGGCCGACCAGCGAGGCCTCCCGGATCCAGCCGCGCTGGTCGGCCGAGAGGCGGGTGAACTGCCGCTCGCTCATCACGAAGGTGTTCACCAGCATCATGTGGTTGGTGATCGCCAGGTTCCGCGCGACCTCGGCATGGCGGGAGGAGAGGTAGGTGACGTTGTCGTTCTCGGCCCCGTCGATCACGCCCTGCTGCAGCGCGGTGTAGATCTCGCCGAAGGCCATCGGCGTCGGCGCCGCGCCGAGGGCCCGGAACAGCGCGATGAAGGAGGGGTTGGGGATGACGCGGATCTTGAGGCCGCGCAGGTCCGCCATCTGGTTGACCGGGCGGCGCGTGTAGATGTTGCGGAAGGTCACTTCCCAGAAATTCACCACGCGGAAGCCGGACCCGGCGGCGCGGTTCACCAGCTCCGTCTCCGCCACCGGCCCGTCCAGCAGGCGGAAGGCGGCGGCGCTGTCCGGAACGAGGTAGGGCAGGTCCAGCACGCCGAACTGGCCGACGAAGTTCACCATGTTCGCCGAGGCGTCGATGACGCCGTCCAGCACGCCGGCCTGGACGTTCTGCCACATCTCGCGCTGCGCCCCGAGTTGCGAGGAGGGGAAGATCGCGGCCTTCAGGCGCCCGCCCGACAGCTCCTCCAGCCGGTCCGCCATGCGGCGGGCGCCGATGATGATCGGGTGCTGCGGGTCCAGCGCGCTGCCGATGCGCAGCGTCCGCGCATCCTGCGCGCGCAGCACGGCGGGGGTTGCGATCAGGCCGGCGGCGGCCAGGAGGGTGCGGCGGGACATCATGGGCGGGGCTCCGGTCGGGCAGGGGGAGTGAATGCGCCGGCGGCCGGCAGCGCAAGCCGCGCGGCGGAACCGAACGCGGGCGTCACGGCCTCGCCTGCCGCCCGGCGCGGCAGGCATGCCCACGCCGTGGGCAGCTGCCGGCGCCGGTCACGCCGGCTGTGAGCGCGATCCCCGCCGGTTCAGCGCCACCACGCCGGCGATCGTGGCGAGCCCCACCAGATCCGTGAGCAGCCCGGCATCCACAAGGGCGACGCCTGCCAGGATCATCGCGGCGCGCGCCCAAGGGCCGAGCGGGCGGAAGATGGCACCGGCGACGCCGAGCCCGAAGGCGGTGACGCCGATGCCGGCCGTGACGAAGCCCAGAGCGATTTCCGACGCGGTGCCGTCCAGCAGCAGCAGTTGCGGCTGCAGCACCATGAAGTAGGCCAGCAGATAGGCCGGCGCGGCGATGGCCGTGGCCAGGAAGCCAGTGCGGAAGGGATCGGACCCGGCGATACCGGCGGCCGCGAAGGCGGTCAGCGCCACAGGCGGCGTCAGCCCGGCGAAGAGGGAGAAGTAGAAGATGAACATGTGCGCGGCCAGCAGCGGCACGCCGAGTTCCGCCAGCGGCGCCGCGGCGACCGACGCCGCGATGATGTAGGCCGCGATCCCCGGCACGGCCATGCCGAGCAGAATGACGACCAGCATCGTCGCGATCAGTGCCAGCAGGAGGGAGGTCCGGCCCAGTCCGATCACGAAGCTCGACAGCTCGATGCCGAGGCCCGTCACCAGGATCACGCCGACGAGGATGCCCGAGATCGCGCAGGCCAGCCCGATCTCCAGCGTGCCGTCGATCAGCCCGGCCATGGCCTCCTTCGTCCGCGGCCAGGTGTAGCTGGCCCGGGACGTCAGCAGCCCGCCGACGAGGATGATGGCGGTGGCCTGCAGTGCCGCGTGTTCCAGCGGGTAGGCGTCCACGATCTGCCAGATCAGCCAGACCACGCCGGCCAGCACCGGCCAGTAGGCCAGGGTGATGCGCCAGGCCGGCGTGGCCTCCGTCATCTCGCCGGCGCCGATGCCCAGGCGCACGGTGGCGCCGTACACATACGCCGTGACCGCGATGTAGAACAGGATGGCCGGCAGCACGGCGGAGGCGACGATGCCGGCATAGGGCACGTTCGCCAGCTCCGCCATGATCAGCGCGCCGGCGCCCATGACCGGCGGCGTCAGCGCGCCGCCCGTGGAGGCCACCGCCTCGATCGCGGCGGCGCGGGTGCGGCCATAGCCGACCCGCGCCATCAGCGGGATGGTAACCTGCCCGCCCATCATCACATTGGCCACGTTGCTGCCGGAGACGGTGCCGAACAGCGCCGAGGAGATGACGGAGATGTAGGCCGGCCCGCCGCGCAGATGGCCCGCGACGCGGATGGAGATCCGTTCGAAAAAGACGTCGCCGCCGATCAGCGCCAACGCCTGGCCGAAGGCGACGAAAAGGAAGATCCAACGCAGCGCGACCTGCGTCGGCTCGCTGAACAGCCCGAGCTCCGTCATGGTCAGCGTGCCGACCACGCGACGCAGCGAGAGCGTCGGGCCGAAATCCCAGCTCTCCGGCAGGATGAAGCCCGAGAGCGCATAGGCCATCGCCGCGATGCCGATCAGCGGCAGGATCCAGCCCATCGCGCGCCGCCCGGCCTCCAGCAGCAGCACGACGAAGACCAGCCCGATCCAGACATCGGGCGGGCGCGGAATGGCGGCGCGGCGCACATACTGCGCGTAATCCAGATTGGCATGGACCAGCAGCACCAGCGAGGCCGCCGCCAGCAGCCAGTCGTACCATGGCACGCGCTGCGACGCGCCGGGCGGCAGGCTGCGCGGCGCGTAGCGGAGGAAGGCCAGCACCATGACGATGGAGAGGAACCCCATCGCATGCAGCAGCGGGCTGATCGGATTGAGATACAGGAGCCAGAGCTGCACCAGCAGCCCAACCACCCCGATCGTCAGCCAGGCCGCGAGATCGATCCCGGCCAGGGCGCGCCGGTTCGTCACGCCCGGCGGGTCCAGCCAGGCGCGCGCTCAGCCCTGCGCATTGCGCAGGACGCCGGCCTCGATGAAGTAGCGGGCGGCGCCGGGATGGAACGGCACCATGGCAGCCTGGGCGCGCACCATCTCCGGCGAGAGCAGGCGCTGCGAGGCATGCCGCGTGACGAGCTCGTCCTTCGCTTCCCAGATCGCCTTGGTGGCGCGATAGACCAGCTCCTCCGGCACGCGCGCGCCGATCCAGTGGTGAACGCCGGCACTGGGCCATAGCATGTCGGCGGTCTGCGTTGCGTACACGCCGGCGGGCAGCCGGGCCGCGTTGATGTAGGGCAGGTCGCGCGTCACCGGTGCGAGTTCCTCGGCGGTGAAGGAGACGAAGCCGACATTGCGCGTGGTGACCTGCTCCGTGATCGCGCCCGCCGGATGCGCGGTGCCCCAGATCACCGCCTCAACATTGCCCGCGGCCAGCGAGTTGAACGCCTGGCGCGGGTCGGTGCGCAGCACGTTGCCGAAGTCGCGGTCGGTCATGCCGAGCGCACGGATGGTGGAGGTCACCACCGCCTCCGCGCCGGAGCCGACCGGGCCGAGCGCGATGCGCCGGCCCCGCAGGTCGGCGAAGCCGCGGACCGGGCTGTTCGGGTTGACGATGATGCCCTGCGGCGCATCGTAGCCGGGCATCCAGGACAGCAGGTCCGGGAACGGGCGCTCGCCCTGCGCCTCGAAGCGGCCGTGATGCACGGAATAGGCGCCGGCGGTGTTGCCGTTCGCCGCCTCCACATCGCCGGCCTTGATCAGGTTGGCGTTCTCGATCCCGCCCTGGGTGGCGATGACATCCACGCGCACGCCGGGCAGGGTGCGCTCGATGATGGTCTTCTGCGCGACGCTGATCGAGTAGATCGGCTGCACCGGCTGGCTCGCCGCGATGCGCAGCGTGAAGCGGTCGCCCGGCTGCCAGCGGCGCTGCGCCAGGGCGGGTACGGCCAGAGCGGCCGCGGGCAGCGCAGCCAGGACGGCGCGGCGGCGGAAGGTGGGCGTCATCGCGTTGTCTCTCCGGTTGTTCTGGAACTCAGGTGCCGAGCGTCGTGCGGGCGAAGAGATCCTCCACCGTCAGCAGGCGCGACGAGAGGCCCTGGGCGTGGTGCCAGCGGGCGAGCGCCTCGATCGGGCGGCGGTTGCGGGCGACGCCGTAGGGCCAGAAGTCCTCGCCCAGCGCGTCCCGTGTGCGGGCGAATTCGGCAGGGGCCCAGGGCAGGGCGACCTTCAGCGCCTGCACGATGGCCAGGTCGGCGATGGCCAGGTCCTTCGCCGCGGTGAAGGCCGCCATCAGGGACATGGCGAGCCAGGGCTCGGACTCCGCCACGTCGCGCCGGATGCCCATCAGGTGCATGACCGGGAAGATGCCGGTGCGGCGCGCATATTCCTTCTCGCGCGCCTCGTAGTCCGGGAACAGCCGCACCAGCCCGGGATGGCCCTTCACGAAGGCCTTGGGCGGCTTGTAGGCCAGCAGCGCGTCGATCTCCCCGGCCAGCAGCATGTCCACCAGGAAGCGGTCGTCAGGGGCCCGTTCCACGCGGAAGCCCGGCGGCAGGTCGGGCAGCGGGATATGGCTGCGCTCCTTCTCCTCGACGTCGCCCACCACCCAGGTCACGTCCCGCGCGCCGATGCCGTGCTCGTCCTCGAGCAGGCCGCGCGCCACCACGGCGGCGGTCATCGAGTATTCGCGGACGCCGATGCGCTTGCCCTTCAGCTCCTCCGGCGCGCGGATCCCGGCATCGGCGTGCAGGAACCAGGCGCCGTGGCGGAAGCTGCGGCTGGGGAAGATCGGCAGGCCGACATAGCCGTTGGTGCCGCGCGACACCTGCGCCATGAAGTTGGAGAAGGAGAGTTCCGAGACGTCGAACTCGGCGCCGCCGAGCGCGCGGGAGAACATCGTCTCGATCGGCATGTCGTGCAGCCAGATCGGGTCGCAGCCCTCCACGCTAACGCGCCCGTCGATCAGAGGGCGCGTGCGGTCGTAGTCCCAGACCGCGATCGTCGGGCGCAGCCGCGCCATGGCGTCCTCCGTTCCAGGTCAGGCCATTCGCAGCATGCGCGCCACGCCGCGGCGCGCAACCCCGGTTCCGCTACTCCACGCGGATGTTGTTGGCGCGGATGACTTCCGCATAGACATCCGTGTAGCGTCGGATCTCCTCGCCGAAGCGCGTGGCAGGATGAGCAAGGACGGTGAAGCCCATCTCCTCCAGCCGCCCCCTCACCGCGGGCTGCGCCAGGGCGGCGAGCCACGCGGCCTCCAACCGGGCGCGGGCCGCCGGCGGCACGTTCGCGCGCACGACCAGGCCGAACCAGCTGTCGGACAGAACCAGCGGGAAGCCCATCTCCGTCATGGTGGGCGTCTCCGGCAGCTCGCGCACGCGGGTCGGGTTGGAGATCGCGACCGCGCGGATCTGGCCGAGCTGCGCGGGCTGGATCATGTCCGGCAGGTTGGCCAGCATGAACTGCAGCCGCCCGCCGATCAGGTCGTTATGCGCCTGCGCGGGGCTGAGATAGGGCACATGCGTCGCGTTGAGCCGCGCCGTCTCGCGGAACTGCTCGCCGCCGAGGTGGTTCGAAGTGCCGATGCCGTAGGAGCCGAATGAGAGGCCGTTGCCCGGCCGCCGGCCGGCTTCCAGGAAGCCGGCGAAGTCGCGCGCCACGGAGGGGTGCACCGCCAGCACATGCGGCACCACGGTCGCCATCACCAGCGGCGCGAAGTCGCGCAGCCCGTTGTATGGCGTGGAAGGCCGCAGCGTGACGTTCGCGGCGAAGCTGTTCGCCACCATGATCATGGTGTGGCCGTCGGGCGCGGCGCGAAGCGCCTCGGTCGTGCCCACCACGGTCGCGCCGCCCGGCCGGTGTTCCACCACCACCGGCTGGCCGAGGTCGCGCATCAGGTGCTCCTGCGCCAGCCGCACGACAGGGTCCATCGTGCCGCCGGGCGGGAAGGGGATGATCACGCGCACGGGCTGGGTCGGCGACCAGTTCCCCTGCGCGCGCGCGACGGCGGGCAGCGCCAGCACTGCCAGTGCGGCATGGCGGCGCGAGAGCGTCAGGGGCATGGCGAGGTCTCCGGCGTGGAGGTGCGAATGCCCCATTCCTGGGCGGCTTCGTCAAGCCGGGGCATGCAGCCTGACAGCGCGGCATGGCGGCGCCCTGCCCAGGCAATGGGCAGGGCGCGGTTCCCGGACGGTCACCGGACGGGCAGCACGCGTTCCCGCCAGATGCTGCGGCAGTCCATCTCGTATTCCAGGTCCACCACGGGCGGGCGGCAGAACTGCCAGGTGACGCCGTGCCGTGCGGCGCCGCGTGCGACCAGTTCCTCGGCCAGGAAGGGGTGGATGTCGTGCACGGTGTAGACCTGCACGCCCGTCGTCGCGGCCCAGCCGCCGCCGAGCACGCCCATGCGCCGCTCCATCTCGCCCAGCACCCAGCGCGCCTTGGTGCGCATCCCCGCTGGCGAGAGGTCGCCGAGCGCCACGGTGTGGTCGCGGTAGTTGCCCTTGCCCTCCTGCGCCTCGCCGCTGCCGGCAACCGCGAAGGAGGGCGGGGCTGCGGCCTCCGGCACCGTGTAGACGAAAGCATGGAAGCAGGGCTCCGCCGGGGGCGCGATCTCCGGGCAGACATTGCTGCGCGCCACGGGATTCAGGCCGTCGCGGAACAGCCCCCAGTCCTGCAGCACGCCGCCATAGATGCGGTTGAAGGCGGCAAAGCCTTCCTCGGTGAAGGGCGCCGGGGAGCGCAACTCGCAGGCGGCGAAGGCGGCCTTCGGACGCCCCGCGGCGGCCAGTGCCTCCGCGATCAGGGCGAAGCCGCGCATCAGCGGCACCGGCTCGGCGAAGCGGACGCGCTCCAGCGCGAAGCCGGGCTGGGCAGCGACGCCCGCGCTGTACTGGTAGACGCCAGGGACGAAGCGGAAACCGCCTTCCGGCACGGCGACAGCCTGGGTCATGCATCCTCCGATCGGCTCCGGCGGCGATGATGCGGGCGGCGCCGGGCAAATCGCAAGCCGGGGCCGCCTGCCGCGCGAACGCTGGCCCGGCCGCGTCGTTGTCTCGACGGGCAACGACATCGTCGGGGACAACGAAGGCAGCGGCCCCGGCCGCAGCGTCATCCGGCCGCCCATGCAGGTCGATCCCGGAATCCAGAGCGCGGTGCCGGAGCCGCGGCCGAACACCACGCCTGTCATCCCACCGCCCGGCATGCCGGGCGGGGAGTCCGGGCCCGTTCCCCGCTGACGCCAACGCGCTCAGGCGCGTGCGGCCGGGCCCAGCTCCTCCACGAAGCGGCGAAGCACGGCCGATGGCTGCGCGCCGCGACGCAGCACCAGCGAGAAGGTGGCGTCGTGCCGCAGCCGGTCGGGCATGAGTTCCCGCATCTGCTCGGCCTCCACCCATTGCGCGGCGTAGTGGATCGGCAGGTGCCCCACGAAGCGCCCGGAGAGGATCAGCGCCGCCACGGCCTCCATGTGCCAGGCGACGGCGGCGGGCTTCAGCCGCAGGCCGCCGCGCGCCTGCTCCGGCTCGCCCACATAGCCGCGGAGCACGCCGTCGGCCGCCTCGATGTCGCGCGGGCGAAGCCGGCCTTCGGGCCGGTCGAACAGCGGGTGGCCACGACCGCAGAACAGGCCCTGCGGCTCGGTGAACAGGCGGCGATAGGCGAAGACGGGGTTGCGCCGGTGGAAGGCGCCGATGGCGGTGTCGAGGCGCCCGTCCACCAGCATCCGCTCGAGCTCGTTTGGCGCCGCGACATGCAGGCTGAGCACCACCTCCGCACTCGCGGCGCGCAGCCGGCCCAGCGCGGCGGGCACGCGACAGGCGAGGTTGTTGATCATGTTGTCGACCATGCCGAGCCGTAGCTCCCCCGCGAGGCGGCCATGCGCCGCGGTGACGTCGGCGCGGAACGCTTCCGCCGCGGAGAGCAGGCGCTGCGCCGCCTCGTAGACGCGGCGGCCATCCTCGGTCAGCGCGAAGCCGGCGCGGCCCCGGTGGCAGAGCCGCATGCCGAGCCGGGTCTCCAGCGCGGCCATGCGGGTGCTGATCCAGGACTGGGACACGCCGAGCTCGATCTGCGCCGCGGTGAAGCCGCCATGCTCCACGACGGAGGCGAAGAGACGCAGCAGGCGCAGGTCCTGCGTGTCGGGCTGGGGGATGCGGGCTGGCACGAGGCGCGGTTCACATCACGAATATCGCAAGTGTGCTTTGCACAAATCTGATGCTAGCGATGTGATCGCGTGTCCACAATGCGCCCGGCAGATCGCGGGGAGCGCTTCGCATGCCGGCGGAGACGGAGTGGCCGCAACCGATCGATGGCGCCGTGACGCCGCGCTTCGCTGCGCCGGCAACCTTCATGCGGCTGCCCCTCCGCCCCGATGCTGCGGGCCTGGATATCGCGATCCTCGGCATCCCCTGGGATGGCGGCACCACCAACCGGCCGGGCGCGCGGCACGGACCGCGCGAACTGCGCAACGCCTCCACGCTGATCCGCCGCGTGCATCCCGTGAGCCTGGTCGCGCCAACGGCGCTTTGCCGGATCGCGGATCTGGGCGATGCGGCGGTGAACCCGGTGGACCTGCACGCCACGCTGGCGCTGGTGGAGGCGCGCGTGGCGGAGCTGCGGGCCGGCGGCGCCTGGACGCTCGCGGCAGGCGGCGACCACCTGATCTCGCTGCCCGTCCTGCGCGGGATCGTGCGTGCGGCGCCGGGCCTGGCGCCGCTGGGCATGGTGCACTTCGACGCGCATTCCGACACCAACGACAGCTATTTCGGCGGCAGCCGCTACACCCACGGCACCCCGTTCCGGCGCGCGGTGGAGGAAGGGCTGCTCGATCCGCGTCGAATCGTGCAGATCGGCATCCGCGGCTCGCTCTACGACGCGGCGGACATGCACTGGGCGGCGCAGGCCGGCATCCGCATCCTCACCATCGAGGAGGCGGAGGCGATGGGGCCGGACGCGGTCGCTGCGGAAGCCCGCCGCGTGGTCGGCGGCGCCCCGGCCTATCTCACCTTCGACATCGACAGCCTGGACCCGGCCTTCGCGCCCGGCACCGGCACGCCGGAGCCGGGCGGCTTCACTCCGCGCGAGACCATGCGGATCCTGCGCGGCCTGCGCGGCCTGCAGATCGTCGGCGCCGACCTCGTAGAGGTCGCGCCGCCCTTCGATCCCGCTGGCGTCACCGCCCTCGCCGGCGCCACCATGATGTTCGAGATCCTCTGCCTGATGGCCGAGGCCCGCTCCAGGAGGGACCGATGACGCGCTTCCACGCCACCCGCCGCGCCACGCTCGGCCTCGCCGCGCTCGCAGCCGGGCTTCGCCCCGCCTTCGGGCAGGGCAACACGCTGAGCTTCGTGAACAATGGCGGCGTCATCGCGGAAGCGTCGCGCCGCGTCTGGTACGAGCCCTTCGCGCGCCAGCACGGGCTGCGCGTCATCGAGGACAATTGGAACCAGGAATACGCCCGCCTGCGCAGCCAGGTTGAGACCGGCCAGCTGCGCTGGGACGTGGTGGAGATCACCTACAACAACATGGCGCTGGCCTGCGACGAGGGCTTCATCGAGCAGATCGACTGGTCCCGCCACATGAACGTGCAGCCCTTCGAGAGTTCGGGCGGCGTCACCGAATGCGCGGTGCCGATCATGAGCGTGGTCGGGGGGCTGACCTATGACGCCGACCGCATCCGCGAGAACCCGCCGCGCACCTGGCAGGACTTCTGGAACGTGCGGCAATGGCCGGGCAAGCGCGGCCTGCTGTACCGCGCCAGCATGCTGGAGATCGCGCTGATGGCCGATGGCGTGCCGCCAGCACGGGTCATCGACGTGCTGTCCGCGCCGGGCGGGATCGACCGCGGCTTTCGCAAGCTGGACGAGATCAAGCCGCACATCCAGTGGTGGCGCAGCGGGGCGGAATCCACGCAGATCCTGGCGACCGGCGAGGTCGCCATGGTCTATGCCTGGAACGGCCGCGTCGCCAGCGCCAATCAGCGCGACCGGCGCAACTTCCGCATGTCCTTCGATGGCGGGTTCGTGCTCGGCAACCAGTATCTGGCGGTGATGAGGGGCACCCCTCGGCGCGACCTGGCGATCGAGTTCATCCGCTTCGCCACCAGCGCGCCCGTGCTGGCGCAGTTCGCGCGGGAGATGATGTACGGCCCGCCGAACGAGGAGGCGATGCGGCTGCTGGACAGCAGCTTCCTGGCCTATCTGCCGCACGACAAGATGGACATGGCCTATATCCAGGGCGGCGAGAAGTACCGCCAGTTCTGGCTGGAGAACCTGGAGCCGCTGACGCAGCGCCTGGCCCGCTGGGCGGCGAGCTGAGGCGGCCGCTTCGGCGGTGCCGGAGGGGACGCTCGCCGCGCGGGCCGATGCGGCGGCGCTGCGCGTCCAGCACGCGCTCGCCGAGCGTCGCCGCGCCTTCGGCCTCTGGCTGCTGGTGCTGCCGGCGGCGCTGTTCGTCCTGGCC
>NZ_JAPSMD010000065.1 GCF_027856955.1 Falsiroseomonas oryzae | reverse complement strand
CCGGCCAGCGCGGCGCTGCCGGTCTGCAGCGGCTGCCGCGCCGCGCGCCCGCGGGCCGCCAGCGCCGCGAGGTCGGTGTCCGGCGAGGCCGCCGGCACCACCAGCACATTCGCCGAATGCCCGGCGAAGAACACCGGCGCGAAATCCGCCGCGGTGTCATAGGGCAGCCGCGCATAGAGCCCGGGCGCCACCGCATGCGCATTGGGGATCAGCAGGATGGTGGTTCCGTCCGGCGTGGCCTTCGCCGTGCGGTCCGATGCGATGGTACCGCCCGCACCGGTGACGTTCTGCACCACCATCGGCTGGCCGAGCAGCGGCTGCATCCGCTCCGCCAGGGTGCGCGCGATGATGTCGGTGGCGCCGCCCGCGCCGTAGCCGACCATCAGGGTCACGGGACGCTCCGGCCACGGCGCCTGCGCGCGCGCCGCGGCGGGCAGCGCCAGCGCGCCGAGCAGCGCGCGACGGGTCGTGCGCATGCTCACTCCACCACGATGTTCTGCGCGCGGGCCAGGTCGCGGAAGGTCGCGATCTCCCGCCCGATGAAGGCGGAGAAGGCCTCGGGCGTGGTCTGCTGCGGCATCTCCAGGAACTGTTGGCGATAGCGTTCCTGCGTCTCCGCGCTGCGCAGGAACACCTGCGTCTCCTGCGCCAGCCGCGCCAGCACCGGCGCGGGCGTGCCGGCCGGCGCGGCCAGGCCGTGCCAGGAGGCGAGCTCGGCGCCCGGGAAGGTCTCGTTCAGCGCCGGCAGGTCCGGGTAGCTCGGCATGCGCACGGGCGCGGTGGTGGCGAGCGCGCGGATGCGCCCTTCGCGGATCAGCTGCGACGTGGTGGCCGCGACGTCCAGCGAGCAGTCGATCGTGCCCGCCACCAGGGCCTGCAGCAGCGGCCCGCCGCCGGTGAAGGGCACATGCGTCATGCGGATGCCCGCCTTCGCCATGAACAGCTCCATGCCCAAATGCAGCGAGGAGCCGACGCCGGAGGAGCCGAAGTTGATCGCCTCCGGCCGCGCCTTCGCGGCATTCACCAGGTCGGCGACGCTGTTCACGTTGGGCAGCTTCTGCGGATTGACCAGCAGCAGCGCCGGCGTGACGGCCAGGTTGGAGATTGGCGCGAAGTCCTCCAGCGGCCGGTAGGGAAGCGGCTGGCGCCGCACCGCCGGCACGATGGCGTTGGCGGCGATGTTGATCAGCCCGATCGTGTAGCCGTCGGCCGGGCTCTTCGCCAGCGCATCAACGCCGATGGTGCTGCCCGCGCCGCCACGGTTCTCGATGACGAAGCCGCGGTTGAAGGCCGACTGGAAATGCGCGCCCAGCATGCGCCCGACGATGTCGGCCGCCCCGCCCGGCGGGAAGGGCACGATCAGCCGCACCGGCCGCGATGGCCAGGCTCCGGCAGTGCCGTCGCCCTGCGCCCTTGCGACGGCAGGCATCAGCAGCGTGGTGGCGAGCAGGGCGCGGCGTGTCGGCATCTCGGGCTTCCTCCCGCACCCGGCTTGCGGCCGCCGGGCGCTTGCGGCCAAGTGTGCTGGCGCCGCGGCGGGCGGGTCAACGGGGAGGCAGGCGATGGCGAGTGCGAGGATCGGTGGCGTCTTCCCCGTGCTGCCCACCCCCTTCACGCCGGAAGGCCCGCCCGACCTGCCGGCCTTCCTGCGGCTCGCCGACTTCGCGCTGGAGGCCGGCGTGGACGGCGTGGTCTTCCCGGGCATGGCGAGCGAGGTCGAGACGCTGACGGCGGAGGAGCGCGCCGGCATGGTCGCGGCGCTCGGCCGGCATCTCGGCGGTCGCACGACCTTCGTGGTCGGCGCGAGCCATGCCGACCCCGCGCACTCCGCCGCCCGCGCGCGGGAAGGCCAGCAGGCCGGCGCGGTGGCCGCGATGATCATGGCGCCGCCTGCCTGCGGCCAGGACGTGGCGCAGCATGTCGCCTACTACGCCGCCGTCGCGGCCGCCGCGCCGGGCGTCGTCATCATGCTGCAGAACGCGCCCGCGCCGAACGGCGCCGGCCTGCCGCCCGAGAAGGTCGCCGCCATCGCCGCGGAGGTGCCGGCCATCCGCTACGTGAAGGAGGAGACGCTGCCCTGCGGCCAGCACGTCACGCGCATCCTGGCGGCCGCGCAGGGCCGTCTCGACGGCGTGATGGGCGGCGCCGGTGCGCGCTTCGTGCTGGACGAGCTCGCGCGCGGCGCCTGCGGCACCATGCCCGCGCTGGAGATCGCCGATGCGCATGTCGCGCTGTGGAAGGCCTGGCAGCGCGGCGACCGGGCGGAGGCGCGGCGCATCTACACGCTGACGCTGCCGCTGCTGGCCTTCCAGATGACCTTCCGCGTGCGCGCGACGAAGGAGGTGCTGAAGCGCCGCGGCCTGCTGGCGCACACCGGCGCCCGCGCCGCCGGACCGAAGCTGGACGACGGTGACATGGCGGAGATCGGCGAGCTGCTGGCGACAGCTGCCCCGGCGCTGACGATGCACCCCGTGCAATGAGCGACAGGATCGAGAAGGTCAGCGCGTACGTCGTCGAGATCCCGCGCGACGTGCCCTACCTCGGCCCGCTGCGCGAGGGCGAGCACGTCAACCGCCGTGGCTACATCGTGCGGCAGGGCAACCGCACACTCTACCCCACTGCCGACCGCTCGGTGGTGCTGCGCATCGACACCGAGCGGGGGCTGACCGGCTGGGGCGAGACCTACGGCATCGTCGCGCCGGACGCCGTGCGCGCCATCGTGGAGGACGTGGTCGCGCCGGTGCTGGAAGGCCGCGATCCCTCGGCGCCCGCGGTCATCCACGAGGATCTGTACGACCTGATGCGCGTGCGCGGCTTCTTCGGCGGCTTCTACCTGGACACGCTCGCCGCGGTGGACATCGCGCTGTGGGATCTGCTGGGCCGGCGGCTCGGCGTTCCGGTCTCGACGCTGCTCGGCGGGCGGCGGCACGACCGCATCGCGGCCTACGTCTCCGGCCTGCCGCGCGCCACGCTGGAGGAGCGCGTCGCCTTCGCGCGCGACTGGCAGGCGAAGGGCTTCCGCGGCTTCAAGTTCGCCGCGGTCGTCGCCGATGACGGCGCCGAGGCCGAGATCGCGGCCCTGCGCGAGGGGCTGGGCCCGCGGGCCGAGATCATGGCAGACCTGCACTGGCGCCACACGGCGCCGGAGGCGATCCGCCTGATCCGCCGCATGGAGCCGCACCGCCTGGCTTTCGCGGAAGCCCCCTGTGCGCCGGAGGACATCGAGGGCATCGCGGCGGTGGCGCGCGGCGTGGGCGTGCCCGTCGCGCTCGGCGAGGAGCTGCGCACCGTCTTCGAATGGCAGCCCCGCATCGCCGCGCGCTGCCTCGGGATCGGCCAGCCGGAGATGGGCCGCACCGGCATCACCGAGTTCGTGCGCATCGGCGCGCTGTGCCACGCCACCCACATCGCGGTCATGCCGCATGCGGCGATCGGCGTCGGCCTGTTCATGGCGGCCAGCCTGCAGGCCAGCAGCACGCTGCAGAAGCTGCCCTGGCACGAGTACCAGCACAGCATCTTCGACCCGAACCTGCGCCTGACGCAGCCGACCGGCACGCGCCACATGGCCTGCGCCGCCGGGTTCTACACCCTGCCGGACGGCCCCGGCCTCGGCGTGGAGCCGAGCGCGGAGATGCTGGCGCTGCTGGCCTGACGCGCCTGCGCGCTACAGGCTGGCCACCGCGCGTTCCCAGTAGCCGAGGTCGAGGTAGCGCTCCGCCGGCGGGGGTGTACCGCCCCAGGTCCCCAGCACCTCGGCACGGATCTTCAGCACGTTGCGGAAGCCCTCCAGGTCGAAGCGGCCATCCACCGCCGATCCGCTGCGCGGGTCGGTCAGCAGCGCCAGGTTGCGCCGTGCCATCGCGGGCTGAAGCCGCAGGCGCTCGGCCAGGATGGCGACCGTCGCGTCGGCGTTGGCAGGCGCGAGCATGAAGCGGATGCCCTCGACATAGGCGGCGAGGTAGCGCGTCACGACATCCGGGTTCTGCCGCGCCCAGGCCCGCATCGCCCAGCCGGCATTGCCGAGATAGGGGCCCAGCACCTCGGTGATGGAGCCGAGCCGGGTCAGTCCACGATCCTCCGCCTGCAGGCTGAAGGGCGGGTTGAGCATGGAGGCATGCGCGGTCGGGTCGTTGAACATCAGCTCGTAGCGCGCGAAGGTGCCGCCGGTGGGCCTGACCTCGTAGGTGCCGCGCGGCAGGCCGTTCATCTCCAGCATCTTGTAGCCGGCGATGGCATAGGCGGTGCGCGGGCTGTCCACGATCAGCGTCTTGCCGCGCAGGTCGACCCAGCTGCGGATCTCGGGCTTGGCGTACATCGCGTTGAAGGCGCTGTCGCCGCCGATCAGGATGCCGATGTCGTGCCCGTCGGCCTCCATCGCCACGGCGTTGTCCACCCCGGCGACGACGAGCTGGTGGTTGCCCGCGGCCAGGCCGTTGCGCAGCACGTCGGAGTTCGGCGTGTTCAGGATCTCCACCGCCAGGCCGCGCTTCGCGAAGAAGCCCTGAGCCTGGCCGACGAAGAGCGGCAGGTTGGCCAGGCCCGGGAAGACCATGACCTTCAGGTTGGTGGTCTGCCCCACCGCCAGGCGTGGCGTGGCAAGCAGGGCGGTGGCCGCGGCGAGCGTGGCGCGGCGCGTGGTGGGCAGCATGGATGTCCCCTCCGTGAGGCGTTGCGGCAATCCTGCCCGAATGGCGGCGCCGTGCAACCACCTGCACAGCGGCCGCGCCTGCCTCTACGCTGCCCCACAAGACCCAGCGCAGAGGAGCCGCCATGGACAGGCAGGTCATCACGTCGCCCCGCGTCACGCCGATGCGCTCCGGCGTGTCGCACGCCGTGAAGGCGGGTGGCATGGTCTATGTGACCGGCGCCACCCCGTTCCACGGCGACCGCCAGATCGCGCGCGGTGATTTCGCGGCCCAGCTGCACCAGGTCATGCGCAACATCCAGGCAATCCTGGAGGAGGCCGGCAGCTCGCTGGACCGCGCGGTGAAGATGAACATCGCGCTGACCGACATGTCGCGCTACGCGGAGTTCGACGCGATCTTCAAGACCTACTTCGCGCCCGGCAACTACCCCGCGCGGCAGACCACCGAATCGCCGCGTCTGGCGCATCCGGACTTCCTGGTCTCGATCGACTGCATCGCGGTGGCCGGCTAGACCAGCGTAGCCCTGACTGTGTTCAGGGCTACGCCGGTCCAGCTTCCCTGGCCCGGCGATTCACGCCCTTCGCCGTGCCCCCCTTCGGTGTGCACACTCAGGGCGATCGCGGGCTAATCGGCCTTCAGCCCGATCGCGGCGACCAGTTGGCCGACGCGCGCGCTGTCGCTCCGCACCCGCTCCGCCAGCTCGGCCGGGCCGAGCGGGAAAGGGGCGGTGCCGATCGGCAGGCGATCGAGGAAGGCGGGGGAGCGCACCGTGTCCTGCAGATCGTGCGCCGCGCGGTCCACGACGGTCGCCGGCGTTGCGCGCGGGAAGAACACCGCGACCCAGGTGTTGACGAGCTGCACGCCCGGCGCGGCCTCCGCCATGGTGGGCACCTCGGGCAGCAGGGGATGCCGCTCCGTTCCGTTGTAGGCGAGCGCGCGCAGCGTGCCGGCCTGGATGTGCGGCAGAGTGATCGAGAAGCTGTCCAGCGTGACCTGCACGCGGTTCGCCAGCAGGTCGGTGTTGCCGGCCTGGCTGGTGCGGTAGGGCACGTGCTGCATCGGGAAATCGAGGCCGCGGCTCAGCGCTTCCAGGTTCAGGTGCGGCACCGTCGCGTTGCCGGGCGAGTAGTAGAAGACCGGGTTGTCCGCCGGCCGCGCGCGCGCATAGGCGGCGAGCTCCGCCAGGCTGCGCACGGGCAGCTGCGCGTTCACTGCGAGGAAGGAACTGGAGATCGCCAGCCCCGTCACCGGCGCCAGCTCCGGGAAGGGATCGAAGCGCGGGTTCTTCTGGATGTGCGGCAGGATGGTCAGCGCCGCCGCTGCCACCACGCCACAGACCGTGCCGTCGGCGGGCGCGCGGATCAGGGCGTTGGTGCCCAGCATGCCGCCGGCGCCCGGCTGGTTGTCGGCGGCCAGCCGCCAGCCATGGCGCTGGCCTACGGCCTCGATCAGCACGCGCGCGACCTGGTCGCTGATGTTGCCGGCTCCGTAGGGGATGATCATGCGCGTGGGCGGCGCCCAAGCACGCGCGGTCTGTGCCAGGGCGGGGCGCGCCAGAAGGGCGGCGCCGGCGGTCAGGACGTGACGGCGTCGCATGTCTCGGTCCCTGCGCTGTCGTATCTGCAACGCTATGGGGGCCTCACGCGCCCGGCAAGCCGTCAGGCCGGCAGCGGCTCGGCCGGGTCGAAGATCTCGCCGGTGCCGCCATCGGTCAGGCCGAGGTCGGTCGGATGCGGCCCGGCGTTGCAGGCCAGCGAGATGCCCGTCAGGCCGCGGAAGACGCGGAACGGGCCCTGCCAGTCGATCACCTGGTCGGCGGCGGCGCGCAGCTTCGCGAAGTTCGCGGCCGTGACCTCGGGCGGCGTGTCGGCCAGCAGGCCGGCGATGGGCAGCGGCAGCAGCGCGACCACCTTGCCCTCCCGCGCCACGGCCATGCCGCCGCCGCAGGCGATCAGCGCGTTCGCGGCGGCCTGCATGTCGGCGGGGTCGCGGCCGAGCACCAGCAGGTTGTGGCTGTCGTGGCTGATGGTGGTGGCGATGGCGCCGCGCGGCTCGCCCCAGCCATCGGTGATGCAGGTCTGTGGCTGCGCCGCGGTGCGGCCATGGCGGTGGATGATGGTGATGCAGGCATGACCGGGCGGCAGCACGGCGAAGCCGTTGCGCACGGGCAACTCCACGCTGCCCCACTTGCCGAACCGCGCGCCGACGATCTTGCGCAGCCTTGCGCGCCCGTCGCCGATCCCGGCGACGCGGGGCATGAAGGCCTCGATGGGCTGCGGCGCCAGCTTCACCGTGTCGCGCGGCCCGTCCGTGCGCGGCGGCGGCGCCAGCAGCCTGCCGTCGCGCGCAACCAGCTTCCCGGCGGCGAGGACGCGCTCCACCGTCACGGAGGTGAGTTCCGTCAGCACGACGATGTCGGCCTGCCGCCCGGGCGCGACCAGCCCGAGGTCGTCGCGCTTCAGCCGCATCGCGGCGTGCAGCGTGGCCAGCCGGATGGCGGCGATCGGGTTGACGCCGCGCGCGATCACGCGGGCGATGGTGTCCCGCAGCCCACCCTTCTCCATCAGCTCGTCGGGGAAGATGTCGTCGGTGCAGAGCACCAGGTTCGGCGGCAGCATCGGCATGGCGGCCAGCGCCGTCAGCGCGCCGGGCAGCACGTAGTCGTGGCTGCCGCGCAGCTCCACCGTCAGGCCGGCGCGCAGCTTCTGCACGAAGTCCTCGGCGTCCACGATCTCGTGGTCCGAGGTGACGCCGGCGGCGGCATAGGCCTGCAGGTCGGCATCGCGCAGCCCGCGCGCATGGCCATTGACGTTCTTGCCGCTGGCCAGACCCGCGCCGACGATCCCGCTCATATGCGGCGTGCCGCGCACCACGCCGGGCATGTCCATGACTTCCGCCACGCCCGCCACCTCGGGCCAGGACAGCATCTCCGCCATCTCCGCCGCGCCGAACTCGGCGCCGGCCACTTCCAGCCCGGGGGCGGAGGGCACGCAGGACGGCGCGGCGATCAGGCTGCGCAGCGGCAGGTTGCGCGACGCGTCGATGGCCCAGCGCACGCCGGGCAGGCCGAGCACATTGGCCAGCTCATGCGGATCCCAGACGCAGGTGGTGGTGCCCGCGGGCACGACCGTGGCGGCGTAGTCCGCCGGCGTCATCAGGCTGCTCTCGTAGTGCAGGTGGCTGTCGATGAAGCCGGGGACGAGGAAGCGGCCCGACACATCCTCCACCGCCGCCGCATCCTCCCGCGTGCCGGGCGGATGCACGCTGGCGATCAGCGGGCCGACCAGCCCGACATCGGCCGCGCGCAGTTCGCCCGTCGCGACGTCCACGACCGTGCCGCCGGCCAGCAGCAGGTCGAAGGGCGCGGAGCCGCGCGCGGCCTGCACGGCGCGGGCACGGATGGCGGCGTTGACCGGGTCGTTCATCGCGAAGCCCTTCCTGCGCTGGAGGCCAGCGTCATCTCGTCCGTGCGCGCCTCGTAGGTGAAGCCGCGGCGCATCGCCCAGGTGTTCACCTGGAAATACAGCGGGATCAGCGCGGTCTGGTCGCGCAACGCCATCCGGGTCGCCTGCTGCGTCAGCGCGCGGCGCTGGTCGTCGTCGATGGTGGTGCGGGCGCGCTGGATCAGCGCGTCGATCTCCGCGTTGCTGAAGCGCCCGCGATTTGCCGTGCCCAGGCCGAGCTGGGGGTTCCAGGAATGGATCTGCGTCTCCAGCATGCCGAGCAGCTCGGGGTTCGGCGAGAAGCCGGCGAGGTTCACGGAGTAGCGCAGCTGCGCCGCCTCGCTGAGCCACACGGCGCGGGTGCGCGTCTCCACCGTCGTCGCCAGGCCCAGCCGTGTCCACATCTGCGCGATGGCCTGCACCACCTGCTCGTCGTTGACGAAGCGGTCGTTCGGGCCGTTGACCTGCACCGCGAAGCCCTGTGCCCAGCCGGCCTCCGCCAGCAGACGGCGTGCCTGCTCCAGGTCGAAGGGCGGCGGCGTCATGTCGGGGGAGGTGCCGAAATAGCCGGGCGGGCCCAGGTCCCCCGCCGCCAGCGCCTGGCCCTGCAGCACGCGGGAGACGAGCGCCTCGCGGTTGATCGCCAGCGACAGCGCACGGCGCACGCGGGCGTCGCGCAGCGGGTTCGCGATGCGCGATCCGTCCTTGCCGCGCACGAAGGGGCTGTCCTCCCGGTCGGAGTCGAGGGTCAGGAACAGCAGCCGGTTGGACGGGCTCTCCGCCACCGTGAAGCGGGCGGCGTCCTGGCGGAAGCGCGCGAAGTGGTCGGGCGGGACGATCTCGATCAGGTCCACATCGCCCGCCTGCAGCGCGGCGACGCGGGCGCCCGCATTGGCGATGGGGCGGAACTCCACGCGCGCGAAGGCGGGCGCGGCGCCGTGGAAGGCGGGGTTGCGCTCCATCACGACCGGGCTGCCCGGCTGCCAGGACACATGGCGGAAGGGGCCGGTGCCGATCATGGCGCGGCCGGCATTGTAGTCGGCGGTGGTCGCGCCCTCGCCATGCTTCCTCGAGACGATCATCACCAGCGCCAGGAAGTTCGGCAGCAGCGGCGTCGGCTGGTGGGTGCGCAGGCGGATGGTGGTGGCGTCCACCGCCTCGACCGCCGCGATCGGGCGCGTGGCGTAGCGGAAGCTGGACGGGGAGTTCGGCACGTCGCCGGCGCGCGCGATGGTGAAGGCGATGTCCTCCGCCGTCACCGGTGCGCCGTCGTGGAAGCGCGCGCGGGGGTCGAGCGTCACTTCCCACGTCGTCTCGTCCACCACGCGCATCCGCGTGGCAATCGCCGGGCGCAGGTCCTGCTTGTGGTCCTGCTCCATCAGCGGCTGGAAGACGTGCCGGCCGAAGGCGATGTTGGTGATCAGGCTGGCGAAATGCGGGTCGAGGCTGGTCGGCCCGGCCTCCACGCCGATGCGCAGGTTGTCCTGCGCCAGGGCCGGCCCGGCGAGCACCAGGGCGAGCAGGGCGGCACGCAGCGTCATGCGGCAAGGTCCTTCGGCATCAGCGGGCAGATCTCATGCGGTGCGGTAGCCGGCAGCGGCACCCAGCCCGCAGCGGCACGCGCGAAGACGGGCGTGGCGAAGACGGCGCGCACGGGGACCGCGTCGGCCCAGTCGCGCATCCATCGGTCGCCCTGCGCCATGGCGACCAGCAGCGCCACGGGCGTGACGCCCGCTGCCGCCAGCAGCGCCAGGCCCGCGCGGGCGGAGGCGCCGGTGGAGATCACGTCGTCCACCAGCAGTACGCGCCGCCCGGCGAGCCGCGACAGCAGGCGGGGATCCAGCCAGAGCCTGCGCTCGCCCGGCGAGGTGATGGACTGCGCCGGCACGCTCAGCCGCTCCTCGTACCAGCGCTTGCGCGACCAGCCCGGCGCGACCCAGTTGGCATGGCTGAGCGCCTCCGCCACCAGGGGCGCGAAGACCTGGCCGAGCGTCGGCAACCCCACGACCACCTCTGCCCCGAGCGGGCGGGCCAGATCGGTCATCCAGCCGGCCAGCCGATGCACCACGGCGAATGCCGCCTGGTTTGCGACGAAGCCCGCCACCCCCGTCGCGCCCAGGTCGCGCAGCGGCAGCGCCAGCGCGCTGCCATCGGGCATGGCGGCGGGAAAGGCCTCCGCCCAGGCACCTTGCGGCGCGGGGCGGGGCCCGAAGCTTTGCCAGTGCTCCATCGCGGCTCGGCTGTGTGGTTGCGCCGCACCGTGCCATGCTGCGCGGCGGCAGAGCAACCGGAGGCCGGATGACGCCGAAGCCCACCATCATCGACTGCGACCCGGGCACGGACGACGCCGTCGCGCTGTGGCTCGCACTCGGTTCGCCGGAGCTCGATGTGCGCCTGGTGACGGTGGCCGGCGGCAATGTCGGGCTGGCGCGCACCACGGCGAATGCGCGCGCCGTCGTGGGCCTTTCCGGTCGCGCGGTGCCCGTGGTGGCAGGGGCCGAGCGTTCCCTGCTGGCCGATTTCCGCGCCGAGCCGGCGGTGCACGGGGCCGACGGGCTGGGCGGCGTGGTGCTGCCCGAAGGCCCGGCGCTGGCGCCCGGCATCGCGGCGGATGCGATCCGCGACACGTTGCGCGGTGCGGCGCCCGCCTCGGTCACGGTGATCGGCCTCGGGCCCGTGACCAACCTGGCGCTCGCCTTCGCCACGGAGCCCGCGCTGGCGGATCGCGTGGCGGAGATCGTGCTGATGTCGGGCGCCTGGGCCGAGGGCAACATCACGCCGGCCGCCGAGTTCAACGCCTGGAACGACCCGGAGGCGCTGGCGATGCTGCTGCATCTCGGCCGGCCCCTGGCGATGGCGACGCTCGACCTGACCGCGCAGGCCTTCGTGACCCCGGCGCTCGTCGCGGATCTGGCTCGCCGGCCGGGCGGGGCGTGCTGGCAGGCGGCGCTGCGCATCCTGGGGGCGCTTCCCGCCTCGAAGCGGTTCGGGCACCGCGGCTTCCCGCTGCACGATCCCTGCGCCGTGGCCTGGGCGATCGCGCCCGCGTTGTTCGGCGCGCGCCAGGCCTTCGCGGAGATGGATCTCGCGGCGGGCCCGTCGCGCGGGCGGACCGTGATTGACCGCTGGGGCCGGCTCGGCCGCCCGGCCAACCTGACTCTGCTGGAGACGCTCGACGCGCCGGCCTTCTTCGACCTGCTGGCCGACCGGATCGCCGCCCTGCCGTAGCGCCGGGCTGGCGCGGCCGGTTACCGCGCCGTGCGCTGCGCCGCGAGCGGAACCGCCGCGGGAGGTCCGGCATCGTTCACCGGCTCCGGCTGCAGCGCCGCATCCACGGCGGGCAGGGTCGCCGCCGCAATCTCCAGCACGCGCCGCAACGGCTCGCGCGGGTCCGTGCCGGACTGGATCGCGCCCTGCATCGCCTCGATCGCGCGCGAGAGGCGCCGGGCGCCGAGGGTGCGCGCCGCGCCCAGCAGGCGATGGGCTGCCTGGCGCAGCCGCGGCACATCGCCGGCGAGGCCCTCCGTGCGCAGCGTGTCCACGCCCAGGCGCAACTCCGCGACGAACTCGCCGATCACCACCTCGGCCGTCGGGCCGAGGTCGGTGGCCAGATTGCCCAGCGCCGCGCGGTCCACCAGCACGGGCTCGCTGGCGGCCTCGGCGGGTCGCGCGCCGCTGCCCAGCGTGCCGCCGGCGGCCAGCCGCATCACGGCGGAGAGCAGGGATTCGCGGTCGATCGGCTTGGCGAGGTGGCCGTCCATGCCGGCCGCGTGGCAGGCCGCCACCTGCTCGGGCAGGGCGGAGGCGGTGACGGCCAGGATCGGCACCTGGCCGCGCGCGCCGTCCAGCGCGCGGATCCGGCGGGTGGCTTCCAGCCCGTCCATCCCCGGCATCTGCACGTCCATCAGCACGATGTCGTAGTCCTCGCGCTCGGCCGCGCTCAGCGCCTCCACCCCGTCGGACGCGCTGTCCACGCGGTGGCCCGCGGCCACCAGCATGGCCCGCGCCACCATGCGGTTCGCCGCCACGTCGTCTGCCACCAGCACGCGCAGCGACCGCGCCGGGGCCTGCGGTGTGGACGGGCCGCGGGGAGCGGCCAGGGCGGGCACATGCGGCGCGGCGACCTCGCGCAGCGGCAGTTCCACCCAGAACAGGGCGCCGTCCGTGATGTCCGGCGAGCAGCCGATGCGCCCACCCATCGCCGCGGCCAGCCTGGCCGAGATGGCGAGGCCGAGGCCGGTGCCCGTGCCTTCCTGGCCCGGCATCGGCGCGATCTGCGAGAAATCCTCGAACAGCAGGTGCCGTTTCTCCGGCGGGATGCCCGGGCCGTTGTCCTCCACCTCGATGCGGATGCCCTGCCGTCCATCACCGAGCGGACGCACGCGCAACTCCACCCGCCCGCCGGGCGGCGTGAACTTCACGGCGTTGGAGAGCAGGTTGAGCAGCATCTGCCGGAGGCGCGTCGCATCCGCCTCCACCGCCGCCGGCGCGTCGGGCGCGACGTCCAGCGTGTAGCGCAGGCGCTTGCGCGCCACCTCCGGCGCCAGCAGCCCGCCGCAGGCCTCGAGCAGCGGGCGCAGTGCCAGTTCGCGCAGGTTCAGCTCCAGCTTGCCGGCCTCGATCTTGGACAGGTCGAGCAGCCCGTTGACCAGCTCCAGCAGATGCTGGCCGGCCTCGCTCAGGGTCGCCACCTGCTCGCGCTGCTCCGCGGTGAGGTCCGGGTCGCGCAGCAGCACCTGGGCGAAGCCGAGGATGCCGTTCAGCGGCGTGCGCAGCTCGTGCGACATGCGGGCCAGGAACTGGCTCTTCGCCTCGCCAGCGGCGCGGGCCGCGTCGCGCGCGCTGGCCAGCTCCTCCATGGTGCGCTTCAGCTGGGTGATGTCGGTGCGGATGCCGACGGTGCCGCCATCCGCCGTGCTGCGCTCCGTGATCAGCACCCAGCGGCCGTCGGGCAGCAGCCGCTCGATCGGCGGGTTGTCGGCATGGCGCCAGTAGTCCATGGCGTTGATGAAGGCGTCGATGTCCGGCCCGGCCTGCGGATACTGCCCGCGCAGCGCGCCTTCGCGCATGATGTCGCGGAAATGCGCGCCCGGTTTGATGAAGGGCGCGGAGATCGCGTAGAAATCCTTGTAGCGCTGGTTGCAGGCGATCAGCCGGTCGTCGGGGCCGAACATCACGAAGCCGTCCGACATGCTCTCAAGCGCGTTCTCCAGCCGCGTGCGCCATTGCGCGCGCTCCGCCTCGGCGCGTTCGCGCTGGTGCAGGCCGAGCAGCAGGGCGGCGGCCAGCGCCAGCACCAGTGCGCCGAAGGCGGTGGAGACGACCAGCGCGCGGTCGCGGTCCTGCCGCCAGCCCGCCAGCGCCGCATCCACCTCCACGGTCACGGCGACCAGCAGGGTGGGGTAGAGGGTGGAGCGCACGGCGACGAGCGCGGGCTGGTCGTTGAAGCGGCTGCGCGGCTCGGGCGACTCCGCCATCGCCGTGGCCGGGGAGGCCAGCTTCCTTCCGATCCGCCCTTCGTCGTGCGGCAGCACGGCCAGCAGCGTGCCGTCGTCGCGTTCCAGCGTGACGCGGAGCCCCGGCGCCTCGCCGCCCACCGCGAGCAGCGAGCCGACCAGCGGCACCGGCACCTCGGCCACTGCGGTCACCGTGCCGAGCGCGGGCATGGTGACGGGGCGGGCGAAGAACAGCGACCATTCGCCGGTGGCGGCGTTGCGGGCCGGCCCCCCCACCATCAGCCCGCCGCCGCTCGGCCCGACTTCCACGAAGGCCGGCCCGAGGGGGACGGGCAGGGACCGTCGGCGCGACACCGCGAGGCCGGAGGTGACCGGCATGCCGTCGGCGCCCACCAGCAGGACGTCACGGAAGGTGAAGTTCTGGTTGTTCAACTCCCGCAGGACGCGGCCGGCGCCGGCCGCGTCGAAGCCGCCGTCGCGGGAGAAGGGGCCGAGCACCGCCGGCAGCCCGGCCAGCATCGCGTCCACCTGGACGAAGTTGCGGTTGATCGAGGCCTCGACCGCGCGGCTGACGCGGTTCGCGGTGTCCTGCGCGGCATGAAGGGCGGTGGCATGCGAGCGATGCAGCAGCAGCGCGGTCACCACCCCCTGCGCGGCCAGGATCAGGACGGCGGCGGCGAGGGTGGCGAGGCGAAGCCGGCGGGTGGTCTGCATCGCCCCGCGCTCAGTCGGGCTGGACGTGCATGTTGAAGACCGGCGCCAGCCGCGTGTTCCAGGCGTCCACGCAATCGGGGCCGCAGCGGTTGACCCAGCGCGGCAGGACGACCTCGGTCAGCAGGCGGTTGCGCCGCGCGGTGTCCGCGGGGCTCACGGGCACCACGGTCATGGTCCCGCGGCGCCCCTGGGTGCAGGTGGGCAGCCCGGCATTGCAGGCCAGGCCCTCGCCGGTCTCCCGGTCGGCCGCGCGCCAGATCTCGGTCTCGAGGTCGCGCACGCCGGCTCGGATGATGGCCCGCAGGTCGGCCGGCAGCGAGGCCCACGCGTTCACGTTCGCACCGAAGACGGAGATGCCCCAGGTCAGCCCCATGGCGTGCACATGGGTGGTGACCTCGTGCAGCCCGATCGCGTTGCCGGACAGCGTGCCGGTGATGGCGCATTCCACCACGCCGCTGCGGAAGGCCTGGATGATCTCGGCGAAGGGCGTGACCACCGGGCTGGCGCCGAGCGCCTGGATCAGCTCCGACTGGCCGACGGAGGAGGTGCGCACCCGCCGGCCGGCCAGGTCGGACAGGCCGGAGAAGGGCCGATTGCAGAACACGACCTGCGCCGGATAGGTGTAGACGCCGATCAACTCGATCCCGTAGCGCTCGCGCAGCAGCTGCACCAGGTGCGGGCGGAACGCCTCGACCGTGCGGGCCAGCGTGTCGATGTCCGGCGACAGGCCGGGCAGATCCACTGCGTTGAACTCGGGCTCCTCCGTCGCGGCCAGCGACAGCAGCACGGTGCCGAAGGGCACCACGCCGAGCCGCATCAGCTGCAGCATCTCGTGCCCCCGGATGCCGCTGCGGTCGAAGGGGGCGATTTCCGCCTGGACGCGCCCGTTGGTCAGCTCACCGATCCGGCGGCGCCAGAACGGCTCCTCGAATCGGACATACTGGCTGACCCCGGCCAGGCCCCCCACCACCTTCATGCGTATCGGCGGATCTGCCGCCGCGGCCGGGCGATGGAGGACCAACGCGGCGAGGAGCGCGCAGCACAGCGCGGCAAGGAGAGCCCGGCGGCGGACCGGCGTCATGCGTCACTCCATGCAGGGACGGTCGGGCACGCCGCCAAGTCCGGCCGGCTTCCCCCACCCCTGCCACCCTCTTAGCAAAGTTTGGCATGACGGCGGCAACCATTACGCGAATCGTGTTTCGTCAGCCCGTCGGGACGGCGGTGGTCCGCGGCGTCTCGGCCTGGGCGGGTTGTGGGCCGGGGGGGTCGGCGCGCCCCCGTGCGGGGCGTCCCGCCTCGCCGTCCCGGGGGGTCAGGCCGTAGGGGGCGACCAGGCGCCAGACATGGGGCGGGACCATGCTGCGCAGGCGCCGCGGGGCCTGGTGGCGCAGGAAGAGCACGGTCTCCACCGCCTTCATCTCGACCCGGGCACGGGCGAATTCCAGCCCGCGCGGGCCGATGCGCGGCATCAGCCAGCCCACCAGGGGGCGGAGGAAGCCCGGCATGCGGCGCAGCGGCAGGCCGCCCGCGGCGCGATCCGTGTTGGCCAGGAACCCCTTCACCGCGCCAGCCCGCTTCCCGGCCGAGGCCGGGGCCGAGAGCGCCACCTCCGGCGTGATCAGCGCCAGCAGCTCCTCCCCGCGGTCGTTGCGGACGGTCAGCCACTGCGCCCCGGTGCCGCCCATGTAGCCCACGGTGATGTCGGCCAGGACATTGGTGTAGTCCACGCAGGTCCGGCAGGTGAGGGGAAAGAAGTCCGGCGGCAGGCGGCTGATCGGCAACTGCAGGAAGGGGATCTCCCGCACCCGTCCGTCGGCGTGGCGCAGCTCCACGTGGTAGTCGGCGCGGAATTCCAGGTAGGTGATGGAGGCCGGGTCCGGGTCCAGCAGGTCCAGGAAGCGGTGGAACATTTCGGTCGTGGTGTTGTCGGAACACGGCGTGCCGATGACGTAGAGCCGCTCGAGGCCCAGTTCCGCCTCGATGGCGCGCAGCGCATGGACCTGGCAGGGGATGCCGATGATGGCCAGGCGCCGGTGCCCGGCCCGCGCGGCGGGCTCCAGCAGCGCCAGCAGGGGCGCGAAGCCCATCTTCATGCCGCGGCAGGCCGCCATGTCCTCGGCCCGCGTGACCAGCACCGGCACGGGCTTCCAGCGATCCTCCGGATCGGCCGCCATGGCCAGCACGGCATCCACCGCGCCGGTCTCCAGCAGGCGCTCGCCGAGGCGGGTCGCGATCCCCGTCCATTGCGCGCCCGGTCGCGCCGGCTTGAGGGCGGCGCGGAACATCCGCCGGAACGGTCCGAAATGCGCCTCGTCGGGGCGCGCCGGGTCGCGCGACCGCCCGTGCACGCGGGCCTCCAGCGCAGCATGGTCGGGCCGCAGGAACTGGCAGGCGCGGCCGCAGGCCTTGGCGAGCGCGGTGCGGGACAGGCCGCAATCCGTGCAGAGCGCGCGGGGCGCCGGGGCGGCAAGCGGCGGCGCCCAGGGTCCCGGCGTGGCGCCGGCGGGCACGAGATCGTGCGGCATCGCCATGCAGGCTAGAAGCAGCCCGTGCCCGCTGTCACGCTCCCCGTGGCAGGCCGCCCGGCGGCCCCCAAAGCAGGAGACGACGACATGGCTTCCATCCGGCGCGAAGGCTCGGCGGTCTGGCAGGGTACCGGCAAGGAGGGGACGGGCACGCTGACGACCCAGTCCGGCACGCTGCGGGGCACGCCCTATTCCTTCACCGCCCGCTTCGGCGACGGCCAGGGCACCAATCCGGAGGAGCTGATCGCGGCCGCCCATGCGGGCTGCTTCTCCATGGCGCTGGCTTTCCAGCTTTCCGGCGCCGGGCACCCGCCGCAGGAACTCGCGACGACCGCGCGCCTGACGATGGAGCAGGAGGCCGGCGGCTGGCGGATCGCCGCCGTGGTGCTGCAGCTGCGCGCCCGGGTGCCGGGCATCGACCGGGCGAAGTTCGACGAGCTGGCCCAGGCCGCCAAGGCGAACTGTCCGGTCTCCAAGGTGCTGAACGCCGCGATCAGCCTGGAGGCGACGCTGGAAGGGTAGCGCCTTCCCGGCCGAGGCGCGCCGCTAAGCTCGCCTGTGCCCCAGCGGGCGCGACGCTGGCCTCGCAGGCGCCGGCTTGGCAGGCTTGCCGGATGACACTGGTCCCGACCTTCTCGACCCCGCCGGGCTTCCTTGGCCTGCCGCTGCGGCAGGATGCGCCCGGCATTGCGGTCGCCGGCATCCCGCTCGACCTCGGCACCACCAACCGCGCCGGCGCCCGGGACGGGCCGGCGGCGATCCGCAGGGCGTCGCGGATGCTGGTGGACGGCGCACATCCGACGACGCGGGTGGATTTCCGCAGCCGCGACGTGGCCGATGTGGGCGACTTCAGCCTCGCGCTCGGTGATCTCGCCGGCAGCCTCGCCCTGGTCGAGCAGCAGGCGGCGGCGCATGGCCACCTGGTGGCGCTGGGCGGCGAGCACGGCATCACGCTGCCCTTGCTCCGCGCGCTGGCGAAGCGGGTCGGCGGGCCACTGGCGCTGGTGCATTTCGACGCGCATCTCGACACCTGGCCGGAGAGCTTCGGGCAGCGCTTCTCCCACGGGCAGCCCTTCTTCCACGCCATCGAGGAAGGCCTGGTGGACCCGCGGCGGATGATCCAGCTGGGCATCCGCTCGCCAACCGATCCCGAGGTGATGGACTGGACGCTGGCGCACGGCGTCACCGTGATATCCGCCATCGAGGCGCACGAGGCCGGCCCGGCCGCCGTTGCGGCCCGCATCGCCGAGGTGGTGGGGCCGGCGCCGGCCTATCTCTCCTTCGACATCGATGCCCTCGATCCCGCCTTCGCGCCGGGGACGGGCACCCCGGAGGCCGGCGGGCTGGCGAGCTGGCAGGTGCAGGCGATGCTGCGGCGGATCGGCGGGGTGGATTTCCGCGGCATGGACGTCGTGGAGGTGGCGCCGGCCCACGACGTGGCGGAGATCACCGCGCTGGCGGCCGCGACCATCGCCTGGGAGTATCTCTGCCGGGCGCCCGGTTAGCGTCGCGGTAACAGTTCCGGCGACCCGCGCGGATTGCAGGTAGCCATGCCGGGAAATCAGCGCCAGAGCCGAAAATTCGCTTGAAACCGTCGCAAGGCGCCGCTATTTCTCCGGGCGTCGCGGCGGGAATGCTTTCGCCGCGCAGTTCCGACGCCAGCGCACGTGCCGCGAGCCCCCGGGGACATCCCTGTCAAGGGCACAGCAACGACGGGACGCGTCTCTTGTCCGGTCCGCCCGCCAGTGGGGCGGAAAGTTCGAGGGAGCCGCCTGTGTCGCCTGACCGCCGCGGCGCGAGATCCACTCGCGACCCAGCCAGCGCCTGAGCCGGCGCGCCGGAGGCAGAGCCGAACCCCGCGACCTTGACCGGTCCGGGGCGAGCCCCTGCGCCCGCGCACGCCGCTTGCGCGCGGCGCCCTGCAGCGTCCCGTCCGGCTTGCCGGCGTGCCGCGCGCGGGGGGCAGCG
>NZ_JAPSMD010000064.1 GCF_027856955.1 Falsiroseomonas oryzae | reverse complement strand
CGACAACGTCTCGATGGATGTCGAGCTGATCGCGCCGATCGCCATGGACGAGGGGCTGCGCTTCGCCATCCGCGAGGGCGGCCGCACCGTCGGCGCCGGCGTCGTCGCCAAGATCGTCAAGTAGGGCATCGGGCAGGGACACGGGCCTTACGGTCATGGACAGCCAGAACATCCGCATCCGCCTCAAGGCGTTCGATCACCGCGTGCTGGACGGCAGCACGCGGGAGATCGTCAACACGGCCAAGCGGACGGGCGCGCGGGTGCGCGGGCCCATCCCGCTGCCGACGCAGATCGAGCGCTTCACCGTCAACCGCTCGCCGCACATCGACAAGAAGTCGCGCGAGCAGTTCGAGATCCGCACGCATCGTCGCCTTCTCGACATCGTGGACCCCACCCCGCAGACCGTGGACGCGCTCATGAAGCTCGACCTGGCCGCCGGTGTGGACGTCGAGATCAAGATCTGACGCGGGCGAAGGGACAGGACCGATGGCCACCAACGGCCGCACCGGGCTCATTGCCCGCAAGCTGGGGATGACCCGGCTGTTCAACGACGACGGCTCCACCGTGCCGGTCACCGTGCTGCACCTCGACGACGTGCGCGTGGTGGCGAACCGCACGGCGGAGAAGGACGGCTACACGGCCGTCCAGCTCGGCCTGGGCAATGCCAAGCCGAAGAACGTCACGAAGCCGCAGAAGGGCCACTTCGCCAAGGCCGGCGTCGAGGCGCCGCGGAAGCTCGTCGAGTTCCGCGTGCCGGCCGAAGGGCTCGTCGCGCCGGGCACCAGGCTCTCGGCGGAGCATTTCGTGATGGGCCAGAAGGTGGACGTCACCGGCGTGACAGTCGGCAAGGGCTTCGCCGGCGGCATGAAGCGCTGGAACTTCGCCGGTCTCGAGGCGTCGCACGGCGTCTCGATCAGCCACCGCTCGCTCGGCTCCACCGGCAACCGCCAGGATCCGGGCAAGACCTTCAAGAACAAGAAGATGGCCGGTCATCTCGGCGTCGAGCGCGTGACCACCCAGAACCTGGTGGTCGCCGGTCACGACGCGGAGAAGGGCCTGCTGCTCATCAAGGGCGCCATCCCCGGCCCGAAGGGCGGCTACGTGCTGGTGCGTGACGCGGTGAAGCGCGCGCGCCCGGCCGAGGCGCCGTTCCCCGCCGCAGTCGTGGCGCAGGGGTAAGCGACGATGCCGAAGGTTCCCGTCATCACGCTGGACAACGCGCCGGCAGGCGAGATCGACCTGCCCGAGACGCTGTTCGGCGCCGCGCCGCGCGCGGACATCCTGGCGCGCGTCGTGCATTGGCAGCTCGCCAAGCGTCGCGCCGGCACGCACAAGGCGAAGGGCATGGGGGAGGTCTCCGGGACCACCAAGAAGCCCTATCGCCAGAAGGGCACGGGCAATGCGCGCCAGGGCTCGCTGCGTGCGCCGCAGTTCCGCAAGGGCGGCGTGGTGCACGGTCCGGTCGTGCGCAGCCACGAATACAGCCTGAACAAGAAGGTTCGTCGCCTCGGGCTGATCCACGCCCTCTCGGCCAAGGCCGCCGAGGGCAAGCTCGTGGTGCTGGATGCGGCGGCGGCCGGCGCGGAGGCCAAGACCTCCGCCATGGCTGCGAAGCTGAAGGCGCTCGGCTGGGCCAGCGCGCTGGTGGTGGACGCGACCGTGGACGAGGGCTTCGCCCGCGCCACGCGCAACCTGCCGAAGGTGAACGTGCTGCCGACCATCGGCGCCAATGTCTATGACATCCTCCAGCATGACGTGCTGGCGGTGACCCGCGCGGGCGTTGCGGCGCTCGAGGCGCGGCTGAACGGGGAGACCGCGGCATGAGCGAGGCCGAGGCCAAGCCGCGCGGCGTGCAGCTGACCGCCGAGCGCATGTACCAGGTGATCGTGTCCCCGGTGGTGACCGAGAAGGCGACCCGACTGAACGAGTTCAGCCAGGTGACCTTCCGCGTCGCGCTGGACGCCACCAAGCCGGAAATCAAGGCGGCGGTGGAGAAGCTGTTCTCGGTGAAGGTCGAGGCGGTGAACACGGTCGTGATGAAGGGCAAGACCAAGCGGTTCCGCGGCCGGGAAGGCCGCCGGTCCGACTGGAAGAAGGCGGTGGTGCGGCTGCAGGCCGGCCAGACCATCGACCTGACCACGGGGCTCGCGTGACGCCATGGCGCTGAAGAACTTCAATCCCGTCACGCCCTCGCTGCGCGGCACGGTCCTGATCGACCGGTCGGAGCTGTGGAAGGGCAAGCCGGTCAAGCAACTGACGGTCGGCAAGACCTCGTCCGGCGGCCGCAACAACCACGGCCGCACCACCGTCCGCTTCCGCGGCGGCGGACACAAGAAGTCGTACCGTCTGGTGGACTTCAAGCGTCGCAAGTTCGACGTGCCGGCGACGGTCGAGCGCCTTGAGTATGACCCGAACCGCACGGCCTTCATCGCCCTGATCAAGTATCAGGACGGCGAACTGGCCTACATCATCGCGCCGCAGCGCCTGAAGGCGGGCGACACGGTGGTGAACGGCTCGAAGGGCGCGGACATCAAGCCCGGCAATGCGATGCCGCTGGCCAACATCCCGGTCGGAACGATCATCCACGCGATCGAGCTGAAGCCGGGCGCGGGCGCGAAGATCGCGCGCTCCGCGGGCACCTTCGCGCAGCTGGTCGGCAAGGATGCGGGCTACGCCCAGATCAAGCTGATGTCGGGCGAGCTCCGCGTGGTGCGGGCCGAGTGCATGGCCTCGATCGGCGCGGTGTCCAACCCCGACAACTCGAACCAGCAGATCGGCAAGGCGGGCCGCGCGCGGTGGATGGGCTTCCGCCCGCACAACCGCGGCGTCGCGATGAACCCGATCGACCACCCGCATGGCGGCGGTGAGGGCCGCACCTCCGGCGGCCGTCACCCGGTCACGCCGTGGGGCAAGCCGACCAAGGGTGCGAAGACGCGCAACAACAAGGCGACCGACCGGCTTATCGTCCGGCGCCGCAACGCGACGAAGGGCTGAGCGAGAATGCCGCGCAGCGTCTGGAAGGGGCCGTTCGTGGACGGCTACCTGCTCAACAAGGCGGAGGTGTCGCGCGCTTCCGGCCGCAACGAGATCATCAAGATCTGGTCGCGCCGGAGCACGATCCTGCCGCAGTTCGTGGGCCTGACCTTCGGCGTCTACAACGGGAAGAAGTTCATCCCGGTGCAGGTGACGGAGAACATGGTCGGGCACAAGTTCGGCGAGTTCTCGCCGACGCGCACCTTCAACGGCCATTCGGCCGACAAGAAGGCGAAGCGGGGCTAGTGGCGCCATGAGCAAGCCGAAGCACGAGCGCACGCTCGACGAGACCGAAGCGCAGGCCATCCTGCGCAACATCCGCGTCTCGCCGCGCAAGCTGAACCTGGTGGCCGCGCTGATCCGCGGCCGCACGGCGCAGGATGCCGTCGCGACCCTCACCTTCTCCAAGCGCCGCATCGCGCAGACGGTGAAGAAGACGCTGGAGAGCGCGATCGCCAACGCCGAGAACAACCACCAGCTCGACGTCGACCGCCTGGTGGTGGCGCGCGCCGAGGTGGGACGGTCGATCGTGATGAAGCGCTTCCACGCGCGCGGCCGCGGCCGTGCGTCCCGCGTGGAGAAGTGGTTCAGCCACCTGAAGATCGTGGTCGCCGAACAGTCGCCCGAGGCGCCGGCGCAGCAGGAGGCCGCGTAACATGGGCCAGAAAGTCAATCCGATCGGGCTGCGGCTCGGCATCAACCGCACCTGGGACAGCCGTTGGTTCGCCAACGCCGACTACTCCCGGATGCTGCACGAGGACCTGAAGCTGCGCCGCACGCTCCGCGAGCGGCTGAAGGGCGCCGGCGTGTCGCGCGTGGTGATCGAGCGCCCGGCGAAGAAGCCGCGCGTGACGATCCACGCCGCCCGCCCGGGCGTCGTGATCGGCAAGAAGGGCGCCGACATCGAGGTGCTGCGCAAGGACCTGGCGAAGATGGCCGGCGCCGAGGTGGCGCTGAACATCGTCGAGATCCGCAAGCCTGAGATCGACGCGACGCTGGTGGCCGAGAGCATCGCCCAGCAGCTGGAGCGCCGCGTCGCCTTCCGCCGCGCGATGAAGCGCGCGGTGCAGTCCGCCATGCGCCTCGGCGCCGGCGGCATCCGGATCAACTGCTCCGGCCGTCTCGGCGGCGCCGAGATCGCGCGCATGGAGTGGTACCGCGAAGGCCGCGTGCCGCTGCACACGCTGCGGGCGGACATCGATTTCGGCACCGCGACCGCGAAGACCACCTATGGCACCTGCGGTGTGAAGGTGTGGATCTTCAAGGGCGAGGTGATGGCCCATGATCCGATGGCGCAGGACAAGCGCGCCGCGGAACAGGCGCCGCAGCGCTGAAGTGGTGAAGTGAGATGCTGCAACCGAAGCGCACCAAGTTCCGCAAGGCCCACAAGGGCCGCATCAAGGGCGTCGCGAAGGGTGGGTTCAGCCTGACCTTCGGCGGCTTTGGCCTGAAGGCGCTGGAGCCCGAGCGGGTGACGGCGCGCCAGATCGAGGCCGCGCGCCGCGCGATCACCCGCGCGATGAAGCGCCAGGGCCGCGTCTGGATTCGCATCTTCCCGGACGTCCCGGTCTCGACCAAGCCGGCCGAGGTCCGCATGGGCTCCGGCAAGGGCGCACCCGAATACTGGGTGTGCCGGGTGAAGCCGGGCCGGATCATGTTCGAGCTCGACGGCGTGCCGAATGACATCGCGCGTGAGGCGCTGAGCCTCGGCGCCGCGAAGCTGCCGATCAAGACGAAGATCGTCACGCGCCTCGGCGCGTCGCCGGCGGAGGCCTGATCATGGCGATGACCAAGATTGGCGATGTCCGGGCCAAGAGCGCGGACGAGCTGCAGGAGATGCTGGTCGGCCTGAGGAAGGAGCAGTTCAACCTGCGCTTCCAGCGGGCGACCGGCCAGCTCGAGGCGGTGGGGCGCATCAAGGAGGTGCGCCGCACGATCGCCCGGGTGAAGACCATCATGGCCGAGCGCGACCGCGCTTCGGCGAAGTCGTAAGGGGTTCCGGACGATGCCGAGGCGCGTCCTCACGGGCCGTGTGGTCAGCGACAAGACCGACAAGACGGTGACCGTCCTTGTCGAGCGTCGCGTGATGCACCCGCTCTACAAGAAGTTCATCCGGCGCTCGAAGAAGTACTCGGCGCATGACGAGGCCAACCTGTGCAAGCAGGGCGACCTGGTCTCCATCGAGGAGTGCCGGCCGATCAGCAGGACGAAGTCCTGGCTGGTGGTGTCGCGCAACGGCGAGGCTGTCGCGCGCCCGGCCGGCTTCGAGGTCGCGGCGGCGGACGCCGCGGCGCAGCCCGCAGCCGCGGGGGCCTGAGCCATGATCCAGGTCGAATCCAACCTCGACGTCGCCGACAATTCCGGTGCGCGCCGCGTCCAGTGCATCAAGGTGCTGGGCGGCTCGAAGCGGAAGGTGGCGAGCGTCGGCGACGTCATCGTCGTCTCCGTGAAGGAGGCGATCCCGCGCGCCAAGGTGAAGAAGGGCGAGGTGCATCGCGCCGTCATCGTCCGCACCGCCTATCCGGTGCGGCGGATCGACGGCACGGCGATCCGCTTCGACGGGAACGCCGCGGTGCTGATCAACAAGCAGGGCGAGCCGATTGGCACGCGCATCTTCGGACCCGTTGTCCGTGAGCTCCGCGCGCGCAAGTTCATGAAGATCATCTCGCTCGCGCCGGAGGTCCTGTAAGGCCATGGCCGCGAAGATCAGGAAGGGCGACCGGGTCCAGGTTCTGGCCGGCCGCGACAAGGGCAAGCGCGGCGAGGTGATCCGCGTGGTGCCTGACGAGAACCGCGCCTTCGTGCAGGGCGTGAACATGGTGAAGCGGCATGAGAAGCCGCAGGGCATGAGCCGGCCGGGCGGCATCACGGAGAAGGAGGGTCCGATCGACCTCTCCAACCTCGCGCTGCTGGATCCGAAGACCGACAAGCCGACCCGCGTCGGATTCAAGACGCTCGAGGACGGCAAGAAGGTCCGCGTGGCGAAGGCCTCGGGCGAGGTGATCGACCGATGAGCGGGACGAAGAAGGGCGGCGCTGCGCCCAAGAAGGGTGGCGCCAAGCCGGCGGCCAATGCGAAGGCGGCGGCCGCCAAGGCTGGCGGGCGCGAGGGCGGCGGGCAGGCGGCGACGAATGTCTCGGCGAAGGCGGGGCCGGCCGCGGCATCTCCGCCGGAGCAGCCGCGCCTGCGCAAGCACTACGACGAGGTCGTGCGCAAGCGCCTGGTGGAGGAGTTCGGCTACAAGAACCCGATGGAGGTTCCGAAGCTGGACAAGATCGTCATCAACATGGGCGTCGGCGAGGCGGCGGGCGACCAGAAGAAGCTCGATGCCGCGGTGGCGGAGCTGATGGCGATCTCCGGCCAGAAGCCGGTCAAGACGCTGGCGAAGAAGGCGATCGCCGGCTTCAAGATCCGCGAGGGCCAGGCGATCGGCTGCAAGGTCACGCTGCGCAAGGCGCGCATGTACGAATTCCTGGACCGCCTGGTCACCATCGCGCTGCCGCGCGTGCGTGACTTCCGCGGCATCCCCGGCAATCGCGGCTTCGACGGGCGCGGCAACTACGCCATGGGCCTGAAGGAGCAGATCGTGTTCCCCGAGATCAACTACGATCGCGTGGACACCATCCGCGGGATGGACATCCAGTTCGTCACCACGGCGAAGACGGACAAGGAAGCGAAGGCCCTGCTCAAGGCCTTCGACCTGCCCTTCGCCAACTGAACCCGTTTGGAAAACCGCCGGGGCGCACCCTCGGCAGGTTCCGGAGGACCTGAGACGACATGGCCAAGACCTCGTCAGTCGAGAAGAACAACCGGCGCGCGCGGCTCTCGAAGCTGCACGCCGCGAAGCGCAACGCCCTCAAGGCGGTGGTGATGGACCGCGCGCGGCCCGTCGAGGAGCGCTTCGAGGCGACGCTGAAGCTCGCCCAGCTGCCGCGCAACGGTGCCAAGAACCGCGTGCGGCTGCGCTGCGAGCTCACCGGCCGTCCCCGCGGCAACTACCGCAAGTTCAAGCTGAGCCGGAACATGCTGCGGGAGCTGGCCAACACCGGCCAGATCCCCGGTGTCGTCAAGGCGAGCTGGTAAGGAGGGCCGCGCATGTCGCTGTCCGATCCGCTGGGTGACCTGCTCACCCGCATCCGCAACGCCCAGGCCGCACGGCAGAGCCGCTGCGTCGCCCCGGCCTCGAAGCTGCGCGAGAACGTCCTCGACGTGCTGAAGCGCGAGGGCTACATCCGCGCCTTCGCGACCGAGGAGCTTCGCCCCGGCGTGAAGGTCATCCAGATCGAGCTGAAGTATTCGGAAGGCGAGCCCGCCATCAAGGAGATCCACCGGGTCTCCAAGCCGGGCCGGCGCGTCTATTCGAAGATCGCGGAGCTGCCGAAGTTCTACTCCGGCCTCGGCATCTCCATCCTCTCCACGCCGAAGGGCGTGATGAGCGACCACGAGGCCCGCACCGCCAATGTCGGCGGTGAGGTCCTCTGCCGCGTGTTCTGAGGAGGGCAGGGGAATGTCTCGCGTCGGGAAGTACCCGGTGCCCGTCCCGGCTGGCGTCCAGGTGGCGCTGCAGGGCCGCACCGTGGTGGCCAAGGGCAAGAACGGCGAGCTCAAGCTCGAGCTGACGGATGCCGTGGACGTGGAAGTGGAGGGCAGCCAGGTCGCGGTGAAGCCGCGCGGCGACGACCGCCGGTCGCGCACGCTGTGGGGCACCACGCGCAGCCTGATCCAGGGCATGGTGACCGGCGTCTCCACCGGCTTCACCAAGTCCATGGAGATCACCGGCACGGGTTACCGCGCCGCGGTGCAGGGCAGCGACCTCGTGCTGAACCTCGGCTACAGCCACGAGATCCGCTATCCGGTGCCGAAGGGCATCAAGATCACCTGCGAGAAGCCGACCTCCATCAAGGTGGAGGGCGCGGACAAGCGCCAGGTGGGCCAGGTGGCGGCGGAGATCCGCGCGTATCGCGGGCCGGAGCCCTACAAGGGCAAGGGCGTGCGCTACGACAACGAGGTGATCCTCCGGAAGGAGGGTAAGAAGAAGTAATGGCCGACAAGCTCGCATTGCAGGCGCGCCGCCGCGCGCGGCTGCGCTACCAGCTGAAGCTGAAGTCCGGCGGGCGCCCGCGCCTCTCGGTCTTCCGTTCGGGCAAGCACATCTACGCGCAGGTGATCGACGACGCGCAGGGCCGCACCCTGGCTGCGGCGTCGAGCATCGAGAAGCCGATGCGCGAGAGCCTGAAGACCGGCGCCGACAAGGATGCGGCGACTGCGGTGGGCAAGCTGGTGGCGGAGCGCGCCCTGGCCGCCGGGGTCTCCAAGGTCGTCTTCGACCGCGGGCCCTATCTCTACCACGGCCGCGTGAAGGCGCTGGCGGAGGCTGCCCGCGAGGGCGGCCTGGCGTTCTGAGGAGTTCGGGAATGGCACGGGAACCCAGGACCGGCGGCGAGGGCGGCGAGGGCGGCGACCGCCGTCGCGGCCGCGGCCGCGACCGCGACCGGGACCAGCGGCAGGAGCGGACGGAAGGCGACGAGCTGAAGGACAAGCTCGTCACCATCAACCGCGTCGCCAAGGTGGTGAAGGGCGGCCGCCGGTTCAGCTTCGCGGCGCTCGTCGTGGTGGGCGACCAGAAGGGCCGCGTCGGCTGGGGCGCCGGTAAGGCCCGCGAGGTGCCGGAGGCGATCCGCAAGGCGACGGAGCGTGCCAAGCGCGGCATGATCCGTGTGCCGATGAAGGAAGGCCGTACGCTGCACCACGACATCATCGGCGAGTTCGGCGCTGGTCGCGTGATCCTGCGCGCGGCGCCGGCGGGCACCGGCATCATCGCCGGCGGTCCAATGCGCGCGGTGTTCGAGACGCTGGGCATGGGCGACGTGGTCGCGAAGTGCACCGGCACCACGAACCCGCACAACATGGTCAAGGCGACCTTCGCGGCGCTGCAGCGGACGACCAGCCCGCGCGCCGTCGCGGCGCGCCGCGGCAAGAAGGTCACCGACCTGCTCGGCCCGAAGAAGGAAGCCGAGCCGGCGGCGGAGGCAGCCAGTGTCTGAGAGCCAGAAGAAGACCGTGAAGGTGACCCAGACCGGGTCGCCGATCGGCCGCAAGCCCGGCCAGCGCGAGACGCTGATCGGGCTGGGCCTGAACAAGATGCACCGGACGCGCGAGCTGGAGGACACTCCGGCCGTGCGTGGGATGATCCGCAAGGTCTCCCACCTGGTGAAGGTGGAGGGCTGATCCATGCCCAAGCTCAATGAGATCCGCGACAACGACGGTGCGCGGGACAAGTTCAAGCGCATCGGCCGCGGCATCGGCTCCGGCAAGGGCAAGACCGGCGGGCGCGGCGTGAAGGGCCAGAAGGCGCGCACCGGCGTGCGGCTGAACGGGTTCGAGGGCGGTCAGCTCCCGATCTACCGGCGCATGCCGAAGCGCGGCTTCGTCAATCCGTTCCGCAAGGACTATGCGGTGCTGAACATCGGCGCGCTGGACAAGGCGATCGAGGAAGGCCGCCTGCCTGCCGGCCAGCCGATCGACGAGGCGGCGCTGAAGGCGGCGGGCCTGGTGAAGACCTCCTCCAAGCTGGCGGGCGTGCGCCTGCTGGCCAAGGGCGAGATCAAGCGCGCCGTGACGCTGACTGTCACAGGCGCCTCCGCCGCGGCGGTCGCGGCGGTGCAGGCGGCGGGCGGCACGGTGACCACCACCCTGCCCGTGGCGGCCGAGGCCGCTGCCGAAGGCTGACGTCCCGATGGGCCGCCCTTGCACCGGCGGGGTGCGGGCGGCAATTTAGGCTGGGTGCGAAGCGGCGTCCCGGGCAAGCCCAGGGGCGCCGCACTCGCTAGGAGACGATCGCATGGCGTCCGCCGCCGAACAGCTCGCGGCCAATCTCAACCTCGGCGTCCTGTCCAAGGCGACCGAGCTCAAGAAGCGCATCTGGTTCACGCTGGGGGCGCTCATCGTCTACCGCATCGGCTCCTACGTGCCGGTGCCGGGCGTGGACGCGGCCGTGATGGGCGAGCTGCTGACCCAGATGGGCGGCGGCATCCTTGGCATGTTCGACATGTTCACCGGCGGTGCGCTGGGGCGCATGACCGTCTTCGCGCTGAACATCATGCCCTACATCTCGGCCAGCATCATCGTGCAGCTGATGACGGCCGCCATTCCGTCCTGGGAAGCCCTCAAGAAGGAGGGCGAGACGGGGCGGAAGAAGCTGAACCAGTACACCCGCTATCTCACGCTCTTCATCGCGATCTTCCAGGCCTACGGCATCGCGATCGGCCTCGAGTCGCTGCGCGGCAGCTTCGGGCCGGCGGTGCACGATCCCGGTTGGTTCTTCCGCATCTCCTGCGTGATCACGCTGGTCGGCGGCACCATGTTCCTGATGTGGCTGGGCGAGCAGATCACCGCCCGCGGTGTCGGCAACGGCATCAGCCTGATCATCTTCGCCGGCATCGTCGCGAACCTGCCCTCCGCCCTGGCCAGCACGCTGGAACTCGGCCGCACCGGCGCGCTGTCCACCTTCTTCATCATCTTCTTCCTGCTGGCCGCGCTCGGCATCATCGCCGCGGTGGTGTTCATCGAGCGCGCCCAGCGCCGGATCCCCGTGCAGTATCCGAAGCGCCAGGTCGGCAACCGCATGTTCGGCGGCGAGAGCACGCACCTGCCGCTGAAGCTGAACACCGCCGGCGTGATGCCGCCGATCTTCGCCTCCTCGCTGCTGCTGCTGCCGGCGACTTTCGCGGCCTTCCAGACCGACCGGACGGAGCCCTCGATCCTCGGCGACATCGCCAACATGCTGGCGCATGGGCAGCCGCTCTACATGCTGCTCTACCTGGTCGGTATCGTGTTCTTCGCCTTCTTCTACACCGCGGTGGTGTTCAACCCACAGGAGACGGCGGACAACCTGCGCAAGTACGGCGGCTTCGTGCCGGGCATCCGGCCGGGCCAGCCCACGGCGGAGTATTTCGACCGCGTGCTGACCCGGCTGACGGTGGTTGGTGCCATCTACCTGGCGCTGATCTGCCTGATCCCGGAGATCCTGATCGCGAATTATGGCGTGCCCTTCTATTTCGGCGGCACCTCGCTGCTGATCATCGTCTCCGTCACGATGGACACTGTGGCGCAGGTGCAGTCGCACTTGTTCGCGCACCAGTACGAAGGCCTGATCAAGAAGGCGCGGCTGGGCGGCCGCGGCACGCAACCGGGGGGACGCGGACGATGAGGCTGATCCTGCTGGGTCCCCCGGGGGCCGGGAAGGGCACTCAGGCCAAGCGGCTGGAGGAGCGCTACGGCATAGCGCAGATCTCCACCGGCGACATGCTGCGCGCCGAAGTGAAGTCGGGTTCCCCGATCGGGCTAGAGGCCAAGGCCATCATGGAACGCGGCGACCTGGTTCCGGACGCCATCATCACCGCCATGCTGGCGCTGCGGGTGCAGAAGCCGGACTGCGTGAATGGCTTCATCCTGGACGGCTTCCCCCGCACCGTGCCGCAGGCCGAGGCGCTGGACACCATGCTGCGCCAGCAGCGCATGGACCTCGACCATGTGATCGAGCTGAAGGTGGACGACGCCGCCCTGGTGGAGCGCATCGCCGGCCGCTTCACCTGCGCGAAGTGCGGCGAGGGCTATCACGACAGTTTCAAGAAGCCGGCCAAGGCGGGCGTCTGCGACGCCTGCGGCAGCACCGATTTCGTCCGCCGTGCCGACGACAAGGCCGAGACGGTGGCGGCCCGGCTGGAAGCCTACCACCGCCAGACGGCGCCTCTGCTGCCCTTCTACGGGGCGCAGGGCAAGCTGAAGCAGGTGGATGGCATGGCCGAGATGGACGAGGTGACCCGGCAGCTCCAGGCGATCCTGGGGCCGCCGCCCACGAAGGCTTGACTCGCGGCGCGGGGGCGGGGTAATGCGCCGCCCTCGCGGTCCGGGGGATCACCCCCGGCCGTCCTTCGCCGTTGCATGACCGGACCTTGACCGGAACGCTGGCCTCGGCCGGCGGAAACCTTGACGACCGCCGGCTCCGCCGGCCTTGAGGGGCTGACAGGCCCCGTGAGGAGAGACGCACCGTGGCGCGCATCGCCGGCGTGAACATCCCGACCAACAAGCGGGTGCTCATCTCGCTTCGCTACATCTATGGGATCGGCCCGAAGAACGCGAAGGACATCACCGAGCAGCTCGGCATCCCCGAGACGCGGCGGGTGAACCAGCTGACGGACGAGGAGATCCTCCGCATCCGCGAGCTGATCGACCGCGAATACCGGGTGGAGGGCGACCTCCGCCGCGAAGAGGCGATGAACAAGAAGCGGCTGATGGACATGGCCTGCTACCGCGGCCTGCGTCACCGCAAGGGGCTGCCGGTCCGCGGCCAGCGCACGCACACCAATGCGCGCACGCGCAAGGGCAAGGCGGTCGCGATCGCCGGCAAGAAGAAGGTGACGAAGTAAGATGGCTCGCGAACCCCGCGGCGGCGCCGGCGCCGGCAACCGGCCTCGCAAGAAGGAGCGGAAGAACATCAGCTCCGGCGTGGCGCATGTGCTGGCCAGCTTCAACAACACGGTGGTGACCATCACCGACGCGCAGGGCAACGCGATCGCGTGGTCCTCGGCCGGCAGCCAGGGCTTCAAGGGCAGCCGCAAGTCCACCCCCTACGCCGCGCAGGTCGCTGCCGAGGACGCCGGCAAGAAGGCCCGCGAGCACGGCATGGAGACGCTGGAGATCCAGGTCTCGGGCCCCGGCTCGGGCCGCGAATCAGCGCTGCGCGCGCTGCAGGCCGTGGGCTTCTACGTCACGGCTATCCGCGACGTGACGCCCATCCCGCACAACGGTTGCCGCCCGCGCAAGCGCCGCCGCGTCTGACGCTGCGCGGGGCCTGGCCCCGCCGCTGACGCTGACGCGCCGCCTGTCCGGGACGAGGGAAGACATGATCGAGAAGAACTGGCGCTCGCTGATCGAGACCAAGAAGGACGTCGAGCTCGGCGCCGATCCCACGCGCACGGCGACCATCGTCGCCGAGCCGCTGGAGCGGGGCTTCGGCATGACGCTCGGCAACGCGCTGCGCCGCATCCTCCTCTCCTCGCTCCAGGGCGCGGCGGTGACGGGCATCCGCATCGACGGCGTGCTGCACGAATTCAGCTCGATCCAGGGCGTCCGCGAGGATGTCACGGACATCGTGCTGAACGTGAAGCAGCTGGCCATCCGCTACCAGGGCGACGGTCCGAAGCGCCTGGCGCTGACCGCCACCGGCCCGGGCGAGGTGACCGCCGGCCAGATCCAGACCACCGGCGACATCGAGATCGCCAACCCGGACCTGGTGATCTGCACCCTCGACGACGGCGCGCGCCTGTCGATGGAGCTGACCGTGGATACCGGCAAGGGCTATGTCCCGGCCAGCGAGAACCGGCCCGAGGACGCGCCGATCGGCCTGATCCCGGTGGACGCGATCTACTCCCCGGTGCGCCGCGTGGCCTACCAGGTGCAGCCCACCCGCGTCGGCCAGAAGACCGACTACGACAAGCTGGTGCTGACGGTGGAGACCGACGGCACGGTGACGCCGGAGGACGCGGTCGGCATCGCCGCGCGCATCCTGCAGGAGCAGCTGCAGCTCTTCATCAACTTCGAGGAGCCGCGCCAGCGCGTGGTGGAGGAGGTCCGCGACGACCTGCCCTTCAACCGCAACCTGCTCCGCAAGGTGGACGAGCTGGAGCTGTCGGTCCGCAGCGCGAACTGCCTGAAGAACGACAACATCGTCTACATCGGCGACCTCGTGCAGAAGACCGAGCAGGAGATGCTCCGCACGCCGAACTTCGGCCGGAAGTCGCTGAACGAGATCAAGGAAGTCCTCGCCTCCATGGGCCTCGGCCTCGGCATGACCGTGCCGGGCTGGCCGCCGGAGAACATCGAGGACCTGGCGAAGAAGCTGGAGGAGCCCTTCTGAGGGCGGCCCTGGGATACTGAGGAACAACGACAATGCGTCACGGGGTTTCCGGCCGTAAGCTCGGCGTCACCTCCACCCACCGGGTGGCGATGCTGCGCAACATGGCGACCAGCCTGATCAAGCACGAGCAGATCACCACCACGCTGCCCAAGGCGAAGGAGCTGCGCCCCTATGTCGAGCGCATCATCACGCTCGGCAAGCGCGGCGACCTGCACGCCCGCCGGCAGGCCTATGCGCAGATCCGCGACGAGAAGGTGGTGGACAAGCTCTTCACCACCATCGCGGAGCGCTACAAGGAGCGGAAGGGCGGCTACACCCGCGTCCTGAAGGCCGGTATGCGCTACGGCGACGCCGCCGACATGGCGGTGATCGAGCTGGTGGAGCGCGACGTCACGGCCAAGGGCCAGGACAGCGGCCCGAAGCCGGAGGCGACCGAGGAGGAGCAGGAGGCGGCGTAACGCCCCACCTGCCGCAGATCACGCGAAGGGCGCCGCAAGGCGCCCTTCGTCGTTGTGGGAGGCCGCGATGGACGCGAACTGGCGCGCACTGAACCGGGCCAACTGGGATGAGCGCGTGCCGATCCATCTCGGCCCGCGCGGCTACGACCTCTCCTCCCAGCGCGCCGGACGCGGCCGGCTGGATGCGATCGTGGAGGCGGAGCTCGGACTGGTGGCCGGGATGCGGGTGCTGCACCTGCAGTCCCATCTCGGCGACGACAGCATCGCGCTCGCCCAGCGCGGCGCGGCGGAGGTGGTCGGCGTGGATTTCAGCCCCGCCGCGGTTGCCGCCGCCACGGCGCTCGCCGCCGAATGCGGCGCGCCGAACGCCCGCTTCGTGCTGTCCGACGTGCTGGAGGCGCCGGCCGCCCTGCCGGACGAGGCCGCGCGCTTCGACCTTGTCTTCACCAGCTGGGGCACGGTCTGCTGGCTGCCGGACATCGCGGCCTGGGCCCGCAGCGTCGCCTTCTTCCTGAAGCCCGGCGGCGCCCTGTACTTCGCCGATGCGCATCCCCTGATCCGCTGCTTCGACGCGCCCGACGGCCGGCTGGACGAGGCCGGCCGCCCCCTGCCGGTCATTCCCTATTTCGAGCGCGCGCCGCTGCATTTCGACGACGCGACGGACTACATGGACGCCGCCGCGCGGCTGGCGAACACCCGCACGGTCGAGTGGATGCACACGCTCTCCGACATCCTCGGCGCGCTGCGCGAGGCCGGGCTGCGCCTCGACTGGCTGCGGGAGCACCCCCGCATCGCCTGGCGGATGTTCCCGAACCTGGTCCGCGATGCGGAGGGCATGTGGACCTGGCCGGATCGGCCCTGGCTGCCACTGGCGGTCAGCTTCCGCGCGGTGCGCGACGGCGGCTGACCCGCGGCCTCCGCGTCACGACAACTCGAAGCTTTCCTCGGTCACCTCGCCCACGGCCGGCATCGGCATCTCGTCGATCAGCACGGAGACGGCGGACGGCGGCTCTGTGGCGGCCATTCCGACCCAGCCGGGCGCCGCGGCCAGGGTCGCGGCCAGCAGAACCAGGCCGGTCAGGGCTATGGTGGTGAAGCGGGTCATCGCGGTCTCTCCTGCGTCGTCCGGGGGACCATCCCCCGTGCGACGCAGGCTGCGCCGATCCGCCGGCAGCCGCTGTGCGCGACCGCACAGGCCGTGCGGCGGGTCAGCGCCGCGCGATGCCCGTCGCTGCCAGCACCTGCGCCCAGAGCTGCAGTTCGCGTGCCTTTTCCTGCAGGAAGGGGCCGCCGGCCATGCCGTCGGGGATGAAGCCCAGCTCCGCCATGCGCGGCGCCAGGCCAGCGTCGAAGGCCGCCTCCCGGAAGGCTGCGTGCAGCTGGTCGATCACCGGCTGCGGCGTGCCCGCGGGTGCCAGCAGGCACCACTCGGACCCGCCCGGGATGCCCGGATAGCCCTGCTCGGCGAAGCTCGGCACGTCGGGCAGGGCGGGATTGCGCGCGGTGCCGGCGGTGCCCAGCGCCACCAGTTCGCCGGACTGCACATAGGGCTTGCCGTTGCTCGCGCCGTTGACGGTCAGATTCACGTGGCCGCTCACCACGTCCGTCAGCGCCTGGCCGCCGCTGCGGTACGGGACATGCGTCATGTCGAAGCCGGCTCGCTGCTTCAGCAGCTCCCCGATCAGCTGTGAGACGGTGGAGGAGGTCGCGAAGGTCACGCGTCCCGGTTCCGCCCGCGCCCGCGCAACCAGCCCCGCGATGTCGCGCGCCCCGAAGCCGGGATGGGCGTAGAGCAGCACCGACCCCGTCGCGACGCGCATCACCGGCGCCAGCTCCGTCAGCGGGTCGAATGGCATCCGCTCCCGCAGCACGCGCGCCATGTAGGGGCTGGAATCGCTGAACAGCAGCACATGCCCGTCGGCCGGCGCGCGCACCACCACCTCCGTGCCGATCAGGCTCTCGCCGCCGCCGCGGTTCTCGATGACGATGGAGGTGCCGAGCAGCGCCGCCGCCTTCGGCGTGACGAGCCGGGCGAGGATGTCCGTCCCGCCGCCCGGGCCGGCGGGGATGACAATGCGGATCGGGCGGTTGGGGAAGCCGCCCTGCGCCAGGGCGGGGAGCCCGGCGCCGAGGCCGAGGCCACTCGCGATCAGGGTCCTGCGCCGCATCCGCGATCTCCCGTCCCGGGCAGGGCCGCCCGGCGCGCGCCAGCATCCACCGGCGCGGGGCCGGGCGGCAACGGCGTTCAGCGCCCCCCGTCGCGCGCCGCGCGCAGTTCCAGCCGCGTCAGCCACAGCCCGGCGCCGACGATGATGGCGACGCCGAGCAGCATCACCGGCTCCGGCACCTCGTGGAAGAAGATCCAGCCGAACAGGATGCCCCACAGGATCATCGCGTATTGCCAGGGCACCACCACCGGCGCCGGCGCCAGCGCGAGCGATTTCGTCACCGCCATGTGCGCCACCACGCCGACCACGCCCAGCAGCATCAGCAGCCCGGCATCCGGCAGCGTCAGCGGCGTCCAGGCGAAGGGCGCCATCACCAGCCCGAACAGCAGCGCCCCCGCCATCTGGTAGGTCGCCAGCACGGCGGCCGAGGTGCCGCGCAGCGCCCGCGTGGAGAGCAGATAGGCCGAATAGACGCAAACGCCGATGATCGCGACCAGCGTCGGCAGCCAGCCGCTGTCGAGCCCCGCGCCGAGCGCCAGGATCACGCCGACGAAGCCCACCACCACCGCGGCGAAGCGCCCGCGGTCCAGCTTCTCCTTCAGCAGCACGGCGGAGGCGATGGCGACGAAGATGGGCGTTGCCATCCAGAAGGCCATGGTGTCGGCCAGCGGCATCATGCCGACCGCCCAGTAGAAGCAGGCGACCTCGATCGTGCCGGCCGCGACGCGCGCGGCCTGCAGCCCCGGCCGGCGCGGCGCCAGCAGGTGCGCCATGCCTTCACGCCAGATGAAGGGCGCCAGGATCAGCAGCGCCGCTATGCTGCGCAGCACCAGCACCTGCGCGACCGAGTAGGTCGCGACCAGCCATTTCCCCAGCACGTCGTTCAGCGAGAACGCCAGCACCGCCGCCGACATCAGCGCGATGCCCGCGACATGCTGATTCGGCTCTCCACGCATCCCGTCTCGTTCCCCGGCCACGGCGGTCCTTATCGCCCGGACGGGCCCGGGACCAGCGCAGCCCACCCTTGAATGTCAGCCGCCTGGATTTGACTCAGACGCGTTCCAGATTCGGGGCGGGGACGAAGAATGGAGAATTGTATTCGCGCCGAGGAGTTTCCCGCTTCTCAGTAGGCTAAGCGGCGAGGGATCCCAGCCTCGTGTCGAATCCGGTTCTCGCAGAATGCCGGGAGTGTCGCGAGATGAAGCGGGTTATATGCAACGCCGTACGTCGGGCCGAAGCTGCTTGCCACTTGGCATCCGACCGTTTCGCTTTCCTCCTCCGCATTATCCTGCTTCATAGTGCCAGTGAGCATGTGCAGTCCGTGGATTAGCTCGTGCGCGAGGGTAATGAAGGGCGGAAGGTAGCCGTTTGCGCCAATGAATGAGCCGGCAGAACTACTCCAATCCATGTTTGCTGTGCTGCCTAGGGGAAACCCAGCCACCCCCATAGCGCTTTGTTGATTGTCGGCCATCATGTTTGGGGAGGTGAGGTTCATTGCTCCGCTCCCGTTGCCCGTCTTGAATGTTTGATATGCAACCTCGTTTATCTCAACTAGATTGCCGAAGCGGTTGCTGAGCCCGGGCGGCAAGACGTTCGCGCCATCTACTTGTCGAAGAAAGACGATGAGAACGCCAAGCGGGAGACCGGGCTTTCGATAGCCCGGCTTTGCCATGCGAATACTCTTCAGCAACTCGAAGCCAGTGGGTAGCTGCTCGATCTGCTTGAGGCAGTCAATAAGGTTGCTGAGCCAGAATACAGCGTCGCCAACAAATGCATCATCATAGGCGAAGATGCGGTAACCTGGGACCAGCTTGAGCGCCATGCTCTCCTCCATTGCATGCGCTTAGAGTAGGAATCGATCCGAAATCGAGTCAATCGGTCGGATTCTCCCCCCGGTTCCTGCATCGCTACGTAGCCGGCTCGCAGGGATTCCCGGCGGCGGGCCGTGTTCGCGGGTCTCGGCCGCCTACTTCGGCGGTTGGTCATGACCCCGTAGTTTGGGCGTAGGGCCCGCGATCTACTCGGCCCTGATGTTCGCCTCGCGCACCAGCGTGGCCATCGCCGCGCGGCCCTCGGTGACGAAGCGCGCGAACTCCGCCGGCCGGCTGGTCACCGGCACGCAGCCGATCTGCACCAGGCGCTGGCGCAGCGTGGGCACGGCGATGGCCTCCGCCAGCGCGTCGTACATCGCGGTCACCACCGCGGGCGGCGTGCTGGCCGGCCCGAACAGCCCGGCCCATTCGTTGGATTCGAAGCCGGGATAGCCCTGCTCCGCGATGGTCGGCACGTCCGGCCGGCTCTCCACCCGCGTCGCCGTCGCCACGCCGATGAAGCGCGCCCGACCGCCATCCACCACCGGACCGGCCGAGACCAGCGTGGTGAACACCGCGTCGATCGCGCCGCTCGCCAGGTCCTGCGCCGCCGCGGCGCCGCCGCGATAGGGCACGTGCACCACCTCGATCCCCGCCACCTTCGAGAAGGCCGCGAGCCCGAGATGCCCCGCCGTCGCGTTGCCCTGCGTGCCGACGGTGATCGCGCCGCGCCGCGCCTTCGCCGCCGCCACGAACTCCTGCAGCGTGCGCGCCGGGAAATCGGCCTTCACCGCGACGGCCGAGGGGAAGGTCACCACCAGCGAGATCGGCGCGAAGGCGGTCGTATAGTCGAAGGGCAGCCCGCGCAGCAGCGACGGGTTCACGATGTGACTCGACGCGTCCCACAGGAAGGTGTGCCCGTCCGTCGCGCGCGCCACCTCGTTGCCGCCCAGGCTGCCGGAGGCGCCGGTGCGGTTCTCCACCACGAAGCCCTGGCCCAGCTTCTCGCCCATGCGCGGCGTCAGCACCCGCGCCGCGCTGTCCGCCGCGCCGCCGGCGGCGAAGGGCACGACCAAGCGGATGGAGCGGCTCGGCCAGGCGGCCTGCGCGCGCGCGGCGG
>NZ_JAPSMD010000063.1 GCF_027856955.1 Falsiroseomonas oryzae | reverse complement strand
CGGGAGGGCGAGGTCGCGCAGGCGCTGGCGGAGCGCAACGCGCGGGCGCTGGAGCAGCGGGCCGGCGAGCGCACCCAGGTGGCCGAGGCCGACGCGGAGCGGCAGCGCACGCGGAACCGGCTGCTGATGGGCGAGGCGCGGGCCGCGGCGGCGGCGAGCGGCGTGCAGTTGGAGGGCAGCCCGCTGGAGGTGCTGGCCTTCAACGCCGGGCAGCAGGCGCAGGATGTCGAGAGCATCCTGATGCAGGGGCGGTTCGACGCGCGCGACCTGCTGGCCGAGGCGGAGTTGAGCCGGTGGCAGGGCCGGAACGCGCGGACCAGCGGGCGCAGCCAGGCGGGCATCTACCGGCAGCAGGGCCAGCAGGCGATGCAGGCGGGTTTCGTGCGGGCTGGGACGGCGCTGCTGACGGCTGGGTCAAGCATCTACGACCGCTCGGCCGGCGCGAAGCTGACAGCCGCAAAGCCGGCCGCCGGCGTATCGGATGGGATGTTCTGATGCTCGGCTTCGTCATCCTTGTTCTGGCCGGCGGTGCCTGGGCCGCCGCCCTGGGTGGGGTCATTCGGGCGGCGGCACCGCGGTTCATTCTCCGCGCCGCAGCGCTCGACCTGACGCGAGGCGAGGCTGGCGTCAGGCGCACCGGGTTCCAGTGCGCCGTGACCTGCACAGCCGCCGTACTCGTCCTGTCGATCGCCGTCGTGTGGCTCCGCGGATGAGCGACGCAACGGTGGCCCGTTTTGAGGCGCGTTGGCTCGCCCGTCAGGGCGTCTCGGCGACGATGGGCGAGCATGAGGCTGCGGCCGATGCGCAGGCAGCGATGATGGCCGAGATGCGCCGCCCGCCGAGCACTGCCGACATCGACCTTGCAGAGCGGGCGGTGGCCCGCGTGGTCGCCTCCGTGATGGCGGATCCCGAGCAGGACGTGCGCCCCTTGTGGGCCGAGGTGATGAGCCTGCCGCCTCGCGCGCGGCTCGCCGCCTGGGAGGGCCTCCACGACGCGCACGCGATGTTCCGGCGCCGCGCCGCCTTGGACACCGGCCCTTGAACGAGAAGCCCCCGCCCGCGGTGGCACGCGGACAGGGGCGGATGATGCAGCGAGGTAGACGAGATGACCGATACCCCGCCCCGAGAGGCGATAGCAAGCGGTTCGGCGGACCATTCCTCCGCGCGGATCTACGGTCACGGTAAGGCTGCGCGCCTGCTGCTTTCCCCTACCCCTGAGCCAACCCCCGCGGTGGATGCGGCCCATCCCAGGCCGGGCCGCCGCGAGGCGCGACTTGACCGCGCCGTGCTCGACCTCGCCACGGTGGCGCTCCGGTCGATCGAGTGCGGGCGCACATCGGAAGGCGCGGACACGCTGCGGCTTGCGCTGCAGATCGCAGCCGGCGATCGGCGCTGGCGGCGGCGGGAGCCGGCGGCATGACGGCGCACGGCGACCTGGCTGAGAGGGCTATGCGCTGGCCCTACGTGCTGGCGGAGACCGTGCCGCACCAGCTCGTCGGGCACTCGCCCGAGGCCGAGGCGGTGGCGCTGGCTGTGCCGCTGCTTTTCGACCGCGCGGCGCCGGTGACGGACGCGCCACACCTGCTGAGGCTGGAGCGCCATCGGCTGGCGCCAGTGCTGCTGGATGCGGAGCGCGCCGAATGGCGCTGCACCGAGACAGGCACGCATGGGCGCGGGGCGCTCGAGATGATCGCCTGGGTCCGCGCGTGCTCGCTGCAGGCTGCGGCGTGCTGGTTCTACGCCGTCCGGTGGGCTGCCTTGCGCGCTGCTGTGCCGGGGCGGCGAGCGGCGTGAGCGTGCCCGGCATGGAGCACGACCCGATCCTTGCGGCCTTCGCGCCCGACCCGCTGAGCGAGACCGATGGCGCGGCTGCGTTCAACCGGGCGATGGACGCGAACCGGCCGGCCGTTGCTCGCATCCTCCAGGAGATGGGGCCGGAAGGCACCTTCGCGCGGGCTCCTGCGCCGGCGCCTCGCAATCTGCGGCTGCTCACGCTGGCCGAGTGCTCGGGCGCTCCGCTGCGCGGCTACATCGTCAAGGGGCTCATCGCGCCGGGCGACCTGGCCGTGATGTTCGGACCGCCTGGCAGCGGCAAGAGCGTGGTCGCGCCCTACCTCGCCCACGCCATCGCCTGCGGTGCGCGAGCTTTCGGCCGGCGCACGCGTCGCGGCCCGGTGCTCTACGTCGCCGCCGAGGACGGTGCGGGCATGCAGCAGCGCGCGGCCGCGCTGCGCGCTGTCTATGGCGATGCCGACAACCTGCGGATTCTTGTGGAGCCGATCGACCTGCAGGGCGACGGCGCTACCGAGCCCGGCGATCTGGCGGCAATCCTGGCGGCAGCCGACCGCATCGGCGCGGTGCTCATCGTGATCGACACCATGGCTCGCGCCTTTCCAGGCCTGGACGAGAACGACGGCCGGAGCATGAGCCGCGCCGTTCACATCCTGCGGGCGCTTTGCAGCCGCACGCGGGCCGTGCTGGTGGTGCACCACGGCGCGAAGGCGGGCAGCAGCAACGGCACGGGCGGCGCGACGCCGCGCGGGCACAGTGTGCTGAACGGCGACGCCGACGTGACCCTCCGCGTGGAGGCGCCCGAGGACGGGCCCGGGGCGCGAACCATCCATCTCGGCAAGAACCGCAACGGGGTCGCCCTGGCAGACATGGCGTTCACCATCCGCGGTGAGCCGCTCGGCGTGGACGAGGACGGCGACGAGGTGACGGCGCCGGTGGCCGAGGAGATCGAGCACGGCGGCGGCAGCGCGGCCGATGCAGCACGACGGAAGGCAGAGGCGCGGCTCCGAGACGACGCTGCGCTCCTCCTGCGCGAGCTGCGCGACCTGGCGGCCGATGCGCCGCCCTCGCGCCCTCAGCACGACATGCCGATGGTCGCCGCCGTGGAGCGTTCCCAACTCCGCGCCCGGCTGCTCCGCGCTGGCTGGTTCACTGAGGACGAGGTGCGCGCCGGCGTTCCCAGCGACGGGAACGGCCCGCTGCCGATCACCCGTCCTGCGCAGCGCCGCGAGGCGAAGGCTCTCGACGCATTGAAGCGCAAGGGCTTCGCCGGCTTCACCAGCGCACAGGCTTGGCCGACATGACCGCGCACCGCCTCCCCCGTTCCCAAGCGTTCCCAGGCGTTCCCCGCTTGGGGCCGGGAACAGCGTTCCCCGTTCCCAGCGTTCCCAGGCCCCCTATAGGGGCCGGGAACGTGGGAACGCGGGAACGTCCCGGCGCGGTAGAGGGGGCAAGGTCGGCGGAGAACGGCTCCGCCTCAACCCCTCGCCCCGCGCGGCGCTGGCGCGGCCCCGGCCGGCCGAACCCCCGCCCCGACCCACAGCCGAGGGCCTGAGCGATGCCGCCTGACCCTCCCGAGCGCGCCGATACAACGGCCGGAGATCGGAACGAGCGCGATGCGGCGACCGGGCGCTTCCTGCCTGGCAACCCGGGCCGGCCGCGAGGCGCCCGGCATGCCGCCCTGGTGGCGCTGGACGCGATCGGCGAGGCCGCGGCGCAGGACGTGCTCAAGCGCGTGATCGAGGACGCGAAGGCCGGCGACATGCGCGCCGCGGAGATCCTGCTGCGGCGCCTCTGGCCGGAGCGGAAGGGGCGCGCGGTGCCGTTTGACCTGCCGGCCATGCGCTCCGCGGCCGATGCCGTGACGGCGGTCGGCGCGATCGCCGAGGCCGTCGCGGCGGGCGAGCTCACCCCCGACGAGGGGCAGGCCGTCGCGGCAATCGTGGAGTCGCACCGGCGGACGATCGAGACAGCCGATCTGGCGGCCCGCCTGGAGGCTCTGGAGGCGGCACGAGAGGCGGAAGGGCAGAAGCGATGATGCGAGACCTGAGGCGGCGCCTGGAGCGCCTGGAGGCCACCCAGGAACGGCTCGTGCTGCTGTGGAAGGGCGAGCGACCCGCCGACGAGGTGATGCGTGAGGCGTTCGGCTCGGCCGAGGCGCCGCCGGGCGTGCGGGTGTTCCTGCTGTGCTGGGGAGAGAACGCACCGTCGTAAAGGCAAGCGTTGAAAATGAGCATACGCCAGTGCTGCTTCACCACGCCCCGGGCAGCGGCGAATCCTCACTCCGCGGCCGAAACAGGTGGGTCTCCATGTGCGCCTGCAGCCTGGAGAGAGCGATGTTGGTGAGAGACGTAGCGTAAACTGGGCCTTCCGCGTCAGCGAGATCTGAATGCGTGTGGCTGATACGGTTCAAGAACCCAAAGCCGCCGAGGGGGAGTTGCGGAGGCCATGGTGGGAACCACCAGAGTTGCGATACATGCCCTGCTGCAACGTTGTTGATGAATCCGATCAGCTTCTCTCGTTCCTCATCTGAGCCGCTCGCCCGCCAGCTCGCAACTGCGTCTGCGAAGCCCACAACCGGCAGGACAATCATGTCACCAGCCACCATCTTGGTGTTGCCCGGATCCAGGTCGCACTCATGCGTCAGCACAAGACAGAGGCCGCGACGAACGGCGAAACGCCGCTGTGCGTGATCATATGCAGCGTATCTGACACCGCTCTGGAGGTGGCCAGTTCCTAAACCGCCGGCAGGGAGCGAGGCAGGAATGGATCGAGCATAGAACGACCGTGCTTTGGTCGCATCTAGCTGACTGCAGGCGCTGTATAGCTCCTCGTCAGGATCCGGGATCTTGCGTGTCATTCTGCCTAGTCGAGATACTCCACCACCGGGTGAGACCGCTCAAAGGCAGCATTCATCCAAGACTGCGCCTGTTCCCATGTGTAGCCCGAAGCGCCAGGTGCTTCGTGCGTCTGTAGGAGCTTTGGGGCTCGCGCGGTTATGTGAACGATAACGTGCAGATTGAAAGCGCATCCTGACGCCACAGCAGTCCTGGGATGCTTGGCCTCAGCGCCGGGCGGATAAAGTCGATCTGCCTCCCCAGCCACCGAGCAAAGGTTGTGGAATCCATAGCCTAATGCAGAGTCACTTGCCTTCTCTTGTGGAGCGAACCAGCCTTGACCGCGGGCTCTGTGCACCACTGCTGAATCCTGGGGCGGGTACATGACCAATGCATCAAGGGTCACGGGCTTTCCCTTCCTCCAGATGCAGCATTGGTTTGGTCTTGGGCGTCTTGCTCGGCTGCGTGAAGGCGCTTGGCATCGTCGATCCGAGCAGTCAGCCAGTCTCTGAGGTCCGCCGCCGCTGACACTGTCAGAATGAGATCGACGTCGATCTCTCGAACGATGCCGTCCTTTCCGCTCTGTTCAATCACCGCACCGAGCTTGCCTTCGGGAGTGACCTGCTGCTCCACCGTCTGAGGCATCGCGGCCCGCTCACTGTAGACGCCAAAGTGAATCAGACCGCGAGGCGTGATGCCGCCAATGACGCCGTCCACGTGGACGACTCGAAAGCCTTGGCTCTTGATGTAGAAAAAGCGGACCCGCGTTGGCGGCGCGGCGTCGCTGTGGCGAGTGCGTGGCGATGGGGCGATGTTGTCCGACATGCTCACATCTAAAGCGCAGCTCGGCACCTTCGACCAGGAGATCGCGGCTCCCGTGAACAAAAGTCCGAAAGAGCGCCATCAATCTCCCTACCCGCCGCACCACCTTCAAGAGCACATCCGTTAGCCCGCCGCAATTGTTTGCGGCCGCACCAAAGCGAATGCAGGGGGTAAAGACGGGGGTAGTTTTCGATAGGCCGGCGGAAACCCGCAGCGGACCTAGCTTCCTGGCGGACCCGAGAGGATTCGAACCCCTAACCCCCAGATCCGTAGTCTGGTGCTCTATCCAATTGAGCTACGGGTCCAGCCGTGGGGCGCGATGTAGCCGGGGCGGCGGGGCGGTGCAACCCCTCCGCCCGCGCTTTCACCCCGCCAGCTTGTCGAGCTCGCGCAGCACCGCCTCGCCCATCACGCTGGTGCCGACGCGCGCCATGCCGGGGGCCATGATGTCGGCCGTGCGCAGGCCGCCTGCCAGCACCTTCTCCACCGCCGTCTCCAGCAGCTTCGCATCCTCCTCCATGCCGAAGGAGAGGCGCAGCAGCATGGCGAAGGAGAGGATCTGCGCGGACGGATTCGCGATGCCCTTGCCGGCGATGTCCGGCGCCGAGCCGTGGATCGGCTCATACAGCGCGTGACGCTTGCCGGAGGGCTGCACCGCGCCGAGCGTGGCGGAGGGCAGCATGCCGAGCGAGCCGGTCAGCGCCGCCGCCAGGTCGGAGAGCACGTCGCCGAACAGGTTGTCGCCCAGGATGACGTCGAACTGCTTCGGGCGGCTGGCGAGCTGCATGGCGCAGTTGTCGGCATACATGTGCTGCAGCTCGACATCGGCGAACTCGGCCTTGTGCACCTCGCCCACAACGGCGCGCCAGAGGCGGCCGGACTGCATGACATTCGCCTTCTCGACGCTGGTCACCTTGTTGCGGCGCTTGCGGGCGAGTTCGAAGGCGACGCGCGCGACACGGGCGATCTCGTCCTCGTGATAGATCTGGGTGTCGAGGCCGGTGCGCTTGCCGTCGGCGCCAGTGGTCACGCCGCGTGGCTCACCGAAATAGACGCCGCCGGTGGTCTCGCGGACGATCATGATGTCGAGGCCGCGCACGAGGTCCGGCTTCAGTGCGGAGGCATCCAGCAGCGGGTCCAGCACCACCGCTGGGCGGAGGTTGGCGAAGAGGCCGAGGTCCTTGCGCAGCCGCAGGATGCCGAGCTCCGGCCGCTGGTCGAAGGGCAGGCTGTCCCACTTGGGGCCGCCGACCGAGCCGAACAGCACGGCGTCAGCGGCCTTTGCCGCGGCCACCGTCTCGTCGGGGCAGGGCGATCCGGTGGCGTCCAGCGCAGCGCCGCCCACGAGACCTTCCTCGATCTCGAAGGAGACGGCGCGGCGGCGTTCCATCCATTCGATGATGCGCCGGGTCTCCCGCACCACCTCGGGGCCGATGCCGTCCCCGGGAAGGATCAGGAGCTTCTTGTTGGCGGGCATGGCGGGGGGATCCGGTCGGTCAGGCGTAGAGCCAGGGTTGGGCGGCTTTCTGCCGTGCCTCGAAGCCGTCGATGGCGGGCGCGTGCTGCAGCGTCTGGCCGATGTCGTCCAGGCCGTTCAGCAGCAGGTGCTTGCGGAAGGCGTCCACCTCGAAGGGGATCTCCTCGCCGTTTGGGCGCACCACGACCTGACGGGCGAGATCGACGGTGAGGCGGGCATTGGCGCCGAGCTTGGCATCCTCCATCAGCTTCTCGCAGATCTCGCGCGGCAGCCGGATGGGCAGGATGCCGTTCTTGAAGCTGTTGTTGTGGAAGATGTCGCCGAAGGACGGCGCGATCACACAGCGGATGCCGAAATCCAGCAGCGCCCAGGGCGCGTGCTCGCGCGAGGAGCCGCAGCCGAAATTGTCCAGCGCGACGAGGATCTCGGACTTTCGGTAGGGCTCGCGGTTCAGGATGAAGTCCGGGTTCTCGCTGCCGTCGGCCTTGTAGCGGACGTTGGCGAAGAGGTTCTTGCCCAGCCCCGTGCGCGCGATGGTCTTGAGGAAGCGCGCCGGGATGATCTTGTCGGTGTCCACATTGGCTTCCGGCAGCGGCGCCGCGATGCCGGTCAGCGTGGTGAAGGCCTGCATCGGTCCCTACCCCTTCGGCTGGAAGTCGCGAACATCGGCCAGATGGCCGGCGAGCGCGGCGGCGGCGGCCATGGCGGGCGAGAGCAGGTGCGTGCGCCCGCCCGGGCCCTGGCGGCCCTCGAAGTTGCGGTTGGAGGTGCTGGCGCTGCGCTGGCCGGGCTTCAGCTTGTCCGGGTTCATGCCGAGGCACATGGAGCAGCCGGCCTCGCGCCACTCGAAGCCGGCTTCCTTGAAGACGCGGTCAAGACCCTCCTGCTCGGCCTGCGCCTTCACGAGGCCGGAGCCAGGCACGACGAGCGCGCGGACGCCGTCGGCAACCTTGCGGCCCTCGGCGATCGCCGCGGCGGCGCGGAGGTCCTCGATGCGGCTGTTGGTGCAGGAGCCGATGAAGACCACGTCCACCCTCAGGTCCTGCAGGCGCTGGCCGGCCGTCAGCCCCATGTAGTCCAGCATGCGCTGCACCTGGGCGCGCTTCGCCTCATCGGCGAAGTCAGCGGGGTTCGGGACGTTGCCCGTGATGGGCAGAACATCCTCGGGGCTGGTGCCCCAGGTGACCTGCGGCGCGATGGCGTGGGCGTCGAGCTTCACTTCGCGGTCGAAATGCGCGCCCGGGTCGGAAGGCAGCGTCTTCCACCAGGCGACGGCGCGGTCATAGGCCTCGCCCTTCGGCGCGAAGGGGCGGCCCTTCACGTAGTCGAAGGTGGTCTGGTCCGGCGCCACCATGCCGGCGCGCGCACCGCCCTCGATCGACATGTTGCAGACGGTCATGCGGCCGGCCATGTCGAGCGCCCGGATCGCGTCGCCCGCATACTCGATGACATGGCCGGTGCCGCCGGCGGTGCCGATCTTCCCGATGATCGCCAGCACGATGTCCTTGGCGGTGCAGCCGACGGCCAGGTTGCCCTCGACCAGCACGCGCATGTTCTTCGCCGGCTTCTGCAGCAGCGTCTGGGTGGCGAGCACGTGCTCCACCTCGGACGTGCCGATGCCGAAGGCCAGCGCGCCCATGGCGCCATGCGTGGAGGTGTGGCTGTCGCCGCAGACGATCGTCATGCCGGGCAGGCTCAGGCCGAGCTCCGGCCCGATGACATGGACGATGCCCTGCCGCTGATCGGTCAGCGGGATGTAGGGAACGCCGAATTCCTTGACGTTCCGCTCCAGCGTCTCGACCTGCTGGCGGCTCTCGGGATCCTCGATGGTGCCGTAGCGGGAGGCGTCGGTGGCGATGTTGTGGTCCACCACGGCGATCGTCGCATCGGGGCGGCGCACCTTGCGGCCGGCCATCCGCAGGCCCTCGAAGGCCTGCGGGCTGGTGACCTCGTGGGTGAGGTGCTTGTCGATGTAGAGGACCACGGTGCCGTCGGGCAGCCTCTCGACGACGTGGGCGTCCCAGATCTTGTCGAACAGCGTACGCGGCCGTGTTGCCGACATCGTTTCCCCGATCCCTTGAAGCAGGACCGCGCGGGCCTTCCGGCGCCGCGCGGGTTACTTGTTCAGCCTTCGGCCTGCGCCGTCGTGGTCTCGCGCGCCCGCTCCTGGATGCGCGCCGACTTGCCGGTGCGGCCGCGCAGGTAATAGAGCTTCGCGCGCCGCACGCGGCCGCGGCGGACCACCTGGATCTCCGCCACGTTCGGCGAATACAGCGGGAAGACGCGCTCCACGCCCTCGCCGTAGGACAGCTTGCGGACGGTGAAGTTGCTGTTCAGGCCGCGGTTGGACCGTGCGATGCACACGCCCTCATAGGCCTGGGTGCGGGTGCGCTCGCCCTCGACCACCTTCACCATGACGCGGACGGTGTCGCCCGGCGCGAAATCCGGCGTCGGGCGGGCGGCGGAGAGGCGGGCCTGCTGGGCGGCCTCGAACTGCTGGAGCAGGTTCATCGGTGTGGTTCCCTTGTGTGCTGTGTCTAGGCGGCAGCCGGGTGGCCGTCCAGCCGCCCGGGTTCCCCGCCGTTTCGGTTGACGTGCCTGGCCCAGAGGTCCGGGCGGCGCGTGCGCGTGGCCTCTTCCGCGCGCTCCCGCCGCCAGCGGGCGACCTCGGCGTGGTGGCCGGAGAGCAAAACCTCCGGCACCTTACGGCCCTGCCACTCGGCCGGCCGCGTGTAGTGGGGGTATTCCAGCAGCCCTTCCGGACCGTGGCTTTCCTCGACCGCGCTCTCGCTTGCGCCCATCACGCCCGGCAGCAGGCGCACGCAGGCGTCGAGCAGCAGGATGGCCGCGACCTCCCCCCCCGAGAGCACGACGTCGCCGACCGAGAGCTCGATCATGCGGCGGGCCTCGATGACGCGCTGGTCCACGCCCTCGTAGCGGCCGCAGAGCAGCGTGACGCCCGGCCCCGCCGCGAGTTCGCGCACCAGCACCTGGTCCAGCAGGCGACCGCGTGGCGTGAGATAGACCAGTGGCGCGCCGGGGTTTGTGGCGACCGCGGCGCCCACCGCCGCATCCACCACGTCCGGCCGCATCACCATGCCCGCGCCGCCGCCGAAGGGTGTGTCATCCACGGTGCGGTGGCGGTCGGTGGCGAAGCCGCGGATGTCCAGGGCCTCCAGCGACCAGCGTCCGTCGCGCAGCGCACGGCCGGCGAGGGACAGGCCGAGCGGGCCCGGGAACATCTCGGGGAACAGGCTCAGGACGGAAGCGCGCCAGGTCATGCGGCGTGTTCCTCCCCCTGGTGCGGCTCCACCGTGACTTCCGGCGGCGGCACGACGGTCAGGCGCCCGGCGGCGACGTCCACCACCGGCACGGCCGCCCTGGTGAAGGGGATCAGCCGCTCCCCGCCCGCGCCCTGGATGACCAGGAAGGGGCCGGCGCCGTACTCCTCCACGCTGCGCACCGTGCCGAGCGCGCTGCCGTCCGCCGCGAAGGCCTGCAGGCCCTCAAGGTCGGCCAGCAGGAACTCCTCCGGGTCGGCCGGCGGCGGCAGACGGTCGCACGCGACGTAGAGCTTCGTGCCGGTCAGCCGCGACGCGGCGTCGCGGTCCGTCACGCCGTCGATCCGGCCGAGGCCGCCCGGCATAGCGGTGACGACGAAGCTGCGCGTGCCCGTGGCGTCCGTCAGCGGGCCGTAGCTGCCGATAGCCTTCGGGTCGGCCGTGAAGGCGTGCAGGCGCACCAGGCCCCGCACACCGTGCGGCCTCCCGATCTCGCCGAGCAACACGCGCTTCACCGACATGACCCGTCAGACGCTAAGCGTCAGCCCGCCGCCGCGGCGGCTGCGGCGGCGCGCTCCTGCGCCTTCTTCTTCGGCGCCGACTTCTTCGGCTGCTCCGCGAAGACCGGCATCGGCGCCAGGCCGGCATGGCCCAGGAACTTCGCCACGCGCTCCGTCGGCAGCGCGCCCTGCGACTTCCAGTGGTTGATGCGCTCGGCGAAGAGGCGCACGCGGTCCGGGTGGTCGGACGGCAGCATCGGGTTGTAGCTGCCCAGCTTCTCGATGAAGCGGCCGTCGCGCGGGCTGCGGCTGTCGGCCACCACGATGTGGTAGTACGGACGCTTCTTCGCGCCGGCGCGGGCGAGGCGGATCTTGAGGGCCATTAGTCCGGGTGCTCCTGTTCAGAACGGTCGCTTGTTTCCAAGGCCAGGGATCAGCGCGGAGAGTCCGCCCCGCATCATCCCCTTCTGGCCGAGCTTGTTCATCCGCTTCATCATCGCGGACATGTCGTCGAACTGCTTGAGCAGCTTGTTCACCTCCTGCACGGAGGTGCCGCTGCCGGCGGCGATACGCTTCTTCCGGCTCGCCTTGATGATGTCGGGCGTCCGGCGCTCCTTCGGCGTCATGCTGGCGATGATCGCCGCCTGGCGCTTCAGCATGGTCTGGTCGAGATTCGCGTTCTCGATCTGCGACTTCATCTTGCCGAGGCCGGGCAGCATTCCGAGCATGCCGGAGAGGCTGCCCATCTTGCCGATCTGCTTGAGCTGGGATGCGTAGTCCTCGAGGTCGAAGGACCCCTTCTGCATCTTCTTCGCCAGCTTCTCGGCTTCCGCCTGGTCCAGCGTCTCCGCCGCCTTCTCGACCAGGCTGACGATGTCGCCCATGCCGAGGATGCGGTTGGCGATGCGGTCGGGGTGGAAATCCTCGAGCGCATCCAGCTTCTCGCCAGCGCCAAGCAGCTTGATCGGCGCGCCGGTGACCGCGCGCATGGAGAGCGCGGCGCCGCCGCGCGCATCGCCATCGACGCGGGTCATCACCACGCCGGTCACGCCGACCTTGTCCTGGAAGGCGCGAGCGGTGTTCACCGCGTCCTGGCCGGTCATGGCGTCCACGACCAGCAGCGTCTCGTGCGGCTTGGCGAAGGCCTTCACCTCCGCGACCTCGGCCATCAGCGCCTCGTCGATGGCGAGGCGGCCGGCGGTGTCCAGCACCACCACGTCGTAGAGCTCGCGCCGCGCCACATCCATCGCGCGCGCGGCGATCTGCAGCGGCGTCTCGCCGGCGACGATCGGCAGGGAGGTCACCTCGGCCCGCTCGGCCAGCTGCTGCAACTGCAGCTGCGCCGCCGGCCGGTGCACGTCGAGCGAGGCCAGCAGCACCTTCTTGCGCTCGCGCATCCGCAGCCGCAGCGCGATCTTGCCCGACGTGGTGGTCTTGCCCGAGCCCTGCAGGCCCACCATCAGGATCGGCACCGGCGCCGGCGCGTTCAGGTCGATGCCGCGCTTGCCGTCGTCGTTCGCGCCGCCGCCCAGCGCCTCGACCAGGGCGTCGTTGACGATCTTGACCACCTGCTGGGCCGGCGAGACGGAGCGGATGACCTCCGCGCCCACCGCGCGCTCCCGCACCTTGGCGGTCAGGTCCTTCACCACCGGCAGCGCGACGTCGGCCTCCAGCAGCGCGACGCGGACCTCGCGCAGCGCTTCCTGGACGTCGGCCTCCGACAGCGCGCCGCGGCGGCGCAGCTTGTCGAAGACCCCGGTCAGCCTGTTGCCCAGAGCCTCAAACATGGGGGGCCTCGAACATCGGGCCGGGTGGTTCCTTCCGTTGCGACCGCCCCAAACGCGAAAGCGCCGCTGCGCGAGCCTTCGCGGAGCGGCGGAGCCATCCCGCGCCGGGCGGGACGACCAGATGGGTCCGGGGCGGACCTCGGTGCGGTGGATAGGCCGCGGAGCAGGCCTCGGTCAAGGCCGATGGCGCCGGGTCGCGGCCGGGCGGGAGCCTTCGGACGGGGTCGTGCCCCGCATGCGCAACGGCTGACGAGACAGTGACCACGCGCGAATGCGAGGTGACCGCGATCGGTCTGGGCCACAGAAGGCGCCCATTAACAATGGGAAGGGCGCGTCGCGATGATCCAGGTCAAGATGCCGCCGCGGACCCGCCGGATGCTGGTCGCCATCGCCCTCGTCGCGACGGCGGCGGAGTGGGTCGGGCCAGTGCTGGCCGGGGCACTCGGCGCGCCGATGCTGCGGCTGGCCGCCGGCGACGCCCCCTCCCCTATCGCCGGCGCGCTGGAGGCGGGGCTGGTCGGCTCCGCGATCTGGCTCGTCTTCGAAGCCTGAGGCCCCGGCATGATCGACAACCTGATCCTCGGCTTCCAGGTCGCGCTCAGCCTCAACAACCTGCTCTTCGCCTTCCTCGGCGCCATGATCGGCACGGCGATCGGCGTGCTGCCGGGGCTTGGGCCGACGGCGACGATCTCCCTGCTGCTGCCGCTGACCTTCGGGCTGGACCCGACGACGGCGATCATCATGCTGGCCGGCATCTACTACGGGTCGCAATACGGCGGATCGACCACGGCGATCCTGCTCAACCTGCCGGGCGAGATCTCGGCGGTGGTGACGACGCTGGAAGGCTACCAGATGGCCCAGCAGGGCCGCGCAGGCGCGGCCCTGGCCACGGCGGCGCTGGGGTCGTTCTTCGCCGGCACGGTCGCCACCTTCGTCGTCGCGGCTTCCGGCCCGGTGCTGACGCAGGTCGCGCTGTCCTTCGGGCCGCCCGACTACTTCGCCCTCATGCTGCTCGGCCTGATCGTGTCCTGCGTGCTGGCGCAGGGCAGCGTGATCAAGGCGGTCGGGATGGTGGTGCTGGGCGTCTGCCTCGGCCTGGTCGGCACCGATGTGCAGACCGGCCAGCAGCGCTTCACCTTCGGCGTGCCGGAACTGTCGGACGGCATCAACTTCGTCGTGCTGGCGATGGGGCTGTTCGGCATCGCCGAGGTGGTGCTGAACCTGGAGAACCCGGAGATCCGCAAGGGCATCGTCGTCAAGCGCGGCAAGCTCTGGCTGACGCGGGAGGAGTGGCGCTACGCTGCACCCGCCGCGGTGCGCGGCACGCTCCTCGGCACCGTGCTCGGCATCCTGCCCGGTGGCGGTGCCTCGCTCTCGGCCTTCGCCTCCTACATGCTGGAGCGGCGGATCACGCGCCGTCCCGAGAAGTTCGGCAAGGGCGCCATCGAGGGCCTGGCCGGGCCCGAAAGCGCCAACAACGCCGGCGCGCAGACCAGCTTCATCCCGCTGCTGACCCTCGGCATCCCCTCCAACGCCGTGATGGCGCTGATGGTCGGCGCGCTGATCATCCAGGGCATTCAGCCCGGTCCCCGCATGGTGGAGGCACAGCCGCAGCTGTTCTGGGGCCTGATCGCTTCGATGTGGGTCGGCAACCTGATGCTGCTGGTCATCAACCTGCCGCTGATCGGCATGTGGGTGCAGCTGCTGCGGGTGCCCTACAAGTACCTGTTCGTCGGCATCCTGATCTTCTGTCTCATCGGCGCCTACAGCCTGAACAACAACGTCTTCGACATGTATGTCATGGCTGCCTTCGGCATCATCGGCTACGTCTTCGCCAAGCTGAAGATGGAGGGCGCGCCCCTGCTCCTCGGCTTCGTGCTCGGGCCGATGATGGAGGAGCACCTGCGTCGCGCCATGCTGCTGTCGCGCGGCGATGCGATCGTGTTCTTCGAACGGCCGATCAGCGCGACACTGCTGGCCCTGGCGGCTATCGCCCTGGCCATGATGCTGCTGCCCAGCATCCGCCGGAAGAAGGAGGCGGCGATGGAGGCCGGGTGAGCCAGGCCGCCTGCAGGGGCTTGCCAGCGAGGATGGATCTACCGCTGTCCGGAACGATGCGGTAGCGTCCTGCGAACGGTGACCTCGCGCGGAGGGCGACATTGGCTGCAAGCATTCTCCGGCGGGCGGCGCCTGCGGCACTTGGCCTGGTGCTGGTGGGCTGGGCAGTCGGTCCGGCGACGGCCTCGACCATCGTCTTCACCACGACGGGCGTGGTGACGCTCGGCACCGACATCGGCACCTTCGGCGTCGGCACGCCCGACAACCCTGCGAGCCTCGGCGGCTATGGCTACCGGATCACGCAGCGCTTCCCGCTTGCCAACGCCACCAGCACGGGCAACAGCGGCCCATCCTACGACGATCGGTTCACCTACTTCCTGCCTGGTGGGTCAGCCGACATCACCATCAACAGCATCACCGTCACGCTCACCTTCAACTCCTCCGCGCCGACTCAGAACTACTTCGGCATGAAGAACGGCATCGATCCCGTGCCGCGTCCGAACCTGCGTGACGTGATCTACGGGCAGCAGGCGGTCTACCTGCCGTCGAGCCTGCTCGTCCTGACCTTCCTGACCCAGACGGTGCTGTCCACCACGGTCAACCTGATCGACAGTCCGGACCTCCTGCAGACGCTGTCGGCCGCGCTGGCTGCCGATTCCGGAAACCAGGTGACGGTCTGGGACTTCGACTACGCGCGGTCCACCTACCGCGTCGATTTCGTGGGAACGCCGACATCCGTCGACGTGGCCACGGTGTCGGCGGTGACGGTGCCGGCACCGCCTTCCCTGGGGCTGCTGCTGGCCGGCCTGCTCGGACTCGCCGCGGCGGGGCGGCGCCGAGCCGGCCTCGCCATGCGCTGAGCCTGCCGCTGGCGCCTACTTCGGCGCCAGCACCATGATCATCTGGCGGTTCTCCAGGCGGGGCATGGATTCCACCTTCGTCGTCTCCGCCAGCTCGGTGCGGATGCGGTCGAGCACCTTCAGGCCCAGGTCCTGGTGCGCCATCTCGCGGCCGCGGAAGCGCAGCGTGACCTTCACCTTGTCGCCCTCGCCGATGAACTCCTTCATCTGGCGCATCTTCACGTCGTAGTCGTGGTCATCGATGTTCGGGCGGACCTTGATTTCCTTGATCTCGACGACCTTCTGGCGCTTGCGTGCCTCGTTGGCCTTCTTCTGCTGCTCGTACTTGTACTTGCCGTAGTCGAGGATCTTCACCACCGGCGGCACGGCGTTCGGGCTGATCTCCAGCAGATCCAGGCCCACGTCATAGGCGCGGATCAGCGCTTCCCGCGCGCTCATCACGCCCAGCATCTCGCCATCCTGGTCGATCAGCCGCACCTGCGGCGAGCGGATCTCCTCATTCACCCGCGGGCCGTCGCGTGTCGGCAGCTGGGCGGGCATCGGTCCTCGGGGTATGGCGCTCTCCTGTCGTTGTTGCGCATGCAGTGACGTTGCGGCTGGCCCGGCGCGCCGGCGGTGTCCATGCACCGCCGGCGCCCCAGGGCCGGGATAGGAATCGACCCAGCTTTATGGCGATCCGCTCAGGCGGTTGCAACCCGAAGGTCGGGGGCGGCCGCCTCTTCCGCCAGTCGGGCCACCGCCTGGGCCAGGGGGACCGTCTCCTGCTCCCGCCCAGGCAGGCGGCGCAGCACCAGGCTGCGCTCCTCCGCCTCCCGCCGGCCGACCACGGCCAGGACGGGGACGCGCTGGTCGATGTGGTCCACGACCTTGCGGTTGATCTTCTCGTTCCGCAGGTCCAGCGAGACCGAGAGGCCGGCCTTCTGCAGCGCCGCCGCGGCTTCCCGCGCGAAGGGGGCGGCGTCGTCCACGATGGTGGCGACCACCACCTGCACCGGCGCCAGCCACAGTGGGAAGCGGCCGGCATGCTGCTCGATCAGGATGCCGAGGAAGCGTTCGAAGCTTCCCAGGATGGCACGGTGCAGCATCACCGGGCGCTTCCGGCTGCCGTCCTCGGCCACGTATTCGGCATCCAGCCGCTCCGGCAGCACGAAGTCCACCTGCAGCGTGCCGCACTGCCAGTCCCGCCCGATCGCGTCGCGCAGCACGAATTCCAGCTTCGGACCGTAGAAGGCGCCCTCCCCCGGGTTCAGCACGTAGTCCACGCCCGCGGTCTCGCAGGCCTGCTTCAGCGCGCCCTCGGCGCGGTCCCAGGTGGCGTCGTCGCCGGCGCGCTTTGCCGGGCGGTCGCTGAACTTCACCCGGAAGCTGTCGAAGCCGAGGTCGCGGTAGATCGAAGAGAGCAGCTCCACGAAGCGCACCGTCTCCGCGGCGATCTGATGCTCCTCGCAGAAGATGTGCGCGTCGTCCTGGGTGAAGGCGCGCACACGCATGATGCCGTGCAGCGCACCGGAAGGCTCGTAGCGGTGGCACGCGCCGAATTCCGCCATGCGCAGCGGCAACTCGCGGTAGGACCGGATGCCCTGGTTGAAGATCTGCACGTGGCAGGGGCAGTTCATCGGCTTGAGCGCGAGCACGCGGTCCTTCTCGGACTCGTCCTCGACGGTGGCGATGAACATGCTCTCTCGGAACTTCTCCCAGTGGCCGGAGGCTTCCCACAGCCTGCGGTCGAGCAGCTGGGGCGTCTTCACCTCCTGGTAGTCGGCCTCATCGAGCCGGCGGCGCATGTAGCCCTCGACGGTGCGATACAGGCGCCAGCCCTTCGGGTGCCAGAAGACGCTGCCGACCGCTTCCTCCTGCAGGTGGAAGAGGCCCATCTCCTTGCCGATCTTCCGGTGGTCGCGGCGCTCGGCTTCCTCCAGCTGGTGGAGATAGGCGTCGAGTTCCTTCCGGTCGCGCCAGGCGGTGCCATAGATGCGCGACAGCATCGCGTTGCGGTGGTCGCCGCGCCAATAGGCGCCGGCCACCTTCATCAGCTTGAAGGCGTCGCCGATATCGCCGGTGCCGCGCATGTGCGGCCCGCGGCAAAGGTCCACCCACTCGCCCTGGCGATAGAGGGTGATGGTCTCGCCGCGCGGCAGGTCGCGGATCAGCTCGACCTTGTACTTCTCGCCCTTCTCCTCGAAGAGGGCCATCGCCTCGTGGCGGGTGGTGACGACGCGCTCGAAGCCGGCGTTGCGCGCGATGATCTCGCGCATCTTCGCCTCGATGGCCGGGAAGTCCTCGGGGGTGAAGGGCTCGTTGCGGTGGAAGTCGTAGTAGAAGCCGTTCTCGATGGCGGGCCCGATTGTGACCTGGGTGCCCGGGAACAGCGCCTGCACGGCTTCGGCCAGCACATGGGCGCAGTCGTGGCGGATCAGCTCCAGCGCCTGCTCGTCCTTGCGGGTGACGAAGCGCAGCCGGGCGTCGGACTCGATCTCGCGCGAGAGGTCCTGCAGCTGGCCGTCCACCTCCATGGCCAGCGCGGCCTTGGCCAGGCCCGGGCCGATGGAGGCCGCCACCGTCGTGCCGGTGACGGGCCCGTCGAAGACGCGCACGGATCCGTCGGGCAGGGTGATGGCAGGCATCGGCTTGGTTCCAGGCTCCCTGGGGTTTGCGGGAGGCGGACATGGCCAGCCCCACCGCGCCGCGTCAAGTTCGTCGCCGGCGGGTCAGACCCGGGCGGGAAGCGCGGCGAGGGCGGCCTTGACGGCCTCCACCGGCAGATCGGCCAGAGGGAGGTGGCGCAGCACCTGGGTCGCCGGGCCGCGCGGGGCACAGCGCGCCGGGTCGCTCTCGGCCCCGAACAGCGCCAGGGTCGGGCAGCCGGTGACGGCGACGAGGTGGGTCGGGCCGGTGTCGTTGCCGACCGCCCAGGCGGCGCGACGGCCGAGGGCGGCAATGTCGGGGAAGCTGGTGCGGCCGGTCAGGTCCAGCGCGGCGGGCGCGGCGGCCAGAATCGTCGCGGCGAGCGCGTTCTCCGCCGGCCCGCCGAGCACGACCACGGGCAGGTCGGCGCCGGCGGCGAGCGCCGCGAAGCGCTCCGCCGGCCAGCGCTTGCCCGGACGGTGCGGGGAGGCGCCGGGGACCAGCAGGGCGAAGCGGTCCGGCACACCGAGATGCCCGACGTCGCCCTCCAGCCAGCCGAGTTCCGGCGCGGGGAAGCGGGTGATGCCCGCCATCTCCAGCTGCTCCCGTTGGCGTTCCAGCGTGTGCATGGCGTTGCGGTGCGGGTTGGAGTGGGGGTGGGAGCAGCCGGGCGCGACGCCGGACCACTCCACGGCGCGGCCGACCATCCAGCGGTACTTGGCGGTGCGGGGGGATGTCTGCAGGTCGTAGACGCGGTCGAACCGGCCGCCACGCAGGCGGCGCGCCAAGCGCAGCACGGCGGGCAGGTCGATCCAGGCCGGACGGCCTTCGGTCCAGACCTCGTCGAACCAGGGGCTGCTGCGGGCGAGCTCGGCATAGGGCGGCGTGGTGAGCAGGGTGATGCGGGCTTCGGGATGCCAGGCGCGGATCGCCGCGAAGGGCCCGAAGGACTGCACGAAGTCGCCGAAGGAGCCGAGGCGGATGACGAGGATCCGCGTCACGCCAGCAGCTCCCGGTAGACGCCGATCGTCGCGCGCTGCATCGCGGCCGTGGTGTAGTCGCGCAGCACCGCGGCGCGCGCCCGCGCGCCGACCGCCTCGCGGTCGGCTTCCGGCATGGCCAGCACGCGCGCCAGGGTGGCCGCCAGCAGCGCCGGGTCGCCCGGCGTCACGCGCCAGCCGGTGACACCCTCCTCCACCGTCTCGCGCGGCGCGCCGAGGTCGGAGGCGACGACCGGGCGGGCCATGGCCTGGGCCTCGATGACGGTGCGACCGAAGGCCTCGGCGTCGGTGCTGGCATGGACAACGACATCGGCAGCCAGCATGGCGACGTCCATTGCCTCGACATGGCCGGCGAGCACCAGGCGGTCGGCCAGGCCGAGCGTCGCGGCGCGGTCCTGCAGTTCCCGCGCGAAAGCCTCGCCGCCGCCGCCGGCCAGCACGCCGATGGCGCCGGGCAGCCGGGCCAGCGCATCCACCAGCACCATGCCGCCCTTCCAGCGCGTCAGCCGCCCGGGCAGCAGGACCACGCGCTGGCCGGGCGC
>NZ_JAPSMD010000062.1 GCF_027856955.1 Falsiroseomonas oryzae | reverse complement strand
CCCGCCAGCGGGATGCCGGCCGCGCGGGCGGCGATCAGGAATCCCTCGCCGTCCACGCCCGCGGCCTCCCAGCCGCCGCGGCCATCCGGTCGCAGCAGGTTCGCGCTGCCGGCGCGGCGCGCCACCGCGTCGCACCGGCCGATCCGCGCGGCGTCCTGCTTGTGCGGGATGGTGCAGACCACGCCCGCCAGGTTGCGCAGGTGGAGCAGGCCGTCGAGGAAGCGTTCCAGCATGCCGGCCGGCACATGCGCCGGCAGGTAGGCGCAGTCGTGCCCGCCGGCGGCAATGGCCTTGGCGTATTCGGCATAGCCCTTGGTGTGGCCGATCGGGTCGCCGGCCAGGAAGATCAGGCGCGTCCGCGGCCCGATCATCGCGCTATCACCAGCGGAGCCGGCAGGTCGGCGTCCTGGGCGCGGAACAGAAGGCGCAGCGTGACGCGCTCCGACTTGCCGGCCGGCGCGTCCGCCTGCAGCTGGACGGCGTGGCTGGCATTGCCCTGGAAGCGGAAGGCGCCGGCGGCGTCGGTGACGACGCGCTGCTTCTCGGTGTTCACGACGAAGGATCTCTCGAACAGAAGGACGGTCGCGCCCGCGACCGGGCGGCCGGTGGCGTCCACCACCCGGCCGCGCACCTCGCCCGTGGCGTTGGCGGCCACATGGAGATTCCAGCCGAGGACGACCGCCGCCAGGGTCGCCGGCACGATGAACCAGCGGGACAGCATCCAGCGCGGCAGCCTCATCCCTTCGTCGCCCCGTGCGTCAGGCCGCGGATGAAGGCCGACTGCGCCATGAGGAACACCAGGATGCCGGGGGCAAGCACCATGCAGACGAAGGCGTAGAGCGCGCCGGTCGTGTCCTCCATGTAGGAGAGGAAGCGCGCCAGGCCGAGCGGCAGCGTCTGCATGTTGGCGTCGCGCGTGACGATCAGCGGCCACATGAAGCTGTTCCAGGACCAGATGAAGGCCAGGATCACGTTGGTGGCGATGGCCGGGCGCGACAGCGGCAGCAGGACATGCGCGATGATCCGCCATTCCGAGAGGCCGTCCATCCGCGCCGCTTCCACCAGGCTGCGCGGCACCGCCTCGAACGCCGCCTTGTAGATGAAGATGCAGACGATGGTGGAGAGCAGCGGCAGCGCCAGGCCGAGATAGGTGTTCAGCAGCCCGATCCGCGCGGTGATCAGGTAGGCCGGGATGATGGTGGCCTGGAAGGGGATGAGCATGCAGGACAGCAGCAGCAGGACGACAAGCTTCTTCGCGCGGAAGTTCTGGGTCAGCGCGTAGGCGGCCATGGCGTTCAGCACCACGTTGCCAATGACGGCCATCACGGAGACGATGACGCTGTTCAGCAGGTAGCGCGGGAAGGGAATGAGGTACCAGACATCCACGAAGTTGTAGGGGTGCGGGTCCTGCGGCAGCAGCCGCGGCGGGAAGGCGTAGATGTTCTCGTTGGTGATCGCCGTCTTGAAGACCCAGTAGAAGGGCAGCAGCATGATCGCGGACACCACGATCAGCACGGCGTGGCGCGCCCAGGGAAAGCCCCGCCGCATCAGTCCTTCTCCACCGCGCCGGCATTGCCGCCGGCCAGGCGGTTGGCCAGAAAGGTCAGCGCGAGCAGCAGCAGGAACTGCACCACCGTGACGGCCGCCGCGTAGTCGAACTTCGTCTGCCCGAAGCCGAGCTTATAGATGTAGGTGATCAGCAGCTCCGTCGCGTGCCCCGGGCCGCCATTGGTCATGACATAGACCAGGTCGAAGCTGGTGAAGCTGTTCAGCAGCCCGATCACCGCGCACAGGAACAGCGACGGCCGCAGCATCGGCAGCGTGACGTACAGGAACACGGCATGGCGCGGCACGCCATCCACCCGCGCGGCCTCGTACAAGTGCTGCGGGATCTGCTGCAGGCCGGTCAGCAGGATGATCATGTAGAAGCCGATCACCTGCCAGATGTCCGTGACGATCACGCTGGCCATTGCCAGGTCGAAGGACTGCAGGAAGCCGAGCGGACGGTCGATGATGCCTGCGATGCGCAGCGCCCAGTTGATGAAGCCGCCGCGCTCGTCGTACATCCAGCGCCAGATGATCCCGACCGCGACGGTCATCAGCGGATAGGACAGGAAGACGATGGTGCGATAGACGGACGCGCCCTTCAGGTCGGAATTGACCAGCAGCGCGATCCCGAGCGCCAGGATGATCGCGACGGGGGCGGCGCCGATCCAGATCAGCGTGTTCCACAGCGCCGTCCAGAAGATGTCGTCGTAGAACAGCATCTCCTCGTAGTGCTCGAAGCCGACCCAGCGCGGCGGGCGCATGGGCGACCAGGACTGGAACGACAGGATGGCGTTCCAACCCAGCGGGATGACGCGGTAGAGCAGGAAGATCGCGAGAGAGGGGAGCAGGAAGCAGAGGATCAGCGCCGCCTGGCGCGTCCGCTTCCTGCCCCACCACCCGGTGCCGGTTCCTGCCCGGCGCGCGAGGTGCGCCGGGCTGCCGGATGGCGTCACGCGCGCGACAGCTCCCGTCCCACGCGGCGCTCGGCATCCGCCAGCGCCTGCCGCGCGGACTTCCGGCCGAGCAGCGCGCTCTGCAGCTCCGGCCAGAAGGCGTCCTTCACGCGCGCATCCTGCGGCATCGGCCAGTTGCCGACCATCTTGTCCGTATGCTCGATCTGGGTGGACAGGACGCTGTGCACCAGCGGATCCTCGCTGCGCAGCGAGGCCAGCAGCGCCTGGTCCACCTGCGTGTTGCCCGTCAGGATTCGCCGCTGCGTCGCGAGCTGGCCGGCCTGCTCGTTCGCCGTGACGTGCTTCACGAAGGCCCAGGCAAGGTCTGGGTTACGCGAGCCGCGCGAGACGCCGAGACCGTGGCTGTTCGGCGTGGAGAAATTGCCGGGTGCATGCGCGACGCCCAGCGTGTCGCCGTTCACCCAGTTGCCCTGGCCACGGACGAAGAAGTAGGCCGGGCTGTGGGCATGCAGCATGCCGACGTTGCCCGCGGCGAAGGCCCCGTTCGGTTCCACCCAGCGGCCGGTCCAGGAGATCTTGTTGATCGCGCCGCTCTCGCTCGCGCGGGCCAGCTTCTCCAGGACCTCGATGGCCTTCGGCGTGTTGAAGGCTGGGCGGCGCAGGTCCGGCGTGAGCAGGTCCACGCCGTTCATCGCGAAGAGCGGCCAGTAGAGCCAGTCGAAGTTCAGCGTCAGGAACCCGGTGCTCTCGCCCTGCGCCATGCGCCCGGCAAAGGCCAGGATGTCGTCGAAGCTCTGCGGCGGGCCGGACAGGCCGGCGCGCTGGAACATGGTCTTGTTGTAGAACAGCAGCGTCTTGGTGATGTAGAAGGGCAGCATGTAGTTGCGGCCCTGCAGCGTCCAGTTCGACAGGTAGTTGGCGTTGAAGCGGTTCTTCACCTCCGGCTCGGCGGCCAGCCGCGGGGTCATGTCCATCAGGGCGCCGCTGGCGGCGTATTCCAGCCACAGCGCGCCCTGGGTGTTGACGACGTCGGGCGGCGTGCCGGCGGCGAGCTGCGTCTGGTAGAAGGGCGGCAGTTCCGGGCCCTTCTTGTCCAGCCACTCGACCTCCACGCCGGGATTGGCGCGCTGGAAGCTGGCGATCCAGCCGCGGATCAGCGGCTCCTGGTCGATGATGTTCCAGGTCAGGAAGCTGATGCTCCGCCTCGTCTGGCCGATGGCCGGAGCGGCCAGTGCCGCCGGCATGACGGCGCTGGCCTTCAGAAGCGTGCGACGTGACAGCATGACCTTCTCCTCCTGCCTGGTGCCTTGCATGGGGCTTGTCGTTGCGGCGCAGCCTAGGGCGTATCGGGTGCCTCGTGCCACGGAATCTCGCGGCCCTCGCGGGCGGATCGCTCGGCCAGCAGGCAGCAGCGGACCGCGTCTCGTCCCGCCTCGGGCGGGACCAGCGCGCGGCCGACGCGGAAGCCCTGGATGGCCTGCTCAGCCTGCGTGACGAGCTCGAAGACCTCGCCGGTCTCGGCCATCGGGATCGCCTCGGCCAGTTCGCCGGGCTGCGCGCGGCCCCGGAACAGGTGCAGGCTGGCGGAGGGGGCGAAGCTGCGGTCCAGGGCAGCCGACCAGAGGCTGCGGATCGCGCCGGCCTCCCCCATCACGTGCAGGGCGACATGGTGCTCGAAGCCGCCGACGACCGTGTTGAGGGTGGCGAACTGCCCGCCGGCGAAGCGCAGCGTGACCCCGAGCGCGCGTGGCATGGCCGGATCGCCCTCCGCGTCTGCGCGGATCGAGATAGGCGGGCCCCAGGCGGCGCCGTACCACAGGAGGAGGTCGAAGAAGTGCACCGGCTCCTCGAGGATCCAGGAGCCGACCGCGGCACGGTCGTAGCGCCAGCCGTCGGACCCGGTGCGGTAGGGGAAACGGAACAGCGAGACATTGGCATGCCGTGCTGCGCCGATCGCCCCCTCCTCGATCAGCGTCTTCACCCGGCCCCACTGCGTCGAGACGCGCAACTCATGTCCGATGGTCAGCACCCGGCCGGCGGCTTTCGCGGCGGCGGCGAGGGCATCGCAGTCGGCCAGCGTCAGCGCCATGGGCTTCTCCAGCAGCACGTGCTTGCCCGCGCCCAGGGCGGCAAGCGCGAGGCGGGCGTGCTCGGCGTTCGGCGCGGCGATCACCACGGCCTCGATGGAGGGATCGCCGAGCACGGGCGCGAGATGCCGATGAACGGGCACCTGCGGCCGCTCCGCGGCCGCCTCCCGGGCGCTGTCGTCGCCAGGGGCGACGATGGCGGCCAGGGTCGCGCTCGGCGCGGCGTCCAGGGCGCGGGCGTGGTGCCGGCCCCAGGCGCCGTAGCCGACCAGGGCGACGCGCATCATGCGAGGGTTGCTCCCGGCATTCTTGTGACCTCCTCGGTCACGGTGATCGCGCAGTCCGGATGGCGCTGCGCGTAGCTGGCCGGGACCGCCGGCGTCACGGGGCCATGCAGCAGCTTGCGCAGGATCGCGGTCTGCCAGGGCCGGTTCATGAACAGGCGGAGCTTCCGCGCGCCCAGGATCTCCTGCATGCCGACCGTCACGGCCTGCTCGGGGATCAGGTCGATCGCGCCGCGCGTCGCGGTGACGGCGTTGATCGTCCGCGTCTCGCGCGAGAGGCGCTGGACGCGGGTGGGGCGCCGCGCGAAGGCCTCCACGTCCAGCGCCTCGCCGGGCTCCGGCGGCTCGTTGAAGGCGACGTGGCCGGCGATGCCGACCCCGCCGAAGCAGACATCGACGCCGCCATGCGCGGTGATCAGCGCCGGCACCTCCTCCAGCCGGTGCGGATCCGGGAAGACGATTCGCGGCGCGGTCGCCTGCGGCATCAGCGCGGTCAGGTGGCGCTGCATGTGGCCGCGGAAGGACCGCGGATCGTCCTCGGCGATCCAGTCGCCGGCCGGCGTGAGATACTCGTCCATGCCGATCATCAGCAGGTCGGCCAGCGAGACGCCCTGCGCCGCGCAGGTCCGGGCGAGGACGTCGTACTGGCCGACCGGCCCGACCGGCACGATGAACACCACCCTCGCTCGGCCCGCCGCCTTCGCCGCACGGTATTCCGCCAGCAGCGCATCCGCGAAGGCCAGGGTCAGCGCGGCAGCGTCCGGCACAATGCGCAGCGCGACCTGCGTGCCGTGCGCCAGGCTCTCCGGCGGGACACGCAGCGGATCTGTCACAGCCGGTGGCCTTCCTGGGAGAAGAGGTGGATGTCCCCCGGCTCCAGGGCGAGGCGCACGGGCTCGCCGGCCTGGCGCACGCTGCGCGCGGGAACCCGCGCATGCAACTCGGTGCCGGCGATGTCGAGCGTCACCAGCGTCTCGCTGCCCAGCGGCTCCACCACGGCTGCCTGACCTGAGATGGCGGCGGGCGCGCCGTTGCCGGGCGGCAGCCAGATCAGGCGTTCCGGACGGAGGCCGATGATCGTATCGCCGTCAGGCACAACGCGTGCAAGGGGCAAGGTGGTGCCGTCCGGCAGCACGGCACGGCCCGCCTCCACACGGCCGGCCAGCAGGTTCATGGCGGGCGCGCCCATGAAGGCAGCGACGAAGGTGGTGGCCGGGCGGTCGTAGATCTCCTCCGGCGTGCCGACCTGCTGCACCAGCCCGCCCTGCATCACCACGATGCGGTCGGCCAGCGTCATCGCCTCCACCTGGTCGTGGGTGACGTAGATGGTGGTGGCGCGCAGGCGGTCGCGCAGGCGCTTGATCTCCGTGCGCATCTGCACGCGCAGCTTGGCATCGAGGTTCGAGAGCGGCTCGTCGAACAGGAACACCTTGGGGTCGCGCACGATGGCGCGCCCCATGGCGACGCGCTGGCGCTGGCCGCCCGAGAGTTCGCGCGGGCGGCGCTGCAGTAGGTGGGCGATGTCCAGGACCTGGGCCGCCTGATCGACCCGCCGAGCGATCTCCGCCTTGGCCACGCCGCGCCAGCGCAGGGAGAAGCCCATGTTCTCGGCAACGGACATGTGGGGGTAGAGCGCGTAGTCCTGGAACACCATGGCCACGTCGCGATCCTTCGGGTCGCGTTCATTGACCACCGCGCCATCGATCAGGACGTCGCCGTCGGAGGCCTCCTCGAGGCCGGCAACGATGCGCAGGATGGTGGACTTGCCGCAGCCGGATGGTCCGACCAGGACCACGAACTCGCCTTCGGCGATGCCCAGGTCCACCCCGTGGACCACCTGCACATCGCCGAACCGCTTGCGCACGCCACGGAGCTCGACCGTTGCCACGCTGCTTCCGCTTCCTGCCCTGCCCGGATGCTAGGCACGGCCGGAAGGGCGAGGCAAGCGAGCGCGGCGGCTAGCCTGCCGCGAGGGCGCGCGCCGCGGCGCGGTGGCGTTCGGCCTGGGCGCGTTCGTCCAGCGTCAGCAGCCTTCCGTCGCGCACCACGATGCGGCCCGCGATGACGGAGAGCGCGACGCGCGCCGGCGTGCAGAAGACCAGGGCGGCGACCGGATCCTCGCCGGCGCCGGCAAGATCGAGCCCGCCGAGGTCGAAGGCGACCACGTCGGCCGCCAGGCCCGGAGCCAGCGCGCCGATGTCGTCGCGGCCGAGTACGCGCGCACCGCCGAGAGTCGCGATCTCCAGTGCCTCCCGCGCGCCCATCGCGGCCGGCCCGTGGCCGACGCGCGCCAGCAGCATCGCCTGGCGCGCCTCGGCCAGAAGGTGGCCGGAATCGTTGGAGGCGGAGCCGTCCACGCCCAGGCCGACCGGCACGCCGGCCCGCCGCATCGCGGGGATCGGCGCGATGCCGGAGGCCAGCCGCATGTTGGAGCAGGGGCAGTGCGCAACGCCCGTGCCGGTGCGCGCGAACAGGGCGATCCCCGCCGCGTCCAGCTTCACGCAGTGGGCGTGCCAGACATCCGGCCCGACCCATTCCAGCGAAGCCGCATATTCCGCCGGCGTGCAGCGGAAGCGCTCGCGGGTGAAGGCGACGTCCTTGTCGTTCTCCGCCAGGTGCGTGTGCAGCCGCAGCCCGCGTGCGCGGGCGAAGGTGGCGCCGTCGCGCATCAACTCCTGCGTGACCGAGAAGGGGGAGCAGGGCGCGATTCCGATGCGCAGCATGGAGAGCGGGGCCGGATCGTGGAACCGGGCGACGACGCGCTCCATGTCGGCCAGGATCGCGTCCTCCTGCTCCACCACCTCGTCCGGCGGCAAGCCGCCTTGCGACCGGCCGAGGCTCATCGCGCCGCGGGTGGGGTGGAAGCGGATGCCGATCTCCCGCGCGGCCGCGATCGTGTCGTCCAGGCGGCAGCCATTCGGGAAGATGTAGTGGTGGTCGGCCGCCGTGGTGCAGCCGGACAGCACGAGTTCCGCCATGGCCGTAGCGGCCGCGGTGCGCAGCGCATCCGGCGTCAGGCGGGACCAGACGGGATAGAGCACATTCAGCCAGTCGAAGAGCTCGGCATCCTGCGCGCCGGGCAGGGCCCGGGTCAGCGACTGGAACATGTGGTGGTGCGTGTTGACGAGGCCGGGCAGCAGCGCATGGCCGGCGAGGTCGATCGTCTCGGTTGCAGCGGGCGGCTGCGTCTCCGGACCACCGAGCGCGGTGATCGCGCCGCCGGTCAGATGCACCCAGCCGCCCCGGATCTCGCGGCGTGTCGCGTCCATGGTGACGACGACCTCGGCATCCTTCAGCAGCAGGCTGTGCGGCATGACGTGCGGGCTCCCTGGCAGGCGGAGTGTAGGCGCTGCTGGTCGCAACCTGCCAGGGCGTGCTGCCGCCGCGGCCTGTTCACCGGACGGGGCGCGCGCTAGCCTTCCTGCGGAAACGCACGGGAACAACCATGCAGCGCAGCGAGACCCGCATCCTGACCACGCACACGGGCAGCCTGCCGCGTCCTGCGTCGCTGACGAAGCTCTACACGCGGCGGGTGCGCGGCGAAGCGGTGGATCCCGCGGAGATCGAGGCGGCCGGGCGTGCGGCGCTGCAGGGCATCGTGCCGCAGCAGATCGCCTGCGGCCTCGACGTGATCAACAATGGCGAGCAGCAGCGCGAATCCTTCGTGCTCTACCTGCGCCACCGGCTGAGCGGGCTGGGCGACAGCAGCAGCCGCACCGGCTGGGCGGACCTGGACGCCTATCCCGAGTTCAAGGCGCAGACCAAGGCCATGGCCGCGACGCAGGAAGCCGTGACGAATACGGACTTCCTGCCCGCCGCGATCGGGGAGGTGCGCTACCTCGACCCCACGGCGGTGAACCGGGAATGCGAGGACTTCCAGGAGGCGCTGGAGGAGCACGAGGGTGCCTTCGTCGAGCCATTCCTGACCGCGCCCTCGCCCGGGATCATCGGCTCCATCGTGCAGAACCGGCACTACGACACCGAGGAGGCGTATCTGGCTGCCCTCGGCGAGGCGCTGCGCGTGGAATACGAGGCCATCGTGTCGCACGGCTTCCTGCTGCAGCTGGACTGCCCGGACCTGGCTCTGGAGCGCCACTGTTCCTACCGCGACCGGCCGCTGTCCGATTTCCTCGGCTTCTGCGAGCGCGTGGTCACCGCCATCAACAATGCGATCCGCGATATCCCGCGAGACCGGGTGCGGCTGCATGTGTGCTGGGGCAACTACGAGGGCCCGCACGATCACGACGTGCCGCTGGCCGACATCCTGCCGGTGGTGCGCCAGGCCAATGTCGGCGGCTTCGTCCTGCCCTTCGCCAATCCGCGCCACGCGCACGAGGTGCGGGTGCTGGAGAAGCAGCCCCTGGCGGAGGACCAGATCCTGGTGGCCGGTGTGATCGACACGCTGACCAACTTCGTCGAGCACCCGGAGGTGGTGGCCGAGCGGATCGAGCGCGCGGCGGCGGTGATGGGCGACCCGCGGCGCGTGATGGCCGGCACGGATTGCGGCTTCGATACCTCCGCCGGGCGCGGGCGCGTGGCGTCCGACGTAGTCTGGGCGAAGCTGCGGGCGATGCGCGACGGGGCGGCGATCGCGTCGTCGCGCCTGTTCCCGAAGGGCTAGGTGACGGGCGCGCCGACCGCTTCCAGCGCGGCGCGCGCCACTTCCATGTCGTCGGTGTAGTGGCCGCCGGAGACGCCGATGGCGCCGATCATCTGGCCGTCTTCCACGACCGGATAGCCACCGCCGAAGATCGTCAGGCGCGGCGTGTGCACGATGCCGTGCAGCAGCGGCGGGTCGTTCTTGATGAAGTCCCACCAGACATGGGTGGCGATGCCGAAGGAGGAGGCCGTCCAGGCCTTGTCCTGGGCGATCTGGATGGCGAGGTGACCGGCGCCGTCCATGGCGTGGAAGGCCTTGAGCTGCCCGGCCTCGTTCACGACGGCGATGCACATCGCCTTCTTCAGCTCACGCGACTTCTCGATCGCCGCCTCGATCATCCGCTGCGCGGTCGCGCCGTCGATGCTGCGCTTGACGATGCTCATCCCCAACTCCCCCGTCAGACCGCGCGTGCGGCCGTCTGCGCCTCGACCAGCGCCGGCGCGACGCGGCGCGGCGCGAAGGCGTCCCCCACCAGATGCACGCGGTCCAGCCCGGCTTCCTTCAGCCCGGCGAAGAGCGCGTTGCGCGCCCTGGCCGCGCCCACCCACAGCAGTGCGGCGCAATCCTCGATCCGCTCCTCGCGGCCGGTCAGGTAGTGGCGCAGGACCACGGCACCGCGCTCGATGCGTGCCGGCGCCATGGAGGTGCGATGCTCCGCCCCGGCGCGGTCCAGCTCGCGCAGCGTGGCGATGCGGGAGACCATCGGCAGTTCGCGCAGCGGCTCGAAGAAGCGCGTCGCGAAAACCAGGCGGCCGAGCGGCGCCGCGGCTTCCGCGATGGCGGCCGCCCAATAGTAGCCGTCCTCGTCCATCAGCACGATCGCGCGGCCGGGCGGGCTGCGCACGGGCTGCAGGTCGGCGACGCCGGTCGGCGCGATGGCCGGCACGCTGCCGTCGCTCGGGATGTCCGGCACCACCGCCTGCGCGCCGGTGGCGAGGATCACCGCATGCGGCTGCATGGCCAGCAGGCTCGCGAGCGTCGCCTCCTCGCCCAGGCGGACATCCACGCCCAGGCGCCGCAGCTCCGCTTCCTGGAATTGCGGCAGGTGGGCCAGCTCGCTGCCCGTAGGGAACCAGCTGGCGCGAAGGAACTTGCCGCCGAGCTGGCCGTCGCGCTCGATCAGCGTCACGCGGTGGCCGCGCATCGCGGCCACGCGCGCGGCCTCCATGCCGCCTGGGCCGCCGCCGACCACGATGACCCTGGACGGCACGGCGCTGCGCAGCTTTCCGAAGTGGTGTTCGCGTCCGGCGATCGGGTTAGTGGAACAGCCGATCGGCTCGCCCGTCGAGATCCAGTCCCAGCACTGGTTGCAGGCGATGCAGCGGCGGATCTGGTGCGCGCGGCCGGTGCGCGCCTTCTCCGGCCAGTCGGGGTCCACGATCAAGGCACGGCAGAGGCCGACCATGTCCCCGTCGCCGGAGGCGATGATCGATTCCGCCTGCGCCGGCGTCTGCACGCGGGTGGACTGCACCACGACGAGGTCATCGCCGACCGCGCGCTTCACCTCCGCCTGGATGGTCCGGTACGCCTCCTGCGGCCAGTGACGGTCGGGCAGGTGGGTCTCGATGGTGTTGAAGTTGCCCTGGCTGAGCGAGACGTAGTCGCAGAGCCCCGCGCGCGCGAGCAGGGCGGCGATCTCGGCGGCCTGCGCGGTGTCGATGCCGCCTTCGGTGAACTCCTCCACGGCCATGCGATAGCCGACGATGGCGCGGTGGCCGATGCGGCGGCGCACGCCGGCCAGGATCTCCATCGGGAAGCGCAGCCGGTTCTCGAGGCTGCCGCCGTAGCGGTCGTCGCGCCGGTTCGTGTAGGGCGAGACGAACTGGCCGATCAGGTGGCCCTGCGCGCCGTGCACCTCCACGCCGTCGCCGCCGGCTTCCATGGCGTTGAGCGCCGCGGCGACGAAGTGCTCCACCATCTGTTCCACCTCGCGCGTCGTCAGCGCATGGGGCACGCCGCCGGAGCGAGGGCAGGCGATCTCGGAGGGCGCGAGCAGCGTGCCCACGCGCCGGCCGAGATGCTGGCGGCCGCCATGGTTCAGCTGGAACAGGAACAGCGCGCCCGCGCGGTGCACCTGGTCGGTCAGCTTGCGCAGGCCCTGCAGCGGCCCGCGGTCGAACAGCGCGATGGCGGCGGGCGTCACGGCATCGGCGGGATGCACGCGCGCCGCCTCGCTGACGATCACGCCGGCCCCGCCCTCCGCGACGGTGCGATAGAAGGCCAGCATGCGATCGCCGACGCGGTTCTGCTCGGCCAGGTTGGTGGTCGTCGCCACGCGCATCACGCGGTTGCGCGCCGTCGCCGGCCCGATGCGCAGCGGCGAGAACAGCGCCGGAAAGTGCAGTTGCAGGCGTCCGCCGTCCATCTGCGGCACGTTCCTCCCGTTCCGGCGCCACCCTAGGGCGGGTGAATATGTCCGGACAAGTCGGCTTGCCGAGCCCCGACATCCGGGCAATGCTCCGCCCCGGGAGAGACATCGTCCGGAGTGACATGGCCCGACTGGATGCGGCCGTCAGCCTGTTCTGGGTCCTGCTCGGCATCGTGCTGTGCCGGGAGTCGGTCGCGCTCGGGCTGGCCGATGCGAGCGGGCCGGGTTCCGGCCTGTTCCCCTTCCTTGCGGGCCTGCTGATGCTGGGTGGTGGCGCGGGGCTGCTGGTGCGGCACGTGCTGACGCGCGGCGGCCACGCGCCGGGCGAGGAGATCGTGCCGCAGTTCTGGCCGGCGCCCGGCGCGGCCTTTCGCGTCGGTGCGCTGGTGGTGGTCGTCGCGGGCATGATCCTGGCGGTGCCGTATCTCGGCTTCGCGCTGACCGGCGTGTTCGGGCTGCCGATCCTGTTCCGGGTGATCGCGCCGGAGGCGTCGTGGTGGACCGCGATCGCCGTGGGCGGGATCGCCGCGGCCTGCATCCACCTGCTCTTCGCCGTCGCGCTCGGCACGCCGCTGCCGCGCGGGCCTTTGGGGTTCTGAGCCGGTGGATCCTGTCGCCGGACTGCTGGCCGGGTTCGGGGTGATCCTGACCTGGCAGAACATCCAGTTCATCTTCATCGGCAGCCTGATCGGGACGCTGATCGGCGTGTTGCCGGGCATCGGGCCGCTCGCGGCGCTGTCGCTGCTGCTGCCGGCCACCGTCGCGCTGCCGCCGGTCGGCGCCGTCGCGATGCTCTGCGCCATCTTCTACGGCTCCATGTACGGCGGTTCGATCACCTCCGTGCTGGTGAACATCCCGGGCGAGGCGGCCTCCGTCGTCACCTGCCTCGACGGCTATGCGATGGCGAAGCAGGGCCGGGCCGGGGCGGCGCTCGGCATGGCCGCGCTCGGCTCCTTCATCGCCGGCACGCTCGGGATTGTCGTGCTCAGCGTGGCGGCGCCCGCGCTCGGCGCCTTCGCCATCCGCCTCGGCCCGCCGGAATACACGGCGCTGATGGCGCTGGGCCTAGCCTGCACCATCCTGATGATCCAGGGCTCCGCGCTGAAGGGCGCGATCATGATCGGCGCCGGGGCGGCGCTGGCGGCGATCGGGATGGACATCATCACCGGCGAGTTCCGCTTCAACTACGGCAGCATCCAGCTGAGCGCGGGGATCGAGTTGCTGGCCGTGGTGATCGGGCTGTTCGGCGTGTCCGAAATCCTGCTGAACGTGGAGAATGCGGCGCGCGGCATGGCGGTGAAGGCGCGGCTGAGCGGGCTTTGGCCGAGTCGGGTGGACTGGGCTGCCTCCTGGGCGCCCATCCTGCGCGGCAGCGGGCTCGGCTTCGCGGTCGGGCTGCTGCCGGGTGGCGGCCCCGTCACCGCATCCTTCCTCTCCTACGCGGCAGAGCGGCGGATCGGGAAGGATCCGCACACCTTCGGCAAGGGCCGGATCGAGGGCGTGGCCGGGCCGGAGGCGGCCAACAACGCGGCCGTCTCCTCTGGCATGATCCCGCTGCTCGCGCTCGGCATCCCCGGCAACGCCGTGACGGCGCTGCTGATGGGTGCGCTGATCATCAACGGCGTGCAGCCCGGCCCGACCATGATGACGGACCGCGCCGACGTGTTCTGGGGCGTGGTCGCCAGCCTCTACATCGGCAACGTCTTCCTGCTGATCCTCAACCTGCCGATGGTCGGGCTCTGGGTGCAGCTGCTGCGCGTGCCCTATTCCGTGCTGTTTCCCTCCATCGTGCTGCTGGCGATGGTCGGTACCTATTCGGCGAACCGAAACCTGTTCGATCTGTGGGTGATGCTCGGCTTCGGCGTGCTGGGCTGGTTCCTGCGCAAGCTGGGCTACGAGCTGGCGCCGCTGGTGCTCGCCTTCGTGCTGGCCCCGCTGCTCGAGCAGTCCTTGCGACAGTCCATGGTGATGTCGCCCGACGGGGCGATGATCTTCCTGGAACGCCCGCTGGCGGCCCTGATGCTGGGCGCCGCGGTGCTGATGCTGCTTCTCGTGGCCTTCAAGGGCCTCACTGTCCGGAAACTGGGAGGAACGACATGACGATCGACATCACCCGCCGCCACCTGATCGCCGGCGTGGCCGGCGCCGCCGCGCTGCCGCTGGCCGCCCGCGCCCAGTCGCGCCTGCCCGTGCCGAAGCCGGCCGGCTTCCCGCGCGAGCCGATCGAGATGACGGTGGTCTATCCGGCCGGCGGCGGCATGGACATCACCGCCCGCGTGGTGCAGCGCTTCGTCGAGAAGCACAGCGGGGAGCGCTTCCTGGTCAACAACCGCACCGGCGGCGCGGGCCTGGTGGGGCATACCTGGCTGGCGACGCAGGCGCCGACCGACGGGCATGCGGTGGGCGTCATCGCCAACCTCGTCATCTCCGACGCTGCGCGGTCGCAGGGGCGCTGGACCATCAACGACCTGGACCACATCGCCCACCTGAACGCCGAGCCGCTCAACCTCTGCGTCAATGCCGAGGGCCAGTACCGGTCCGGCGGGCTGCGCGGACTGCTGGATGCGGCGCGCGCACGGCCCGGCACGATCCGCGTCGCCAACGTCGTCGGTGGCTACTACGAATACCTGATCGAGCAGCTGGAGCAGGCGTCCGGCTCGCGCTTCCTGAAGGTGCCGTTCCAGGGCGGTGGCCCTGGCATCACGGCGCTGCTCGGCAACAACGTCGACCTCGCCTTCGGCTTCTTCGGCGAGATCAGCGGCCACCTCGCGGCGAACCGGATCGTGCCGGTGGCGGTCACGGGGCGGCAGCCCTCGCCCTTCCTGCAGGGCGTGCCGACGGTGAACAGCGTGATCGGGCGCGACGATGCGAACTGGGGCGTCAGCCGCTGGATCGCGGTGCCGCGGGCGGTGCCGGCGGACCGCAAGGCCTGGCTCGCCGCCGCCTTCCGCGCCGCCGTGGCGGATCCGGAACTGGTGGAGGAGTTCCGCAAGCTGGGTGCCATGCCGGACCCTGCGCTCGACACGCCGGAGAAGCTCAACGCGGCCGTACAGCAGATGGCGGAGGCGGAGCGCGCCTATCTGATCGCGTCAGGCCGCGCCCAGCGCTGAGGCGCGGGGCATGGCCGATATCCTGGGCTGGCGTGGCTGCTTCGGGGTGGTCACGCCCTCCACGAACACCGTGGTGCAGCCGGAATACGACGAGATGCGCCCGCGCGGCGTGACCAACCACGTCGCGCGCATGCACATCCCGAACGATCCGCTGACCAGCGACGCTGATTTCGACGAACTGATCCGCCGCATCGATATCGCGCTGGAAGCGGCGCTGGAGCGGGTGATGACGGCCGAACCCGACCGCATCGTGCTCGGCATCTCGGCGGAAAGCATCTGGGGCGGCGGGCTGGCCGCGGCGCGGAAGATCCAGGAACGGGTGGACCGCATCACCGGCGGCCTGCCTTTCACCCAGGCCGCGGATGCGCTGCCGGCGGCGCTGCAGGCGCTCGGCGTGCGGGGGCCGATCGGGCTGGTCACGCCGTATTTCCCGACGGCGCACAAGCACCTGGTCGCCTACCTTGGCGAGATCGGCTGCGAGGTCGTGGCCGCGCGGCACCTGGAGCGGCCCTCGCCGGTCGGCATCGGTCGCACCACGCTGGCCACGCTGCGCGACGCGATCAACGAGGTGAACCTTCCGGAGACGCGCGCCATCATCCAGTTCGGCGCCAACCTGCCGATGATGCGCCTGGCGGCGCAGGCGGAAGCCTGGCTCGGCAAGCCGGTCATCGCCATCAACGCCGCGACCTACTGGCACGCGCTGCGCAGCCACGGCATCGCGGATCGCATCGCCGGCTGCGGACGGCTGCTGGAGGAGCATTGATGGCGCAGACCAACGAGCAGCGGCTGGCCGCCCTTGGCGTGACGCTGCCGCCGCCCTTCAAGGACGAGGCGAACCGGGTGCGCGCGCTGCGCTCCGGCATCCATGTGTATATGAGCGGGCACGGGCCGCTGGGCCCGGGCAACGTGCCGATGGTGGTCGGGAAGCTCGGCCGCGAGCTGTCCATCGAGCAGGGGCGGGAAGCCGCGCGGCTGACGGGGCTCTGCTGCCTGTCCACCCTGCGTACCTATCTCGGCACGCTCGATTCGGTGGTGCGCTGCGTGCGCGTGGTGGGCTTCATCAACTGCGCGCCCGGCTTCAACCGGCCGTCGGAGGTGCTGCACGGCTTCTCCGACCTGATGGTCGATGTCTTCGGCGAGGCCGGGCGGCATTGCCGCTCCGCCATCGGCGTCGCGGAGCTCTATGCGGACATCCCGGTGGAGGTCGAGGCGCTGTTCGAGGTGGCCGCGTGACCGCTGCGCCGGACGAGAACGAGGTGCGCGCGCGCCTGGCGGAGGTGCGCGCCAAGCGGGGCTACCTGCTGCCGCATCACGGCCTGCTGGCGATCGCCGCGCCGGCGCTGCTGGCCGGCTACGACGCCGCCTACACCGCGCTGACGCTGACGCCGCGCACGCTGCACGAACGCCCGAAGGAGTTCATCTGGCTCGGCGTGCTGACGGCCTGCGACGAGGCCATCGCCACGCATCACATCGCGAAGTTCCGCGCCGCCGGCGGCACGGATGCCGAGATCGAGCTCGCGATCCGCCTCGCCGCCTTCGCGGACGGTGCGTCGCGCTTCGCCTTCGCGGCGGAGTCCTGGGCACGGCACCTGCCCACCTACGACCGGGCGCGTGCCTATCGCGACGCGCTGCGGGGTGTGGTGGCGGACAGCAACGTGCCGGCGGGCTGGGTGGAGATGGCCCTCTGCGCCATCCACACGACGCATCGCAACTGGTGGGAGCTCGCGCTGCACATCAAGGGCGCCTATGCGGCCGATGTGTCGGAGATGGCGCTGGCCGAGGCGATCTCCTACGCGATGTTCCCGGGCAGCATCCCCAACTTCGTGGATGCCTGCGGTGTGTGGCAGGGCATGATCGCGCGCGGCGAGGTGCCCGCCTCGCCGGCCTTCGCGCTGTGGGGCGCGGCAGCGGCCGAGCAGAAGGGGTTCGACGGCGCATGACGCCCGTGGTTCCCGCCGCGATGGCGAGCTTCCCTGACGCCTTCGGCTACGCCCCAGGCCTCCTCGCGCATGGCTTCCTGTTCATTGCCGGCCAGCTCGGCCGGGATGATGCGCTGCGCGTGATCGAGGATCCGGAGGCGCAGATCACGCGCGCTTGGGAGAATGTGCTGGCCGTGCTGGCGGAGGCCGGCTGCGCCGTCACCGACATCGTGGACGTCACCACCTTCCATGTCGGGCTGCGCGAGCACCTGGCGCTCTACAAGCAGGTGCGGGACCGCGTCATGCGGGGGCACCAGCCGCCGTGGACGGCGATCGGCGTCGCCGAGCTCTCGCGGCCTGGCCTGCTGGTGGAGATCAAGTGCATCGCCCGGGCGCCGCGCAGCTGATCGCGCGGCCCGTCAGCCGAGCGACGCGCCGCCGCACACCATGATCTGCTGGCCGGTGATGGCGGCGGCCTCGGGCCCGAGCAGGAACGCGACCAGCGCCGCCACCTCCGCGGGGTCGATGAGGCGGCCGATGGGTGGGACGCGCACCGGCGTGCCGCTGCGGGCGGGGTCGCGCAGCATCGGCGTGTCGGTGGCGGCCGGCGCGACGACGTTCACCGTGATGCCGCGCGGCGCCAGTTCCAGCGCCCAGGAGCGTGCGAGCGCGACAAGCGCCGCCTTGCTGGCCGCATACTGGCTGCGGCCCGGGCCGCCGGCGGAGGTCCGGCTGCCGATCAGCACGATCCGCCCGCCCTCCGGCATGCGGGGTGCCAGGCGATCGGCCAGCGCCGTCGCGGCCTCGACATGCAGTTGCCAGAGATCGCGCCCGGCCTGGTGGTCGAGCGCGCCGAGCGGCGCCCCCCGCATCAGTCCGGCCGCGTGCACCAGGGCATCGGGCGCCAAACCGTCCACGGCGCTACGCAGCGCCGCCAGGTCGCGCAGGTCCACCGGCCGATGCGTGAAGCCGGGTCCGTTCGTGCCGGGGTCGCTGCGGCTGAGGCCGGTGACCTGCCAGCCCTCGCGCAGCAGGCGTGCCACGATCACTGCGCCGATGCCGGAACTCGATCCCGAAACCACCGCGTGCCGCGGCGCTGCGCCCGTCGCGTCCATGCGCCTGCTCCCGCTGCGTTCGACGGCGACGTTGCCGGCTGGGGCGGCGCCTGTCCAGCCGCATGCGGGGTTGCCCGTTCCGGCGCACCGCGGCTATCGAGGCGGCGAACGACGCGAGGGCGCGCGCCGGCACGGCGCGGCGGCCCCGACCCGGGGAAGGAGCGACGGCATGGCGCGCTGGCTGAAGCAGTCGATCGGCGTCGCCGACAAGCAGGCGGCCCAGGCGGCCGTGCGCGAGACGGTGGAACGCCTGCTGGGCGACATCGCCCAGCGCGGCGATGCCGCCGTGCGCGAGATGTCGGTGAGGTTCGACAAGTGGGACCGGGCGGAATTTCGGCTCACCGATGCCGAGATCCGCGCCTGCGTCGCCGAACTGCCGGCGCGCGCGCTGGACGACATCCGCTTCGCGCAGGAGCAGGTGCGCAATTTCGCGCAGCACCAGCGCGAATCCCTGAAGGACATCGAGGTGGAGACGCGTCCGGGCGTGGTGCTCGGGCATCGGAACATCCCCGTCAACTCGGTGGGCTGCTACGTGCCGGGCGGCAAGTATCCGCTGCTGGCCTCGGCGCACATGTCCGTCGTGACGGCGAAGGTGGCCGGCGTGCCGCGCATCGTCACCTGCGCGCCCCCCTACAACGGACGACCCGCCCCGGCGATCGTGGCGGCGCAGCACCTGGCCGGCGCGGACGAGATCTACTGCCTGGGCGGCGTGCAGGCGGTGGGCGCCATGGCGCTGGGCACCGAGAGCATCCGCCCGGTGGACATGCTGGTGGGACCGGGCAACGCCTTCGTGGCGGAGGCGAAGCGGCAGCTGTTCGGCCGCGTCGGCATCGACCTCTTCGCCGGGCCCACCGAGACGCTGGTGATCGCGGACGAGACGGTGGATGCGGAGATCTGCGCGACCGACCTGCTCGGCCAGGCGGAGCACGGCCCGACCTCCCCGGCCATCCTGCTGACCAACAGCGAGAAGCTGGCGCGCGAGACGATGGCGGAAGTGGCACGGCTTCTGACCATCCTTCCCACTGCGGAGATCGCCGGCAAGGCCTGGGCCGACTACGGCGAGGTGATCGTCTGCGAGGACCATGCGGAGATGCTGCGCGAGGCCGACCGGATCGCAAGCGAGCATGTGCAGGTGATGACCTCGGATGACGACTACTTCCTGAAGAACATGACGAACTACGGCGCGCTGTTCCTGGGGCCGCGCACCAACGTCTCCTACGGCGACAAGGTGATCGGCACGAACCACACGCTGCCGACGCTCGGCGCCGCGCGCTACACGGGCGGTCTCTGGGTCGGCAAGTTCCTGAAGACGGTCACCTACCAGCGCGTGCTGACCGATGCCGCGAGCGCGGAGATCGGCGCCTACTGCTCGCGGCTGTGCATGCTGGAGGGCTTCGTCGGGCATGCGGAGCAGGCCAACATCCGCCTGCGCCGCTACGGCGGCCGAAACGTTCCCTATGGCGCGGCGGCGGACTGAGCGATGCAATTGCCGAAGACGCCGTCGCTGCGGCTGGATGGCCGGCGTGCGCTGGTGACGGGGGCCGGGCGCGGCATCGGGCTCGGCGCGGCCGCGGCCCTGGCCGCCGCCGGCGCGCATGTCGTCCTGGCCGCCCGGTCCCGCAGCGAGATCGAG
>NZ_JAPSMD010000061.1 GCF_027856955.1 Falsiroseomonas oryzae | reverse complement strand
CGCCGCGCGGCGCGCCGCGACGAGCTGCTGGCCCGCGGCGCCGCGCTGGCCGAGGAACTGCTGCGCCAGGGCGACGGCCTGGACGAGGCGCGGCTGCGCGCGGAGGCGCAGGACATGGACCCGGATGCAGCACGAGCACGGCTGGAGGAGATCGAGGCCGGTGAGATCGCCCGGGCGGAGCGCCTGACGACGCTCGGGGCGCGGCAGCAGGCGGTGGAGACGCAGCTGGGGGCGATGCAGGCGGGCCGCGACGCCGCGGCGCATGCGCAGGAAGCGCGCCACCACCTGGCGGCGGCCCAGGGCGCCGCGGAGCGCTACGCCCGGCTGCACCTGGCGCGCGAATTGCTGAAGGCGGGGATCGAGCGGCTGCGCCAGCAGCGGCAGGGACCGCTGTTGGCGGCCGCGAGCGCGCATTTCGCCCGGCTGACCGGCGGCCGCTATCCGCGGCTGGAAACGGACGAGAACGAGGCCGGCCAGGTGGTGCTGCGCGCCGTCCGCGCCGACCGCACGGCCTGCCCGCTGGACAACCTCAGCGAAGGCACGCGCGACCAGCTGTATCTCGCGTTGCGCGTTGCGGCGGTGGAGGCGCATGCGGAGGGCGGCGAGCCGCTACCCTTCATCGCGGACGACCTGCTGGCCACCTTCGACGACACGCGCTCCGCCGCCGCGCTGCAGGTGCTGGCCAGCCTCGGCGAGCGGGTGCAGACGATCCTCTTCACCCACCACGCGCATGTCGCCGAGCTCGCCGCGCAGGTGCAGGGCGCGGCGGTGCTGCGGCTGCCGGATGCCGTTGCTGCGCCGGCGGCCACCCTTCCGGCGGCCTGACGCGCTGGCCTAGACTGACCAGGAAGTAAGGAATGCCGCCCATGGACGCCCGCACACTGCCGCCCGTGATCCGCCTTGCGCCGGAGGACGGCGTTGTGATTGCCCGCATCGCCCTGCCGCCGGGCACGCCGGTGGCGGACGGCGTGGCGGTGCGCGACCGGCGCATCCCGCCCGGTCACAAGGTCGCGGTGCGGCCGCATGCGCCGGGCGAGGCGATCCGACGCTATGGCCAGATCATCGGCTTCGCGACGGAGGCGATCGCGCCGGGTGACTGGGTGCACACCCACAACTGCGCGATGGGCGACTTCGCAAAGGACTACGCCTGGGGCGTGGATGCGAAGCCCACGCCGATGATCGTGCCGGCCGCCACCTTCATGGGCATCCGCCGCGCCGATGGCCGCATCGCCACGCGCAACTACATCGGCATCGTCACCAGCGTGAACTGCAGTGCGCATGTCGCCGACCTGATCGCCGACGCCTTCAAGCGCAACCCCTTCACCGGCCATGACCCGCTGGCGGAGTTCCCGAACGTGGACGGCGTGGTCGCGCTGACCCACAAGACCGGCTGCGGCATGACCATGGGCGAGCCGCTGCGCCTGCTTCGGCGGACACTGGCGGGCTTCGCACGGCACGTGAACTTCAGCCATGTCATCGCCATCGGGCTGGGCTGCGAGGTGAACCAGCTCGGCCCCATGCTGGAGGAGCAGAAGCTGGCCGGCCGGCTGCGCAACATGGACATCCAGGAGATGGGCGGCACGCGGAAGACCGTGGAAGCCGGCATCGCCTTCGTGAAGGAGGTTCTGGCCGAGGCGAACCGTGTTCAGCGCGAGCCCGTTCCGGCTTCCGAGCTGATCGTGGCGCTGCAATGCGGCGGGTCGGACGGGTATTCCGGCATCACGGCGAACCCGGCGCTGGGCGCGGCCAGCGACCTGGTGGTGCGGCATGGCGGCACGGTGATCCTCTCCGAGACGCCGGAGACCTATGGCGCGGAGCACCTGCTGACGCGCCGCGCGACGAGCCGCGAGGTGGGCGAGAAGCTGGTGGCGAAGATGCGCTGGTGGGAGGAGTACACGGCGCGCGAGGGCGCGGAGATGAACGCCAATCCCTCGCCCGGGAACAAGGCCGGCGGGCTGACGACGATCCTCGAGAAGTCGCTCGGCGCCATGGCGAAGGGCGGCACGACGAACCTGACGGCGGTGTACGACTATGCCGAGCCGGTGACCGCCAAGGGCTTCGTCTTCATGGACACGCCGGGCTACGACCCGGTGGGCGCGACAGGCCAGGTGGCGGGCGGGGCGAACCTGCTGTGCTTCACCACCGGCCGCGGCAGCGTCTTCGGCATGAAGCCGACGCCGTCCATCAAGCTGGCGACCAACACGCCGATGTATGAGCGGATGGTGGACGACATGGACGTGAACTGCGGCACCATCCTGACCGGCGAGGAGAGCGTGACGCAGTGCGGCGAGCGCATCTTCCAGCTGATGCTGCGCGTGGCGAGCGGTGAGAAGACCAAGAGCGAAGGCTACGACTTCGGCACGAGCGAATTCGCGCCCTGGACGCTTGGCGCGACCATGTAGCCGCGCGCCTGCGGCGCGACCATGTGAGCTACGCCGGCGCGGCGGTGCCGAGGATGGCGCCGTCCGCGCGCAGCCTTGCGTGCAGCTCCGGGATCGACACGGTGCGCGGCGCGATGCCGCGCGCCACGGCCATCGCCGCGGCGGATCCGGCGGCCTGGCCCATCGCGAAACAGGGCGGCATCACGCGGATGGCGGCCAGCGCCTCATGCGTGGCGGAGACGGCGCGGCCGGCCACCAGCAACCCGTCGATGTCCTGCGGCACCATCACGCGGAAGGGGATCTCGTAGGCATTCGCCACCTGCAGGTCGGGCGTCACGCCGCCGCCGGCCCCGGTCGGGTCGTGGATGTCCACGGGATAGCCACAGAGCGCGATCACGTCCTCGAACCGCCGACCGTTCTTCAGGTCGCCGAGCGTCAAGGTGTACTCGCCGAGTATCCGCCGCGTCTCCCGCACGCCGATCTGCGTCGCGGTATCCATCAGGCGGCAGTCCTGGAATCCCGGCAGGTCGCGGCGGAAGAACTCCAGCAGCGCCATCACCTGCTCCCGCCCTTCGATCTCGGCGGCGGTCAGGTCCGCGGTGCTGGTGCCGTCGCGCTTGAGGATGCGGCTGGTATTGATGCGCCACACGCCCGGCTCGAGCGTCTTGTACAGGCCCACGCCGCGGCGCGGCGCCGGGAAGCGCCCTTCCTTCTGCGCGCGTGCGACGAGCGAGGCGAAGGGCCGGTAGTCCTCGGGGTGGGTTCGGACGTACTCCTCCACCACCGCGTCGTCCACGTGGCTGACGCGGAAGAACAGCGTCATCGGCTGCATCAGCCCGTCGCCCTCCCGCCCGATCTCGAAGCGGGCGCCGGCGCGGGCGGCGACGTCGCCATCGGCCGAGCAATCCACCGTCACCTGCGCGCGGATCGCCGCCAGGCCGCCCTTGCCGGTCGTGATCACGCTGTCCAGCCGCGGGCGGCCGCCATCGCCGCGCACGGTCAGCGCATCGGCGACGAAGCTGTGGAACAGCACCTCCACCCCCGCCTCGCGGCACATGCGGATGGCGACGGTCTTCGCCGCTTCCGGGTCGAAGGGCGTGACGCGCTCATGCCCGTAGGCGATGAAGCCGGACCAGGCGCTGCCGCCCTCGATGCCGGAGGGATGCAGGGCGCCGCCGATCGCCTCCATGCGGCGGACGAACTCGTCGAAGATCCCGCCGATCAGCTGCTGCGAGCCGTCGAGCGAGTAGGCGGTCATGCAGGGCCCGACCAGGCCTGCCGTCATGTTGCCGCCGAGGAAGCCGTAGCGCTCGATCAGCAGCGTGCGCGCGCCGCCGCGCGCCGCGGCGATGGCTGCGCCGAGACCGGCCGGGCCGCCGCCGACGACCAGCACCTCCACCTCGTCGATCACCGGCACCTGCCGCCGGTACTCCACGCTGCCGAGCGCCTTGTCCATGGCGGTCCCCTATCCCTGCATCTCGTCGGCCGTCTCGTCCGGGGACAGCCACTGGTCGCGGACCGCGGTCTTCACCCGCTGGATGGTGGCGACCCCGCCCGGCCCTGCGCGCACCGCGACCGCGGTGGACAGCAGGTCCACCACGGCCAGGTGCGCCAGCCGCGTCGTCATGGGCGCATAGACGAAGGTGTCCTCCGGCGTATCCACCGCGATGACGATGTGCGCGACGCGCGCGAAGGCGGTGCGCGGGCGCGTCACCGCGATCACCGTCGCGCCACGCTCCCGCGCCAGCGTCGCCGTGCGCACCATGTCGCGGATCTGCCCGGTGTAGGAGAAGCCGATGGCGACGTCCGCCGGCGTCAGCGTCACCGCCGCCATGCGCTGCAGGTGGCTGTCGAGGTGCAGCACCGTCGGAACGCCGAGCCGCATGAACTTCTGGTTCGCATCCATCGCCGCGACGCCGGAGAGGCCGGTGCCGAACAGCTCGATGCGGCGCGCCGCGGCAATCGCCTCCACCGCGCGCGCGACGGTGCGGAGGTCCAGCCCCTCGCGGATCCCGCGCAGCGTGGCGATGGCGGAGCCGAAGATCTTGTCGGCCATGCCCGGCAGGTCGTCGCCCTCGCCGATCTCGCTGTGGACATAGGGCAGGCCGATCATCATTGCCTGTGCCAGGCTGATCTTGAAGTCCGGGAAGCCGTCGCAGCCGACATGGCGGCAGAACCGGATCACGGTGGGCTGGCTGACCTGCGCGGCATCGGCGAAGGCGGCCAGGCTCATCCGGGTCACCGTCTCCGGCCGGTCCAGCACCAGGCGCGCCAACGCCTGGTAGGATCGGCTGAGTCCCGGCAGCGCGGCGCGGATGCGCTCGATCACCGCCGGCGCCGATGGCGGCCGCGTCTCCTCGGCCGCAGCGCTCACACAACCGCCCCGGCCTGGCGCAACATGCCGCGCAACTGGCCGACGGGCACGTCGCGCGGCTGGAAGCCGTGCTCCGCGCAGAGCGCCGCAGCCATGCCCGCCGCCTGTCCCATCCCCATGATCGGCGCCTGGCACCGCGCAGAGCCGTTGGCGAAGCGCTCCGAGCTCAGGCTGCGCCCGGCGACGATCACGCCGTCCACTGTCTCCGGGATCAGCGTGCCATAGGGGATGCCATAGGCCTCGCCATCCCGGACGTGCTTGTGCTCGATGATGCCGGTGCCCTGGTGGACGTCCAGGCAATAGGCGCCAAGGGCGATGTCGTCGTCGTTCTTCTTCCCTGCGACGCAATCCGCATCCGTCAGCGTGCGCACGCCCGCGATGCGCCGGCTCTCTCGGACACCGAGGGCGGAGGCGGAATCCAGGATGAAGCTGTCCTCGAAGCCCGGCACGTAGCGGCGGAAGAAGTCGGCCACCTTGAAGATCTGCTCGCGGCCTTCCAGCGCGGCGCGCGTCATCGATTCGCCGTCCGTCGGATTGTAGCCCAGCAGGCTGGTCGCGTTCAGCACGACAACGCCAGGGATGGTGGTAACCTGGAACACCACGCGCTGACGATTCGGGTGGAATTCCCCGCGCGCCTGTGCGCGCTTCACGGCGCTGTAGTGGCCGGTGACCAGCGGGTAGTCGATCCAGTGCTTCAGCCCCGCCGCGATCTCCGCCTTCGTCTTGCCGATGTAGGGATCCTCGCCGAGCATGAACTCGTCCGGATTCTCCTTCACATAGGCCAGGTGCTTGTCCAGGTTCACGTTGCCCAGGCGCGAGAAGAGGCTGATGGACATCACGCGCCCGCGCTCGTCGCCCATCAGGAAGCGCCCGCCGGCGCCGGCGACGAGGTCGGCATCGCCCGTCGCGTCCACGAAGACCTTGGCGCGCATGGTCTGCTCGCCGGACTTGTTGACCACGCGGATGCCGGTGATGCGCCTGCCCTCGGTGAGCGTGCCGGCGATGTAGGTGTTCAGCAGCAGCGCGACGCCGGCCTCCACGCAGAGCAGCTGCGTCACCAGCTTCAGCACCTCTGGGTCCACCGGCGTGACCGAATAGGCGTTGCCGTAGGCGTTGGGCAGGTGTCCGCGATGCTCGCGGAAGGCGCCGCCGCGCTCGATGCAGTGGTCCACGATCTCCTGCGCGATCCCGGCGGTGATCTGCTCGCCCTTCATGTTGTGGAAGGTGAGGAAGTTGCCGAGCAGCCCGGCGGTCATGTTGCCGCCCAGGAAGGGCAGCCGGTCGGTCAGCAGCACGCGCGCACCGCCGCGCGCCGCGGCGATCGCGGCGACCACGCCCGACATGCCCGCCCCCGCAACGACGACGTCGTATTCGGCATCCTGTGTCATGCCTCGCTTCCTCCCTCGTGCCCTGCGCGCTCAGTCCGGGTCGCGCACCAGGAACCGGTCGCGCACCGCCGGATCCACCGCGATGCCGAGGCCCGGGCCCTGCGGCACGCGCAGCCGCCCGTCCACCAGCTGTGTCGCCTCCGCCACCGGACCACCGGCCAGCGTGCTGCGCAGCGGCTGGTCGAAGATCATGCATTCGTAGTTCACGCAGGCCGTGGAGGCCGCGGCGAGGTGCAGGTTGGCCGCCGCGCTCACCGCGCCGCCGCCGCCGACATGCGGCGCATAGGCGATGCCGAGCGCCTCCGCGATGGCGATCATCCGTCGTGTCTCCGTGATGCCGCCGGCGCGCGCGCAATCCGGCTGGAACAGGCCGATCGCGCCGGAGGCCAACAGTTCGTGCGCCGTGGCAGCGGAGAACTCGCCCTCACCGGCCGCCAGACGGATCGGCACGCGCGCAGCGAGCGCGCGGTAGGAGGCGAGGTCGTCGGGGCGGAACGGCTCCTCGAACCAGGCGAAGCCGAGATCGGCCAGCGCGCTGCCGACGCGCACGGCATCCGGCAGGTCGAAGGCGCCGTTCGCATCGGCCGAGAGCCTGGCGCGGCCGCCGACATGGTCGTGCACGCGGCGCGCCCAGGCGATCGCCTCATCCGCCGGGCTGCCGAGCTTCAGCTTGATGGTGCGCAGGCCGAGCGCCAGGCACTGCTCGATCTGGCGGAAGGCGGTCTCCTCCGACCGCCAGGAAACGGCAGAGCCGTATGCCTCCACCCATTCCGCGCCGCCGCCGCCGAGGAACCTGAACAGCGGCAGGCCAGCGCTGCGCGCCATCACGTCCCACAGCGCCGTGTCCACCGCCGAGAGCGCCTCGTACGCGATGCCGCCGGCGCGGCCGCTAAAGGCGCCAGCCATGGCGCGCCAGATGCGCGCGACCTCGAAGGGGTCGCGCCCCAGCACCATCGGCGCGAAGACCTGGTCCACCACCTCGGCATAGGCGCGCGGCGCGTGGCGGGCGAGGCCTTCGCCATAGCCGATGATGCCGTCGGAAGTGTGGAGTTCGACGAGCAGCAGGCCGATAGAGCGGTACTCGCCCCAGGAGGTGCGGTGCTGGCCCGGCGCCACGGGGACGGCGAGCGGCGTGGCACGGATCTCCTCGATGACCAAGCCGCTTCCTCCCCCTGCTCTGCCCCGCTGCGCGGGCGGCCGGATGTAGAATTGCTACATTTCGGACTTCGCGCTGTCCAGAGAACTTGGCACGCCTGCAGAGTCGCGCATGCTGCACCGCAATAGAATCGCATCCCTGCAGGCAGCACAGCGAAGTCCTTGCAGCGTCGCCGCACGCATGATGTAGTTTGCTGAACATCGGCGTGCCGCGCCGCACAAGGGCAGACAGACCCGTTCGATCCGAGGGAGAGACGTCCATGATCCCGACCAGCCGGCGCGGACTCCTCGCCGCCTCGCTCGCCGCCGCAGCCGCCGGCACAGCACGCGGCGCAGCCGCGCAGGCGCGGCCGACCTCCTTCACCGTCATCTCCCACCGAGTCCACCAGCAGGTCCTGACCGAGGGCCAGGCCGGCGACGTGCTCAATGCCTGGCGGGAGCGGAACAACGCCAGCCTGGACTGGGTCACACTGGACCTGAACGCGATCCATGACCGCATCTTCCGCGAGGCGCGGCTCTCCTCCTCCAACGTCACCATGGCCTATGTGCTGAACACGCGAGCGGTCCCCTCCACCTTCTCGATGTTCGAGCCGCTCGACCCCTACCAGCAGCGCGACCCGATCGAGGACTTCGACGACTTCTCGCAGGGCATGGTCTCCGCCTTCTCGAACAACGGCCAGCGCTACGGCGTGCCGGTGCGGCATTCCGTGAACTGCCTGCACTACAACGAGGCCTACCTGCAGGAGCGCGGGCTGGACCGGCCGCCACAGATCATCGACGAACTGGTGGACTACGCGCGGCGCCTGACCTTCACGCGGGCGGACGGCACGCAGGTCTTCGGGTGGGGCATACAGGCCGACAACTACTCCGACGTCGTCGCCATCGCGCGCGCCTGCGGCGGCGACCTGATCACCGAGGACATGCGCTGCGTCGCCGACCAGCCGGGGATGGTCCGCGCGCTGGAGATCATCCGCCAGCTCTACCAGGACGGGCTGATGCCGCGGAACATCACCGCGATGAAGCAGAACGACATGATCACCGCGGTGCAGAACGGCCAGATCGCCATGCACAACTTCCCCTTCGGCCGCACCGTGCTGTTCAACAACCCCCGCTCCTCCCGCTTCCCGGGCCGCTTCAAGACGACGTACTGCATGACATCCCGCGAGCAGCGCGAGCGAGGCGAGCTGATCGCCACCGCGGAGTTCTGGTGCATGATGATCCCGCGCAATGCACGCGCGAAGGACATGGCCTGGTCGCTGATCAAGGAGATCTCCTCCAAGGAGAACACGATCCGCGCGGCGATGAACGGCAACCAGCCTGCCCGCGTCTCCGCCTATGCCGATCCGCGGCTGCTGGCCAGCGTCCCCTATGCCGAGCAGGAGGCGCGTTCGCTGCAGCAGTCGCGCGTGCCGATGCCGGCCTTCGACCGCTCGGCGGAAGCGAAGGACATCTTCGTGGAGGAAATGCAGGCGGCGATGCTGGGCATGCGGACGCCGCAGGCCGCAGGCGCCAACATGGCACGCCGCATCCGCCCGCTGCTGCCGCGCACCTAGGCGCGCGGCGCAGCCGGAGGGGCACAGGGAAGGGGGATGCGTCGCTTCGGCCTGCCGCAGCTGCTCATGCTCGCGCCGGCGCAGCTGCTGCTGGTCGCCTTCATCGCGATCCCGTCGGTCTACGTCTTCTGGCTGAGCTTCACGGAATCCTCCTACGGCAAGGAGGCCGTCTTCGTCGGCCTGGCGAACTACGCCGGCATCTGGGAGGACGACGCCTTCTGGCGCGCGCTGCGCAACACGCTGCTGGTCATCAACGTGATCGTCTATGGCGAGCTGCTGCTGTCCCTGGCGCTGGCCGCGGTGTTCGTGCAGGGTATCCCGTTCCGCGGCCTGGTGCTGGCCATCATCCTGATGCCCTACGCCATCAGCGAGGTCGTCGCGGTGGTGATGTGGAAATACATGCTGGACCCGAACATCGGCAGCATCGCCCGCGCCCTGGCCGCGCTCGGCCTCCCTGACTTCGCCTGGGCCACGAACCCGACGCACGGCCTGGTGCTGGTGTGCATCATCAGCATCTGGCTGCACCTGCCCTTCACCTTCATCATCGTCTACGCCGCGATGCTGGCGGTGCCGAAGGAGCTGTACGAGGCGGCGAAGATCGACGGCGCGAATGGCTGGCAGCGCTTCCGCCACATCACGGTGCCCGGCATCCTGGGCGCGGTGCTGGTGGCGCTGATCTTCCGCTACATCCTCTCCTTCCGGCTGTTCAGCGAGGTCTGGCTGCTGACTGCCGGCGGCCCGGCGCGACAGACGGAGGTGCTGGCCGTTTATCTCTACAAGCAGGCCTTCACCTACGCGAATTTCGGCATGGGCGCAGCGACAGGCTGGATCATGGTGGTGATCTCCGGCCTCGTGGCTGCGGTCTACGTGGTCCTGCTGCAGCGCAAGGGCTTCCGGCGCGATGCGTGAGCGCTGGCCGCAGCGCCTGCTGCGCGCGCTGGTCGTACTGCTGGTGGTGGCCTGGTCGGGCGGGCCGGTGGCGCTGATCGTGCTCTCGTCGTTCAAGCCGACGCCGGAGATCTTCAGCTTTCCGCCATCAGTGGTGTTCGAGCCGACGCTGGAGCACTACCGCACGCTCGTCGAGAAATGGCCGGACTTCTTCGCCACGCTGGCGAACAGCGCCATCATCGCGGTGCTGGCCACTCTGCTGACAGTGGCGGCTAGCGTCCTGGCGGGGTACGTCTATTCGCGCTACCGCGGCACGGCGATTGCGGCATCGGCCCTGTTCATGGTGGCGATCCGCCTGCTGCCACCCATCGTGATCATCCTGCCACTGTTCCCCGCGACCAGCCTGCTGGGCGTGAACGACACCTACGCGGTGCTGGTGATGCTCTACGCCACCTTCTTCGTTTCCATCGGCAGCATGGTGCTGAAGACCTACATCGACGGCATCCCGACGGAGCTGGACGAGGCGGCGCGCATCGACGGCGCGGGAGAGCTGCAGATCCTGCTCCGCCTGATCATGCCGCTGGCCGCACCCGGCATGGTGGCGGCCGCGGTCTTCGTCTTCGTCTATTCCTGGAACGAGTACCTCTTCGCCTTCGTCTTCACGACGACGGAGGCGAAGACGGCGCCGATCGTCATCTCGGAGATGATGGGCAGCCTGACCGGCGTCGATTGGGGCCTGCTGTTCGCCGCCGCGACGACGCAGCTGGTGCCGGTGACGCTGTTCGTCATCGCGCTGCAGCGATTCCTGGTGGCCGGGCTGACCGCGGGTTCGGTGAAGGGCTGATCGCCGGGCGGCGTCAGCCGTCGGCCTGCAGCCCCAGCCGATCGCTGATCTCCCGCCAGCGGTTCAGCGCGTCGGCGATGAAGGCGCGGAACTCCTCCGGCGGCAGGTAGCCGGGGAAGGTGTCCATCGCCATCAGCCGGCGCTGCACCTCGGCATCCTGTGCCACGCGCGCGAAAGCCGCCGCCAGCCGATCGACGATGGGCTGCGGCAGCGTGCGCGGGCCGAGCAGGCCGGAGAAGCCGACGAAGGCGAAGCGGTCGGAGAAACCGATCTCGCGCATCGTCCGCACCTCCGGCAGGGATGGCAGGCGGCGCGTGCCCGTGCTGGCGAGTGCGCGCAGGCGGCCGGTACGGATCAGCTCCCCGGCCGCGGCGGTGGAATGCCAGCCCCCATGGATGTTGCCACCGAGCAAATCCTGTATGCCGGGCGTCTCGCCGCGATAGGCGACATGCGCCATGCGCAGCTGCGCCTCCTCCGCCATCATCATCCCGAAGGCATGGCCGGTGGAGCCGTTCGCCCAGGACCCGAAGGAGAGGTCGCGGCCGCGGCCCCAGGCCACGAACTGCTCCATCGTCGTGACCTCGGCCGGCACGGCGGGCCCGACGACCCAGACATTCGCGTTGCTGCCCAGCCGCCCGATCGGCGCGAAGTCGTTGACCGGATCGTAGGGGAAGCGACGCATCACCACCGGCGACTGCACCAGCGAGGTGATGGTGAAGAGCAGCGTATATCCGTCCGGCGCCGCGCGCATCACCTGCTCCGCGCCCAGCATCCCGCCGGCGCCGGGGCGGTTGTCGATGACGATGGGCTGGCCGAGCTGCGGCTGCATTCCCTCAGCCGCCAGGCGTGCCCATACGTCGGTCGCGCCACCCGGCGGGAAGGGCACGACGAAGCGGATCGGCCGGTCCGGCGTCCATCCCTGCGCGAGGGCCGCGCCAGGCGCCAGAGCGGCAGCGGCGAGCAGCGAGCGGCGGGGCAGCGTCATCCTGGTCTCTCCCTGGTCGGTGCGGCGCTTCAAGGCTCCTGCGCGAGGCGCGCATCGGCGGCGAGCAATGCGTCCGGCCGGGCGTCAGGCGGCCCATAGCCGCCGCCGCCGCCGGTCCACATCTCCAGCACATCTCCGGCACGCAGCACAACATCGTCCTTGGATCGCACCGAAATCTTCTCCGCGCCGCGCCGGATGACGCAGCCGCCCAGCGCGCCGGGCTCGCCGCCCATCAGCCCTTCCGCCGCCACCCGGAAGCGGTCGGTGTAGATCGCGAGCCGCACGCCGTCGCGCAGGATGCGGTAGCGCCGGATGGAGCCGTTGCCGCCGCGGTGCTGTCCGCGCCCGCCGGTGCCGGGCAGCAGCGCGAAGGCCTCGATGCGGAAGAAGTCGTGGTCGGCGTCGATCGCCTCCACCGGGACATTGGTGCAGTTGGACAGCGGGCCGGTGATGGCGTCGCAGCCATCTGCCCCGGCATGCGCGCCGTAGCCGCCGTCGCGCAGCTCGATGAAGACGCGGTAGCGGCCGTCCTGCAGGTGGCTCAGGCAGAAGGCGGTGGTGGTGTCGAAGCCGGTGGCGACCGCGCGCTCCGGCACGGCCGCGCCCAGCGCCTTCAGCACCGCGTCATGCGCGCGGTAGGTCGCCTCCATCCGTGCGCGCACCGGCGCGGGGAAGCGCGGGTTGAGCAGCGTGCCTTCCGGCACGGTAATCGTCACCGCGCGCGCCGCGCCCTCGTTGAAGGGCACGTCGTCCGTGGTCAGGAACGACTTCAGCGCGGCCAGCGTGCCCGACACGACCGAGGCGTAGGGCGCGTTCATGTGCGTGCGCACCTGCGGCGCGCTGCCGGCGAAGTCCACCGCGAGCGAGTCGCCCGCGACGGTGACGGTCGCGCGCACGCGCAGCGGGCCGGATCCCGCGCCGTCGTCATCGACGAAATCCTCGCCGACATAGGTGCCGTCCGGCAGGGCGGCGACGGCGGCACGGACGCGGCGCTCCACATAGGCGATCTGGCCGGCCATCGCGGCCTCCACCGTCGCGGTGCCGTGGCGCGCGCACAGCTCGCGCAGCCGCGCGATGCCGGTGAAGCAGGCGGCGAACTGGCTCTCGATGTCGCCCAGCGTCTGGTCGGGCACACGGATGTTCGCGCCGATCAGCGTGCGCAGATTGCCGTCCTGCCAGTCGCGCGCGAAGTTCCAGCGCGCGGGCGGCAGGATCAGCCCCTCGCCGTAGAGGTCGGTGGCGGAGCTGTTCAGCCCCGGCGCGCCGCCGCCCACGTCCAGGTGATGCGCCACCGCCGCGGCATAGGCGATGATGCGCCCATCCACGAAGGCCGGCATGAAGACCAGGATGTCCTGCAGGTGGTGCGCGCCGTGGTAGGGATGATTGGTGAGGTAGAAGTCGCCCTCCCGCAGCGTCTCCGGCGGCACGGCCTGCATGCAGCGGCGCAGCGTGACAGAGAGCGAGCCGACCAGCACCGGGATCAGCTCGTCGCTCTGCACCACCGCCGCGCCGGTCGCGTCCATCAGGCCGGTGGAGGCGTCCTTCGCGTCGCGCACGATGGGCGAGAAGGCGGAGCGGCAGAGCTTCGCGCCCATCTCCCGCGCGGCGGAGAGCAGCGCCTGGCCGATCACCGCCTGGTCGGCAGGGCTGATCGCGGTCATGGCGCCCTCGTCAGCAGCAGGTTGCCGGCCGCGTCCTCCGCCGCCGTCCAGCCGGGCGGCACCCAGATCGTTGCCGTCGCATCCTCGATCAGCAGCGGCCCGTCGCCTTGCCCGTCCAGCCGGCGCGGCCCCGCAAGGCCCGGCAGCGCGGCGCGGGCGGCGTGCAGCGCAACGCGGTAGGACACGACCTCGACCGGACGGCGGGCGGTATCCACCGGGGCGCGGTAGATCCGCTCATGCGCCGCGGCGAAGCCCGCCAGCAGCGCGGCCTCATCCAGCGTCTCGAGCGCCTCGGCGGGCAGCGGCACGCCGATCTCGAAGGCCTGGCCGAGCAGGCGCATGTCGAGCGTGACCTCGAGCCGCCTGTCGCCGGCGACGCCGAGCGCGTCGAAGCGGCCGGCCAGGTCGCTGCGCAGCGCAGCGATCTCCTGCCGCACCTCTGCGGCCGCACCGGGCGCGATGGTCAGCCGGCGCGTGCGCGCGGCGAACAGGCTGTGGTCGGCGGCGAGCAGTCCATAGGCGGAGAGCACGCCGGCGCCGGGCGGCACCAGCACGCGGGCGATGCCGAGCTCCTCAGCCACCGCCGCCGCATGCAGCGGGCCGGCGCCGCCATAGGGCACCAGCACGAAGCTGCGGGGATCGTGGCCGCGCTCCGTCGAGACCAGGCGCACGGCGGCAACCACGCTGGCGACGGCGATTCGCACCACGCTGTCCGCCGCCGATTCCACCGACAGGCCGAGTTGCGCGGCGAGCGGGGCGAAGGCGGCGCGTGCGGCCGCGCCATCCATCACCAGTCCGCCCGCCAGACGCTTGCCCGAAGGAATGCGCCCGGCAATCACATGCGCATCGGTCAGCGTGGGCTGCGTGTCGCCGCGGCCGTAGCAGGCCGGGCCCGGATCCGCACCCGCGCTGCGCGGGCCGACGCGCAGCATCCCGCCCTCGTCCACCCAGGCGATGGAGCCGCCGCCGGCGCCGACCGTGGTGATGTCCAGCATCGGCATCTGCACCACCAGCCCATCCACCAGCGCGTCGCGCGTCATCGCGGGGCGCCCGGCCTCCACCAGCGCGACGTCGGCGCTGGTCCCGCCGATGTCGAGGGTGATGATGTCCCGCACGCCGGACTGCGCGGCCTGGCGCACCGCGCCCATCACGCCCGCGGCGGGGCCTGAGAGCAGCGCGCTGGCGGCATTGCGGCGCATCGCCGCGGCCGGCACGCGCCCCCCGCCCGACTGCATGACGGAAAGCTCGCCGCGGAAGCCGCCCGCCTCCAGCCGCTGTTCCATGCGGCCGAGATAGGCGTCCAGCACCGGCTGCACATAGGCCGAGAGCGCGGTGGTGCTGGCACGCTCGTATTCCCGGAACTCGCCGGTGACCTCGTGCGAGCAGGTCACGCGCAGCCCGGGCGCGATGCGCCGCACGAGCGCCGCCAGCGCCTGCTCATGCGCGGGGTTGGCATAGGCGTTCAGCAGGCAGATCGCGACGGCGTCGTAGCGGCCGCGGTCGAGGAAGGCCGCCAGGCGCGGCGCGAAGGCCTCCGCATCGAAGGGCGTCAGCGTGCTGCCGTCGGCCAGCATGCGTTCCGGCACGCCGAGCGAATCCTCGCGCGCCACGAGCGGCTTCGGCCGGCGGTAGCGCAGGTCGAACAGCCGGAGCCGGTCCTGCCGGCCGAGGATCAGGACGTCGCGGAAGCCCTCGGTGGCGAGCAGGGCGAGCCGCGCACCCTTGCGCTCCAGCACCGCATTGGTCGCGACCGTCGAGCCGTGCACGAACTCTGCGATGTCCGAAGGGTTCAGGCCGGCGGCGTCGAGCACGTCGAACACCGCCTCGTCCGGCCGCGCCGGCGTGCTCGGCACCTTGGCGACGCGCACGCCATCCGGCCCGATCGCGACCAGGTCGGTGAAGGTGCCGCCGATCTCGACTCCAACGGCGAGGCGGCGGGGCGTGCTGTCGCTCATCACGCCAGCTTCCGCCACGCTGCGCCGCTAGCCAAGGGGCGCGCGGTCGATGCGGCTCAGCACCTCGTTCACGCCGCGATAGGTCGCCTCGATCCCCGTCACGCCGCGCGCGGCCAGGCGCTGGGCGTGCATCGCGTGGTAGGCCTCGGCGGCGGCGCGGCTCTCGAACAGGTAGACGCCGCCGGCGCGGCCGGCGGCGGGTTCCTCTGTCCAGATCTTCCACAGCAGCCCGTGCTGGCCGGCAATGTCCTCGGCCAGCGGCTTCAGCGCCTCGGTCCGCTCGGGACCGAAGGCGCCGTTGGGAAAGTCGAAGATCAGGACGGTGAGGCCCGACATCAGTCGGAGGCGACCAGCTTCTGCTGCTGCTCGCCCAGGCCGGCGATGCCGAGGCGCATGGTCTGCCCCGCCTTCAGGAACACCGGGGCCGGCTTCTTGCCCAGGCCCACGCCGGGCGGCGTGCCGGTGAAGATCACGTCGCCCGGGTTCAGCGTGATGCACTGGCTGACATAGGCGATCACCTGCTTCACGCCGAAGATCATGGTGCGCGTCGAGCCGTCCTGCTGGCGCACGCCGTCCACGTCGCAGAACATCGCCAGGTTCTGCGGGTCGGGGATCTCGTCCTTCGTCACCAGCCAGGGACCGAGCGGGCCGAAGGTGTCGAATCCCTTGCCCTTGTCCCAGGCGCCGCCGCGCTCGGCCTGCCACTCGCGCTCCGACACGTCGTTACCGACGGCATAGCCGGCCACGTGGTCCAGCGCGTTCTCCTCGCTGACATACTTCGCGCGCGTGCCGATGATGACGGCGAGTTCGACTTCCCAGTCGGTCTTCACGCTGTTGCGCGGGATCACGACGTCGTCGTTCGGGCCGGACAGCGCGTTCAGCGACTTCAGGAAGACGATCGGCTCCTTCGGGATCGGCGCGCCGGTCTCCGCGGCGTGGTCGGCGTAGTTCAGGCCGATGCAGACTAGGTTCTTCATGCCGGTCACCGGCGGCCCGAGGCGCGGATTGCCCGTCACGGCCGGCAGCTTCGACGCATCGAGCGCCGCGAGCTTCGCGAGCCCGGCCGGGGAGAGCGCATCGCCGGCCAGGTCAGGGATCACGCCCGACAGGTCGCGGATGGTGCCCGACGCATCGAGCATGCCGGGCTTTTCGGCGCCGGGCGGACCGTAGCGGAGGAGTTTCATGGGCGGATTCCTAGACCGGGTGTCGCCTGCTGGCCAGATTGCCGTGGTTTCTGCCCCCACCTCGACCCTCCCCCAAAAGGCGGGGGAGGGAGGCGGGCGCGCGGGAGGGGCTGGCGCTACAACATCCAGCCGCCGTCGATGACGATGGCCTGGCCGGTGACGAAAGCGCTCTCGTCGCTGGCGAGGTAGACGGCCAGCGCCGCCATCTCCTCCGCCGTGGCCAGCCGTCCCATGGCCTGGCGCGCCACGAAGGCGGCGCGGGCCGCGTCCACGCCGCCGGCCTGCGCCGCATTCGCCGCGATCCGCTCGCCGAGGCTCGGCGTGTCCACCGTGCCCGGGCAGATCGCGTTGCAGCGGATGCCCTCGCGCACGTATTCCGTGGCGATGGACTTGGTCAGGCCGAGCACCGCGGCCTTGGTGGTGCCGTAGACGAAGCGGTTCGGCGCGCCCTTCAGCGAGGAGCAGCCGCTGCTCATGTTGACGATGACGCCGCGCTTGCGGTCCAGCATCCCGGGCAGCACCGCGCGCGTCATCCGCCACATGGACCGCACGTTGAGGTCGAAGGCGAAGTCCCACTCCGCCTCGGTCGCGGTCAGGATCGTGTTCTGGTGCACGAAGCCCGCGCAGTTGAACAGGATGTCGATCGCACCGGCTTCCTTCCCCGCCGCCTCGATCGCGGCCGCGTCCAGCATGTCCAGCACGCGGGTCGCGATGCCGGGCCCGCGCAGCTCGCCGAGCTTCGCTGCGTCCTTGTCGGTGGCGATCACCTCGGCGCCCTCGGCGGCGAAGGCCAGCGCCGTGGCGCGGCCGATGCCCTGCGCCGCGGCGGTGATCAGGGCTCGCTTGCCCGCGAGACGTCCGGCCATGTCCTCTCCCCCTGTTCCCGCGGCTGCGCGGCCTATCAGTGATTGTGGCGGCTCTCGCCCCGCGTCTCCAGGATGTTGAGATACAGCGTCGCCGGCTCCAGGCAGGCGCCGGTGCCGAGTTGGCCGACGCTGTTGCGGTAGATCTCCTCCCAGGGCGTCTTGTTCACCAGCGTCGGCGGCTGCCAGGCCGCCTTGCGGGCGGCGAGCTCGGCCTCGGGAATCAGCACGTCCACGCGGCGGTTCTTCAGGTCGATGCGGATGCGGTCGCCGTGCTTCAGCAAGGCGAGCCCGCCGCCCACCGCCGCTTCCGGCGTGACGTTCAGGATGGAGGGGCTGCCGGAGGTGCCGCTCTGCCGGCCGTCGCCCATGGTCGGCAGCGCCTTGATACCCTTCTTCAGCAGCTCCGCCGGGGGCTGCATGTTCACCACCTCCGCGCTGCCCGGATAGCCGACGGGCCCGCAGTTGCGGATCACCAGCACCGTCTTCTCGTCGATGCCGAGCGAGGGGTCCTCGATCCGGGCGTGGTAGTCCTCCGGCCCCTCGAAGACCGCCGCCTTGCCTTCGAAGACGTCCGGGTCGTCGGAGAAGAAGCGCTGGCGGAACTCCGCGTCGATCACGCTGACCTTGATCACCGCGGTGTCGAAGATGTTGCCCGTGAGGACCAGGTAGCCGGCCTTCTCCTTCATCGGCCTGCCATAGGCGCGGATCACCTCCCGGTCGGGCGAGAGCGGCACATCCTGCAGGATCTCCGCCACGGTCTTCCCGGAGACCGTCATCACGTCGCCATGCAGGCGGCCGGCCTCCAGCAGTTCCTTCATCACCGCCGGCACGCCGCCGGCGCGGTGGAAGGCCTCGCCCAGGAAGCGTCCGGCGGGCTGGCAATCCACCAGCAGCGGGATGTCGGCGCCGACGCGCTGCCAGTCCTCCAGCGTGTGGTCCACGCCCATGTGGCGGGCGATCGCGATCATGTGAGGCGGGCAGTTGCTGCTGGCCCCGATCGCGGAGGCGACGGCCACCGCGTTCTCGAACGCCTTCCTCGTCATGATGTCGGAGGGGCGGAGATTGGCCTTCACCATCTCCACGATGCGCCGGCCGGTCCAGTAGGCCATCTGCGCGCGTTCGCGGTGCGGCCCGGGGATGGCGGCGCAGCCGGTCAAGCTCATGCCGACCGCTTCCACCAGGCTGTTCATCGACAGCGCCGTGCCCATGGTGGAGCAATGCCCCCAGGAAGTGGAGCTGGCGGCCACCGCTTCCATGAACTGGCGGTTGTTGATCTCGCCCGCGGCAAGCTGCCGCCGCGCTTCCCATACGACCGTGCCGGAGCCGACCAGGCGACCTTTGTACCAGCCATCCAGCATCGGCCCGCCGGACAGCGCGATGGCCGGGATGTTGACGGTGGCGGCGGCCATCAGCGCGGCGCCGGGCGTCTTGTCGCAGCCGATCGTCAGCACCACGCCGTCCAGCGGGTAGCCGTGCAGGATCTCGACGAGCGAGAGGTATTGCAAATTGCGGTCGAGCGCCGCGGTCGGGCGCTTCAGCGTCTCCTGGATCTGGTGCACCGGGAATTCCAGCGGCACGCCGCCGGCGTCCCGGATGCCCTCCTTCACGCGCTGCGCCAGGATGGTGTGGTGGCGGTTGCAGGGCGCGATGTCGCTGCCGGTCTGGGAGATGCCGATGATCGGCCGGCCCGACTGCAACTCCTCGAAGGTCATCCCGAAGTTCAGCTGCCGCTCGCAGTAGAGCGAGGTCATGCCGGGGTCGGACGGGTCGTCGAACCAGCGCTGGCTGCGCAGCTTGAACGGCTTCTTCGTCTGGTCGTGATCGTCCATGGCGTCCTCCCGCGGCGTGGTCCGGTCGGCCGGCCTGCACGTGGCAAGGCGCGATCGCCGGCAGGCCGACCTGCCGCCACGGGAGTGAGGGGCCCGCCGCGCCCCCTGTCAACGCCCGGGCCTGCGGCGCATCGGCGCGGCGCGGCCGGCGCCCCGGCGATGCGGGCGCGTCGGGGAACGCTGTTCGGTCCGATGCCGCCGCCTGCCCCGACGATGTCCGATGTTGCGCAGAGCCGGCCCGGCATGTTGCATGGGTTCCCGGCCACCGCGGGACGGGAGCCGACCGCGAGTCGGGCCCAGGGAGAGAATCGGAGGGACACCATGGCGGACAGCGCCGCCGTCATCGTCTGCGACGACGAACCCGACCTGCGGGAGGCCGTGGCGGAGTATCTCGCCCGCCGCGGGCTCGACGTGCGTCGCGCCGAGGATGCCGCCGCGCTGCGCCGCCTGCTGGCGGAACGCCCGGCCGACCTCGTCGTGCTCGACATCGCGATGCCCGGCGAGGACGGGCTGTCCGTGGCCCGCGCGCTGCGCGCCGAGAGCGACATCGGGATCGTGATGCTGACCGCCGCCGGCGACGTGGTGGACCGCGTCGTGGGTCTCGAGGTCGGGGCGGACGACTACATCGCCAAGCCGGTCGACCTGCGCGAATTGCTGGCGCGCCTGCGCGCGGTGCTGCGCCGGCGCGAGGCGACGCAGCAGGCGCTGGCCACCATGCCCGCCCCGGCCCCGGCCGTGCCCG
>NZ_JAPSMD010000060.1 GCF_027856955.1 Falsiroseomonas oryzae | reverse complement strand
CTACCTCGCCTGCGGCTTCCTCGATCCCGCGAACTTCCTGGGCGGCCGCATGCGGCTGGACCGCGAGGCCGCGGAGCGCGCGCTCGCGCCCATCGCGGAACGGCTCGGCTTCACCGGCGCCGACGCGCCGGCGCGCGCCGCGCAGGCGGCGCTGCGGGTGGCGACCGCGGTGATGGCGACGGAGCTGTCCAAGGGGCTCGCGCAGCGCGGCGAGGACGCCGCGACCTTTGCGCTGATGCCCTTTGGCGGCGCCGGCCCCACCCATGCCAACCTGCTGGCCGAGGAGGCGCGGCTCTCCGCCGTGCTGGTGCCCTTCGCGCCCAGCACCTTCTGCGCGCTGGGCGCCATCCTCGCCGACGTGAAGCGCGACTTCGTGCGCTCGCTCCGCATCCGCCTGTGGCCGGAGAACGAGGCCGCGACCGGAAGGCTGCACGCCGCGCTCGCCGAGCTCTCCACCGAGGCGCGCGCCTGGGTGGCGGAGGAGGCGGAGGCGCTGCGCGGCCACACGCTCTCCGCCACCACGGAGATGCGCTACGCCGGCCAGAGCTTCGAACTGACGGTGGACTGGGATTCCGCGACCTTCGCCCATCCCACGCCGGCCGCCATCGCGGAGCTGTTCCACCGCGTGCACGAAGGCATCTACGGCTTCCGCGACACCGCCAGCGCCGTGGAGGTGACGGCCTTGCGCGTCCGCGTCACCGGCCAGGTCGAACCGATCGACCTGCCGGACGCCGCGCCGCGCCCCGCCGCCACGCCCACCGGCACGCGGCGGGTCTTCGGCGCGCAGGGCTGGCAGGACTGGCCGGTCTGGGACCGCGCCCTGCTCGGCCGCGGCGCCCGCATCGCGGGGCCGGCCATCATCGAGCAGGAGGACAGCACGCTCGTCCTGCTCGGCGGCTGGCGCGCGGAGGTGGATCCGCGCGGCAACCTGGAGCTGCGGCGCGCCTGATCAGGAGGCGATGATCCCCGCGCGGCGCGCGACATCGCCCCACTTCACCACCTCGGCCTCGATGAAGGCGCGGAAGGCGGTCGGGCCGAGGCCCTCCGGCGCCAGGCCGCGCTCCTCCAGCTCGCGCGAGAAGCCCTCGGCCATCAGCTTCTCCACGTCGGCGGCGATCTTCGCGACCACCGGTTCCGGCGTGCGTGCGGGCGCGACCAGGCCGACCCAGCTGCCGCCGGTGAAGCCCGCAAGCCCCTGCTCGTCCAGCGTCGGCACCTCCGGCGCCAGCGAGGAGCGGCGCAGCATCGCCGCGCCGATGGCGCGCAGCCGTCCCGCCCGCACATGCGGCAGCCCGGCCGGCACCGTATCGAAGCCGAGCTGCACGGTGCCGGCGATCAGGTCCGTCATCATCGGCCCGCTGCCGCGATAGGGCACATGCGTGATGTCGAGGCCGGTGGCCACCTTGAACAGCTCCCCCACGAAGTGGTTGGAGGTGCCGTTGCCGAAGCTCGCATAGTTGAGCGTGCCCGGCCGCGCGCGGCCCAGCGCGATCAGCTCCTGCAGGTTGGACACGTTGATGCCGGGCGTCGCCACCAGAAGGAACGGCGACTGCGCCAGCAGGTTGATCGGCGCGAAGTCCTGCACGGGGTCGTAGGGCAGGTTGCGCAGCGTGCTGCGCGCGATGGCGATCTCCGGGGAGGCCGCCATCAGCAGCGTGTAGCCATCCGGCGCGGCCTTCGCCACGCTGTCCGCACCGATGGTGCCCGCGGCCCCGGCGCGGTTCTCCACCACCACCGCCTGCCCCCACAGGCGCGCGAGGCGTTCCGACAGCAGCCGCGCGACGATGTCCGTGCTGCCGCCGGCCGGATAGGCGACGATCATGCGCACGGGCCGTGCGGGCCAGGGCGCCTGCGCCAGCGCCGGGCGCGCCAGCGTTGCGAAGCCGAGCCCGAGGCCCAGCAGGCCGCGCCGTCCGGCCCGGAACCGCACCTCGACAGCGTCCTGCGTCATCCTGCCGCCCTCCTGCCGGGCGCGTCCGGCGCGCCCCCTTTTCAATATGGCTGCACTGCGATCCAATCCGCAACGCCACGACCCCGGGACGCATCGCCCGGCGGGCTGGGAAGGAACATCGGCATGGCCTCGCTGCATGATCGGCTGCTCGTCATCGACGGGCTCGTCTTCCATTCCGACGGCGACCCGCACTGGCTGCGCGAAGGCAACATCTCCGCCGTCAACCTCACCATCCGCTCGCCGATCGACAATTTCGAGACCACCTTCGACGCCTTCGCCACCTGGCGCGCGCGCTGCGCCGATCCGGCGTCCGGCTGGCTGCTGGTGGAACGCGCGACCGACATCGACCGCGCCAAGGCGGACGGCAAGGTCGGCCTGATCATGGGCTGGCAGGACACCAAGATGCTGGGCGACAAGGCGGAGCGGCTGGAAGCCTTCCAGCGGCTGGGCCTGCGCATCATCCAGCTGACCTACAACGAGGCGAGCGCGGTCGGCGACGGCTGCCTGGAGAAGCGCAACGCCGGCCTGTCCAATTTCGGCCACGAGGTGGTGGCGGAGATGAACCGCCTGGGCCTGGCCATCGACCTCTCCCACACCGGCGAGCAGACCTGCCTGGACACGGCCGCGGCGACGAAGCAGCCGATCCTGCTGACCCATGCCAATGCGCGCGCCGTGACCAACAGGGTCCGCAACAAGTCCGACGAGGTGATCCGTGCGGTGGCCAGGACCGGCGGCGTCATCGGCGTCTCGCTGCACGGCTTCATGAACTGGGACGGCAACCCCGCGAACCCGCCGACGCTCGACCTGTTCCTGCGCCACCTGAAGCATGTGGTGAACCTGGTCGGCATCGACCATGTCGGCTTCGGCAACGACATGGCCGCGCTGGCGAGTTCGGAGAAGGCGAACGAGATCCTGGGCATGAGCTTCACCCGCTATGCCGGCGCCACCGCCGATTTCGTGCGCGCCTTCGGCAACACGCTGGAGAAGCGCTACCCGGACGAGCTGAACAACCCGCGCTTCCTCTCGCGCAAGACCGACGCGCTGCTGAAGGCCGGATACAAGGAGAGCGAGGTGGAGAAGATCATGGGCATGAACCTCCGCCGCGTGCTCGGCGAGATCTGGCGGGGCTAGGCGCCGTGACGCGGATGCTGCGCGTCGGGCTGGCGCAGACCGGCCCTGTGCTGACGGATGGCTTCGCCGCCGGCTTGGCGGGCGCCGAGGCGATGTTCGCCGACGCGGCGCAGCGGGGCGTGCAGCTGCTGCTGTTCTCCGAGCTGTTCCTGGCGCCGTTCTTCCCGAACCGGCTGGAGAAGTCGTTCGACCGCTTCTTCGTCTCGCCGGACGGGCCCGAGGTGGCAAGGCTGCGGGACGCCGCGGCGCGGCACGGCGTCGCCGCCGTCCTCGGCCTCGCCCTGCGCGAGCCGGCGGCCTACAGCAACGCCGCGCTGGTGGTGGACCAGCGCGGCAGCGTCGTCGGCACCTACCGCAAGACCCACATCCCCGCCTATTTTCCGACCGACGCGCCGGGCGGCACCGGCAGCTTCGAGAAGCTCTACTTCACGCCGGGCAACGCGCTACCAGTGTTCGAACTGCTAGGCTGCCGCTTCGGCATCCAGATCTGCAACGACCGGCTCTATCCGGAGCCGTCGCGCGTGCTGGCGCTGGCGGGGGCGGAGGCGATCCTCATGCCGATCTGCTTCTCCACCTATGCCGATCCTGGCCGCCGCGCTTCCATCTGGGAGGTGCCGTTGCGCGCCCGCGCCTATGAGAACGGCGTCTGGGTGGTCGCCGCGAACAGGGTGGGCGTGGAAGGGCCGCGCCATCATCTCGGGCGCAGCATGGTGGTAGACCCGCGCGGCATGATCGCGGCCGAGGCCGGCACCGAGGGCGCGCAGCTGCTGGTGCACGACCTCGACCTGGACGAGGCGGTGCGGGCACGGAAGGACTTCCCCTGGTGGCGCGACCGGCGGCCGGACCTGTATCGCGCAGTCGCGCAGTAGCGCGGCGGCAGCTATCGCGCCGCCGGCGCCCGTGCGTCGATCGCCAGCGTCTCCTCGTCCATCCGCGCGACGAAGGACAGCCGCCGCGCGTTGATCGCCCAGACGGCGGAGAGCGTCACGATTGGGATCACCGCGTGGTCGTCCATCGCCGTGCGGATACCCTGTTCCACCAGCCGCTGCCGCTCGCCCTCGTCCAGCACGGCGAGGCTCGCGCGCGTGATGCGGTCCACCTCGGCGTTGGAGTAGCGCATGCGGTTGAAGGTGCCGAAGCGCGGATCGACGCCGCGGGTGTGCAGCAGGGAGGCCAGCATGTAGGTCGCATCGCCTGTCAGCGTGCCCCAGCCGTTCATCGTCAGGCTGTAGTCGCCGCGCGTGAAGTTGGTGAAGTAGACGGCCGTCGGCTGCGCCACGACCTCGGCCGTGATGCCGATCGAGGCCAGCGACTGGCCGAGCGCCGCGCAGACCCGCGCATCGCCGGCGAAGCGGTCGTTGGTGCAGTGCAGCTGCACGCGGAAGCCGCGGGGGAAGCCGGCCTCTGCCAGCAGGCGCCGTCCCTCGGCCGGGTCGAAGCGCAGCTCTCCGGTGCCGCGCGGCACGCCGAAGAAGCTGGTCGGCAGCGGCGTGTTCGCCGGCTCCGCCAGGCCCTCCATGATGTTGCGCGCCATGCCATTGCGGTTGATCGAGAGCGAGACGGCGCGACGCACGCGGACGTCGCGGAACGGGTTCTGTGCCAGCGGCCGGCCCTCGTTGTCGGTGACAAGCGGGGACTGCTCCCGCCCGTCCGGATGCAGCAGGAACACGTAGATGGAGGGCACCTGCAGCACCTGCATCTCGGCATTACGCTGCAGCGTCGTCACGCTGGCCGGCGGGACGTAGTTGATGAGGTCCACGTTGCCGGCCAGCAGCGCGGCCACACGCGCGCTGTCGTTCGAGATCTCGCGCATCGTCACGCGGCGGAAATGCGGGCGGTCGCCCCAGTAGCCGTCGAAGCGTTCCAGAACCAGGTCACCGCGCGGCTCCCAGGAGACGTAGCGGTAGGGACCGGTGCCAATCGCGGCGCCGCCGCTGCGGAAGGTGGCGTTGTCCGCGCCCTGCGCCGCGCGCGCCTGCACGATGAAGACGCGGTCCAGCTCGGCGAGCAGCGTCGCCGCCGGACCGTCGGTCAGGAAGCGCACGGTGTGGTCGTCCACAATCTCCGTCGCCTTGATGGAGCGGACATAGGCCGCGAGCCCGCCGGTGCCGGCCACCACCGTCGGGATGCGCTCCACTGAGAACTTCACGTCCGCGGCCGTGAAGGGCGTGCCGTCGTGCCAGCGCACATCTCGGCGCAGGCGGAATTCCCAGGTCGTGTCATCCACCCGGCGCCAGGATTCGGCCAGGTTCGGCTGCAGCTCCATCATCGCTGAGCGCCGCACCAGCGCATCGAAGACGTTGCGCAGCGCCGAGGCATGCTGCCCCGCCGAGGAGAAGTGCGGGTCGATGGAGAGCGGGCCGGAGCGCAGCCCGAAGGTCGCGTCCTGCGCCTGCGCGCTGCCGGCCGCCATGGCCGCGCCCAGTGCCAGGGCGCCCATCCAGCCGCGCCAGCCCTGCTTCCGATCCGCCATGACCCGCTCTCCCGCCCGTCTCTGGTGGCGCAGCCTATCGTTGCCGCGGCATTGGCGTCCAAGGGGAAAGGCGCGTGTCCTCGCGCCGCCCGACCGGGCGGTGCACAAAGCGGTGGCAGGCCGTGCCGTGGCTGCGCAGGACGTTGACACGGCCCGCCCGCGGCCGAGAGTGGGCGGCAGAGGAAAGGCGCCGATGTCCAGGGTCCGCTGCCTACGCACCATCCGCATCGCGGAACGCCCCAATCTGGTCTGGGTGGAGGTCGAGACCGACGAGGGCCTGACCGGACTCGGCGAGAGCTTCCGCGGCGCGCAGGCCGTGGAGGCGGTGATCCACGAACAGATCGCGCCCTTCCTGCTCGGCCGCGACAGCCGGCGCATCGAGGCAGTCTCGCGCCACCTGATGACGCCCTATGTGGGCTTCGGCGCTGCCAGTGCGGAGATCCGTGCCGCCAGTGCGATCGACATCGCGCTGTGGGACCTGATGGGCCAGCGCCACGGCATCCCGCTGCACGAGGCGCTGGGTGGCGCCACGCGCATGGAGATCCGCACCTACAACACCTGCGCCGGTTATGCCTACAATTCCGGCGGCACGCGGCGCGACATCGGCGCCGGCGATGCCGCGATCGGCCCGTATGACGACCAGGTGGCGTTCATGCGCGACGCCGGCGCGCTGGCCGAGAGCCTGCTGTCCGAAGGCTACACAGCGATGAAGATCTGGCCGCTCGACATCCATGCCGCGGCCACGGGCGGCCAGTCGATCAGCCTTGCGGAGCTGAACAAGGGGCTCGAGCCCTTCCGCAGGATCCGCGCCGCGGTCGGCGATCGGATCGAGGTGATGGCCGAGCTGCACAGCCTCTGGAGCGCGCCTGCCGCCGCGCGGATCTGCCAGGCGCTGGAGGAGTTCGGCGTCTTCTGGGCCGAGGACCCCATCGGCAAGATGGACGACGTCGCCGCGCTGGCCGACCTGCGGCGACGCACCCGCACGCCGATCTGCGGCAGCGAGACGCTGGCCGGCGCCGGCGCCTTCCGGCGCATGCTGGAAGCGCAGGCTGTGGATGTCGTGATGCTCGACCTCGCCTGGTGCGGCGGGCTGACGGAGGGGCGCAAGATCGCCGCGCTGGCGGAGGCGCATGCCAAGCCGCTGGCGCCGCACGACTGCACAGGCCCGGTCACGCTGATGGCGGGGCTGCATCTCGCGCTGCACGCGCCGACCGCGATCTTCCAGGAGGTGGTGCGCGCCACGCTTGCCACCTGGTACCGCGACCTGGTCACGGAGCTGCCGGTGATCCGCCACGGCATGGCGCAGGCACCGACGGCGCCCGGGCTGGGGACGGCCTTGCTGCCCGGGGTCGCCCGGCGCGAGGATGCGAGCGTAAGGGAAAGCCGCGCCGACTGACGCGGGGCGAGGGAGGAGAAGCCAGATGCAACGCCGTACCGTCCTGCAGGCCGCCGCGGGCGCGCCCCTGCTGCTCGCCGCGCCCGCGCTGCGCGCGCAGGAGTTCAACCAGACCGTCCGCCTGATCGTGCCCTTCGGGCCGGGCGGCACCAGCGACATCCTCGCGCGGCTGATCGCCCCGGCGCTGCAGCAGCGCATCGGGCAGAACGTGGTGGTGGAGAACCGCCCGGGCGCCGGCGGCAACATCGGCGCCGACGCCGTGGCGAAGAGCCGGCCGGACGGGCACAGCATGGTGCTGCTCGACGTCTCGGTGCTGGCGACCAACCCCTTCCTGTTCCAGCGCATGCCGTTCGACGTGCAGCGCGACCTGGCGCCGGTGCAGATGGTGATCTTCGCGCCCTACATCCTGGCCGTGAACAACCAGCTTCCCGTGCAGAACGCGCAGGAGCTGGCGGCCTACGCGAAGGCCAATCCCGGCAGGCTCAACGCGGCGAATTCGGGGACGGGCACGCTGACGCACATCGTCGCGCTCTCGCTCGCCGCGCATTGGGGCGGGCCGATGGAGCACGTGCCCTATCGCGGCGGCGCACCGGCGCTGCTGTCCCTGGTGTCGAACGAAGCCAACCTGACGATGGCGGGTGCGACACAATCCATGCCCTATGTCGTGCAGGGCCAGATGCGCGGCATCGCGGTGACCGGCCCCCGGCGCTTCCCGAACCTGCCGAACTTGCCGACCTTCCGCGAACTGGGTTGGCCGGAGCCCGACGCCGGCACCTGGCAGGGCATCCTGGTGCAGGGCCAGACGCCGCCCACGATAATCGCCCGGCTGGAGCGCGAGATCGCCGCGATCCTGAACGAGCCGGCCATCAAGACCCGCATCGGTGAGCTCGGCGGCGAGGTGGTGGCGGACGGCGCCGAGGCCTTCCGGCGCCGCCTCAATGAGCAGACGGAGAGCTACGGCCGCATCATCCGCGCCAACAACCTGCGGATCGAGTAGGCATGGCCGTCGAGTATGCCCCGCGCGGCCTGCTCGGCGTGCTGACGCCGCAGGCCAATACGACGGTGGAGCCTGAGTTCGCTGCGTTGCTGCCGCCGGGCGTGGCGATGCTCAATGCGCGCATGACCTCGGCGAAGCCGACCATCGTGGCGCGGCTGCTGGACTACCTCGCCTCGCTCGAGGCCTGGGCCGACCAGTTCGCCAACGCGCCAGTGGGTGCCATCGCCTTCGCCTGCACCGGCGCATCCTACTATGCCGGCGTCGCGGAGGAGGAGGCGGCGGTGCGGCGCATCTCCGCCGCCCGCGGCGTGCCGTTTCTCACGGCCGGGCACGCCGTGCGCGACGCCTTCCACGCGCTCGGCGCGCGCCGCATCGGCCTGGTCAGCCCCTATCCGCAGGACCTCACTGATGCGGCCGTGGCCTACTGGACCGCGCTCGGCTTCGAGGTCGTGCGCGTCTCCGGCTCCGAGGTGAAGGACGGCGTCTTCCACCCGATCTATGCGATGAGCGGGGAGGGCGCGCACCAGGCCCTGCTGGCGCTCGACCCGCAGGGGCTGGACGCCATCGCGATGCTCGGCACCGGCATGCCCACGCTGCTGCCCATCCGTCGCACGCCGTTCCATGGTGGCGTGCCGGTGCTGTCCTGCATGCTGGCGCTGGCCTGGCGCAGCCTCTGCGCGCTCGATTCCGCGCCGCCTGGCCGCGACAACCTGCTGGCCTGGGTGCGCGGCGAGGGATGGGGCGGCCGCTACCAGGTCCGCCAGGCGAGCGGCGGCGGCGCCGGCCTGCCGGGCTGAGCTCGCCTACCAGGCGCCTTCATGCGGCGCCGCGGCCTCGTCCTCCAGCAGCGGCCCCACCACGACGACGTCGCGCTGGCCTGCGGCGAAGACGGTGCGGCAGGGCAGGTCGAGCGTCAGGTTCTCCGGATGCGGGCCGATGATCGCCTTCAGCCGCCGCTCCGACAGGCCATAGACCACGCGCCCCACGCCGGCCCAGTAGGCGGCGCCGGCGCACATGGCGCAGGGCTCGGCCGAGGTCACCAGCGTGCAGTCGCGCAGGAACCGCGGATCATGTGCCTGCGACGCGCGCGTCATCAGCACGCGCTCTGCATGGCCGGTCGGGCCTTCCTCGGGGAAGGCGTTCTGCTGCTCCATCAGCACCGTGCCGTCCGGCCCGACCAGCAGCGCGGCGAAAGGGTGTCGGCCGCGCGCCCGTGCCGCCGCGGACAGCGCGATGGCGCGCCGCAGGTGATGCAGATCCGCCTCCGTCGCCTTCCCCATCGCGCAACCTCCTCCGGCCGACCGCGTCGGAACCAATGATTGTCACGAATTGGCGCCGTTTCCATTCCGGTAGCAATCGTCAAGGAAACTGCGCCTGCCGCGCGGCGCGGACTTTCTGGCAGACGGGCAGACACGGATGAGCGTCATCGAACTTCCCGGCACGAACGGTGCCGACACCATCATCGGCCAGGTGGCCGCCGAACGGATTATCGGCGGTCGCGGGGCGGACAGCCTGGTCGGCGCGGCCGGGCCGGACACGCTGGTCGGCAACCAGGACGCCGACACGCTGATCGGCGGCGAGGACAACGACGTCGCCTCGGGCGGCAGCGGCAACGACAGCGTCGCGGGCGGCAGCGGCAACGACGCGCTGTTCGGCTTCGTCGGCAGCGACACGCTCGCGGGCGAGGCCGGGAACGACCGGCTGATCGGCGGCCCGGGCGGCGACCTGCTGATCGGCGGCGAGGGCCGCGACCGCGCGCTGTATGTCGACGCGGCCGGCCCGGTCTTCCTCGACCTGGGCGGCGGGGTCGCGACGGACGGCGCCGACAGCGACACGCTCATCGGGATCGAGAATGTCACGGCGTCCCCCTTCGACGACCTCGTGCTCGGCGACGACAGCGCGAACCGCCTGCTCGGCAATTCCGGCGAGGACCTGCTGCTCGGCGGCGGCGGCAACGACACCATCGACGGCAACCGCGGCGACGACGTCATCCTGGGCGGCGTCGGAGCGGACGTCATGTCGGGCGGCAGCGGCGCCGATGCGCTGTTCGGGGAGGCCGGCAACGATGCGCTGTTCGGCTCGGTCGGCGATGACGTGCTGGATGGCGGCCTGGGCAACGATCGCCTGGTCGGCGGGACCGGGCGCGACACGCTGGCCGGCGGTGACGGCAACGACATGTTCATCCTCAAGGCCTCGGACGGCATCCCGGCCGAGGTGGACGTCATCGCGGACTTCGCCCTCGGCGACCGGCTGGAACTGCGCGAGTTCGACGCCAGCGACGTGTTGGTGCAGGACACGACGGAGGGGCTGCTGGTGTCGATGCAACTGGGCGCGGCGCTGGTGCCGGTCTTCGTCCTGTCCGGTGTCGCCCAGGCGGACCTGGTCGGGCAGGAGTGGATCAGCTTCTGACCGACAGCGGGGCGCCCGGCCCGGGCGCCCCGCTGTCGGTCAGGTGAAGCGCGACGGCGTGGTCAGGAAGCGCTCCGCGCGCTCGACCAGGATCGTCGTCGGCGCCACTTCCGTCACCAGCTTGCGCTCCAGGCTGGCGTTCCAGACGCAGGTGGTGGACCCGAAGCGTGAGGCGAGGGCCGGGATCAGCCATTCGCCGAAGCTGTCATGCGCCATCAGCAACCGCTCGGATGCCGGCGCTCCCTCGCAGCGCCAGTCGCGCCGGCGCCCGGTGTTCACGACGCCGTTGTCGCCCACCAGCCTGGCGGAGAAGACGCGGCGCAGCACGGGCTGCGGCTCCACGCAGACGCCGCCGAGCTTGGAAAGCAGGTCGGCGTTCCGGTACTCCGTGCGGAACTCCTCGTCGGCCGGGCCCGCAGACACGCGCGCACCGCGTCGCGCTTCCAGCTCCGCCAGGGCCAGCATGGCGCCGTAGTCGCTCCAGTGGCTGTCGCCGCGCGGATAGGCCGGGTGCGCGCCGGCCCGCGCCAGCGCCTCCAGCGGATAGACCAGCCGCGTGCGCCGCAGGCCGAGGTTGCGGACCAGCGCCTCGATCTGGCGGACGGGCCTCTCCTCGGACACGGCGATGCCCTCCGGCAGCCGGTCGGCGAAGACGCATTCCTTGTTCGGCGCCACCAGATAGAAGGCCTCGGCGCCGCACGCCACCGCGGTACCGTCGAGCTCCTCGAAGAAGGCGGCCCAGGCGTCGAGCTCTGCGGTCGTCAGGCGCCGGCGGCCCTGGATCTGGTCCAGCACGCCGTTGGTGTCGTTCTGCAGGAACAGGAAGCCGTCGCGGCCCTGCAGCACCTTGCGCGAATCCTCCTCGGCGAAGCTGGTCACCACCGGGGAGTTGTGCAGCTGCGCGCCGGTGGCGGCCAGCACAGCCTCCACGCGCATCACGGTGCGCGTCAGCGCCTCCTTCGGGACGTCCAGGTTGAACGACCAGGCGTGCGCGGAGACATCCGTCCGCTTCGAGCCGATCCGCGCCAGGCCCAGGTCGCGACCGTCCAGGCGGATGCGCACGTCGGGCGGCGTGTCGTGGCTGGACGCCACCCAGCCCGCAACGCGGCGGCGGTTGTAGAGCTCGAGGAACCCCCAGGCTCTGGCCGGCGCGGCCGGGGCGGAGGGCGCCGCGGGCGCGCCCGCCGTGCCGGCTGAAGCCTTCGCCTCCGCCAGGGCGCGCAGATGCGGCGCCGGCGTCACGTCATGCGCGGCAAGCGTCGAGGCGAAGCGGGCAGCGAGTTCCGCGCGGCGCGCATCGTAGGCGCCGGCGCAACGCTCCACCGCCTCGTCCATCCTGCGCAGCAGGTTCGCGGCGTCCAGGCCCTTCGCCTGCACCAGCGGGATGCCCATGGTCTCCGCCAGTTCCGCCGTGCGGAGGTCGTAGCTGACCACGAGGCCCGCCCGTCCGGCCTGCCAGCCCAGATTCACGCCGTGGATACGCGAGCCGATCACGCCGTCGAGGCGGCGATAGGCGTCGAGCCAGGCCTCCGCGTCGAAATAGGCGCGCAGTATCGCCACCGCGCGGGCCTGTTCCGCCGGGGCCAGGGCGGAGAGGTAGCCGGCCTTGGTCTCCAGCCACTGCGCGATCGCGGCGGAGCGGTCGCCGCGCGCCAGCGCCACTGCCGGCAGCGGATCCTGCGCGACGATCTCCACCAGCGCAGCGCCGAGCGCGGCGTGGATCTGGCCTTCGAAGGCAGCGTTGTAGCTGTAGAAGGTCGGCGCCCAGGCCAACCGCTCCCGCCCGCCGCCGCGCCAGCGCTCCAGGATGGCGGCTCCCATGCACGGATCGGGATTGATGAAGTTGGAGGGGCAGCCCAGCACCTCGAAGTTGGTCACGCCGTAGCGTTCCAGCACCGCGGCGGTGTGGCGGCCGCGCACGGCGATCCGCGCGCATCGCTCCCCGAACAGCCGCAGCAGGCGTTCGGTGCCGGGCTGCAGCTTCACCTCCGCGATGTCCTTCATCGCCTGCGCGCCCAGGCCGAGCACCATCAGCGGCAGTCCGGTCGCCGCCAGCCGGTCAGCGAAGCCGCCCAGGTCGAAGCCGGCATAGAGGAAGTTCGCCGCCGGCACGCAGACCAGACGCGCGCGCTCCTTCACCGCGGCGGGGTCGAAGTCGAAGCTGATCGTGTATTTCTCGCCCTCCAGCAGCGACCAGGTGGCGTGCTGGAAGGCAAGGTTGCCGGTATTGTGCCCGGTCTCGCCGAAGGCACCGGCAGTGTCGCGGCGCCAGGCGGCCGGCACGCGCCCGGGCGTGCCGATGACGGCGATCGGCTTCGTCATGCGTTTCCCCCTCGGTCTCGTGTCAGGAATCGAGGAAGCTGCGCAGGTGGCGGGACGGGGTCAGGCCGGCCTGCCGGATGATCTCCGCATTCATGCGGGCCAGTTCCATGCGCCGCGCGTCGAAGGCCTCCGCGTCGAAGTTCGATGCGGTGAACAGGTCGCGCACGGAATAGCGGTTCTCCGTGAAGGCGCGGACCGAGAGGTTCGGCAGCCGCATCTCCTGTGTCAGCTCGTAGGTGCGGGTGTCGTGCCAGATGCAGACGCCGGGGATCTCGGCGGCCGTGCACATCAGCGTGCCGTGGATGCGCGTGTTCACGCCGGCGGTGAAGCGGCGCAGCCCGTGTACCCAGCCGTCGATGGAATCCGGCACCAGCAGGGTCGAACGCAGGAAGGCGAGCAGCTTGTCGGTGCGCGTGCCGAAGCCCAGGAACTGCGCGCATTTCCGGAAGCCCTCGGTCTCGGCGTCGCTCATCGTCTCGCCATAGACCGCCTTGATCAGCTCGACCGGCCGCTGCACGACATAGGCCGAGCCGGGATGCAGCTGCGCCAGCCGCACCAGCTCACGCTCGACGCCCATCACCACGCTCTTGATGCAGGCGGCGTGCACGGCGAAGGGGCCATCCTCCGCCATGGCGTCGATCTTGCGCTGCAGCCGCTGCCCGAGGTCGCGCGCCGGGTTGATCAGGATGGACGGGCAGCCGAGCACGGTGGTGTTCTCCACCCCCAGCGTGCCGCACAGCTTCTGCGTGAATGTGCCGCGGATGCCGAGCGAGGGGGTGCGCTTCGCGACTTCCTGCAGGAACGCCAGCGTGCCCGGCTTCAGCGCCGGCGGCTGGTCCGCGGTCTCGGCCTGCGCGCCCAGGCCCAGCACCAGGCAGGGCCGGTCCAGGTCGCGTACCAGGTCGGCCAGCTGCGTCAGGTCGGCGCCCTTGTTCAGGAAGTTCGCCGCCGGGATGACGAAGGCGCGGACGTCGTCCGGCACGTCCTTCGCGCGCGTGCTGCGGCCCACCAGGTGGCACTCGGCGTCGATCAGCATGCGCGCCGCGTACCAGAACGCCATGTTGCCGACATTGTGCCCGGTGTGATGCATCAGCCCGTCGCCGCCCTTGGCCCAGGCGCGGTCCACGCGGCCGAAATTTTCGGCCAGATAGGCGACCTTCATCGGGATCCTCCCTCCGTCGCATCCGCGAACCAGCGGCGGGTATGCGTCCAGGCGTTGAGCAGGGTGACGTTGAAGCGCCACATCCGGTCCGGCGTGACCTGCGATTGCCGTTCCAGGTGATACAGCCGTGCGCGGTGGTCCACGGCGATGCGCAGCCCCTTCGCCCGGATGCGCAGGCAGAGGTCGCTGTCCTCGAAGTCGCCGATCGCGAAGCTCTCGTCGAAGCCGCCGAGTTCCCGCGCCAGGTCGGTGCGCAGCGCCATGCAGGCGCCGGTGACCGCCTCGACGTCCTGCACCGGCATCGCCGGCGCGCGGTGCAGCCGGCCCTTGCCGGGATGCATCGGGAAGGGCCAGGCGGCCAGCTGCGGCAGGCGTTCGAAGGTCAGGCCCTGGTGCTGCACCGTGCCGTCCTCGAACAGCAGCAGCGCCCCCGCCATGCCGAGCCCCGGGTCGGCGCGCAGCGTGTCCAGCATCCGGTCCAGCCAGCCCGGCGCTTCCGGCATGACGTCGGAGTTCAGGTAGCAGGTGAACGCGCCGCGCGCCGCGGCCAGCCCCACATTGTTGGCCGGCGCGAAGCCCAGATTCTCCTCCAGCAGCAGCACGCGGAAGGGCACGCCGAAGCGGCGGTGCGCAGAATGTGCCAGGTCCAGCAGCTCCCGCCGGCGCGGCGGGTCGTCCAGCACGTAGATCAGCTCGTGCCGCGCGAACCCCGGATCCTCGCTGAACAGCGCGAGCTGATACAGCAGGAAGTCCATGCGTCCGTAGAGCGGCACGATGACGGAGCAGTCCGGCTGCGCCGGCGGCGTGCCGAAGGCCACCTCCCGGCAGGGCCGCGGCCGCGCCAGCCGCGCCGCGTTGATCGGGCCGAGTGCCGGGCCCAGCACGCGGTCGAAGGCGCTCGCGATCTCGTCTGGCGCCAGTTCCACCGCGCCCAGCACGCGGCGCATCGCGCCCGTGCCGGTGCGGGCCGGGAGCGGCAGGCGCTTGTAGCCCACCTCGCCGTTCTTCAACTCGATCTCCGCGTAGAGCGGCCCGATCTCGCCGACGCAGCCCGGCGCATAGGCGACGAAGCCGCAGCGGTCGTCGGCCAGGCCGAGCTTGCCGGCCAGCGCCTCGAACACGTCGGGGCGGCGGGTGCGCAGCCAGCGCTCCGCGATCGGGTCGGAGGTGGCGCCGCCGCGGCGGATGCGGATGCTGGCCACCGCGCCCGCGGGGTCCGCGCACCAGCCCAGCAGCAGCAGTCCGTCCGGCGGCGAGAGGATCGTCTCGTCCACTTCGAACTGCACGGGCGCAGAGAGGTCGCCCAGCGTGTCGGCGCCGGTGAACGGCCTGCGTGAGAGCAGGCCCGCCAGCCGCGGCCGGTCCGTGCCGACGGAGCGCAGCAGCACCGGCCGGGCGCGCGCCACCAGGTCACCCTCCCGCAGATGCACGAGTGGCCGCACCGCCTGGATGCGCAGCGTGGTCGCCGCAGCCTGCGACGTCACCTCCAGCCCCAGGAACTCGCCGAGCGGGCGCTCCGCGGCGCGCACGAAGACCAGCACTCCATGGCCGCTGCGCCCCAGGTCGGGCCGGTCGTGCCAGGCGGCGAGCGTCTCCGCGATCACCCGTCCCCGCTCGAAATGCGCGACGACGGCGCCGGCGCGAAGCGCCTCCGGCCAGCGCTCGCGCGACCAGCCGCAGAACAGCCAGCCGCCGGCCGCCGAGGCATGGCCGTAGAAGTCGATGTAGCCATCGGCCGCCGCGGCGGCCCCCGGCGTCGCTGCGCGCGCGGAGGACATCGGCTCAGGCCGCCAGCATGGCGCCGGTCGGGTGGCGCAGCGCGAAGGTGCCGGCATTGCCGACCAGGAAGCGCGACGGCGTGACGCGGCGCGGCAGCACCCAGGCGCGCAGAGCCGTCGCGCCGCCCTCGGCCCGCAGCCGGTGCAGCGTGCCGGGGCCGACGATCGCGACATCCGTTGGCGAGAGCTCGACATGATCGAGCGAGAGGCCCTGTTCCACCGCCAGTTCCAGCGCCGCATCGGGCGCCGCCAGCCAGCGGCTGCGGCCGTCCGGCGTGAATTCCGGCAGCGCGTGGCTGTCGCGCACGATGTCGAGCGCCACCTCGCCGCCCGCTGCCGCCACCATCACCAGGCATTCCGCCGGGGAGGGCAGCTCTTCCGCCGTGCTGCCCTGTCGGAAGCCTCGCTCGATGCCGCGCAGCGGCACCACCCGCGTGCACACCGGGTTGTCGTCCAGCGCCGCCCGCAGCGGCCGCACCGTGGCGTCGCGAAACAGCAGCTCGGCCAGCACGGCCAGCGTCGCGCGGCCCTCGCCCTCGGCAGTGATCGGCTGACCCGGCTCGTAGCGCGCCAGCGCGTCGTGCTCCGCCTGGGTCAGTCCGCCCGTCGGCAGCACGTTGCGCAGCACCACATGCCCGCCTTCGATCAGCGCGCCCAGCGACGCGGCCAGCTCGGCCGGCACGCTGCCGGCGGCGATGCGGCCTGCCAGCAGGCGCCGCGCATCGGTGCGGTCGGTCCAGAGGCCGCCGAACACGCTGCGATGGCGACCCGCGGCGGGGTGACGCGCATGCAGGCTGCGGAAGAAGTCGGCGAAGCCGGTCGCGGCGTAGCGCGGAAACTCCACGTCGCCGCCGCGCGGGCGGACGGAGACGAAGGGCAGCAGCGCCGGGTCCACGGGCTCGTAGAAGCCGATCTCGAAGCCGCAGCACCCGTCGCCGAAGCCGGCCTCGGCCAGGTCGTGCCGGTGCCGGTCCGCCACCGCCTCGCCGATGATCCGGCCGCCGCACAGCGCCTGCACCACCAACTGCTCGCCGTCCCGTCCGTCGAAGGCCCAGCCGACGGCACCCTCGGGCGTCAGGCTGTCGATCGATCCACGAATGCTCACGCTGCGATCTCCTGTGCGGGGGAGGGTGGGGCGGACAGGCGCTGATCTGCGACCAGGCGGCGATACAGCCGCAGCGTTGCCGCGGCGGTGTCCTGCACACTGGGCGGCACCGCGAGGGTCGGCTGCAGCGCCGCCAGCCGCTCCGGCCGTTCCGCCAGGCCGCGAAGCAGGCTGGCCAGCGCGAAGGGGCTGCCGGCCTGGAAGTGGAATCCATCCAGCCCGTCGCGCACCTTCTCCGCCATGCCGCCGATGTCGGAGGTGATGACCGGGCGGCGATTGGCGAGGGCTTCCTGGATGACCAGCGGCGAGTTCTCCCACCAGATGGAGGGCACCAGCACCGCCTGGACCGAGCGCATCAGGTGATGCACGCGGCGGTTCTCATAGGGGCCGCAGTAGCGCACGTTGCCGGGCAGCTTCTCCAGCCGCTGCTCGAACAGCTCGCGGAAGGCCGGCGGCTGGCCGCTGTAGTCACCATGGATGTCGATGCGCAGCCCCTCGACCTTCTGCTTCTCCAGCAGCGCGGCGGCGTCCAGCAGCACGTCGATGCCCTTGAGGCGGGAGATCTGGCCGAAGAAGCCCAGCACCAGCCCGTCCTCCGGGTCGGCCTGCGGTAGCTCGGCGGGCGGCAGCGCGTGTTCCGGCATGCCGTTCTCGATGACGGAGACGCGCTGCGGATCGAGGCCCCAGGCGACGTAGCGCTGTGCCAGGAAGCGGCTGGGCGAGACGAAATGGTCGGCCAGGCGCAGGAAGCGCTTCAGGTACATCTCCCGCAGGAAGAAGTCCTGCTCGCTGCGCTCCGGGAAGCAGCGCGCGCAGTCGCGCGGGGAGGATGTCTCGCACAGCCCGAGGCCCGGGCGCTTCACCATCTGGCCGAAGTGGTTGCAGATGGCGAGGTACTCGTGGAGCGTCAGGACGATCGCCGCCTGCGGCAGCGCGCGCCGGATGTGCAGCAGCGTCTCGACGCCGAAATTCGTGTAGTGGTGCAGGTGCACCACGTCCGGCGACAGCTCCCGCAGCAGGGCAGCGAATTCCGGCGGGAACTCGGGGTCGGGGTTGGCGTGGATCCAGTGGTCGAAGCCGGCGCCGCTGTACACCCACTCGCCCTCGCCGAAGGGCTGCACGAAGCGCGCGCCGAGCCGTTCCTGCACCTTGCCCGCGGAGGCCGCCAGGAACACCGACGACACCCCGGGCTTCGTCAGGAAGGCCTGGTGCATCTGGTAGGCCGCGATCTCCGCCCCGCCGCGGGAGACCGCGGGGTGCATGTGCGACATCACCAGCACGCGCAACGGCGCCTGCGCAGCCTTGCGGCGGCGAGGCGCGGCGCCGTTTCGTGTTGGTGAGGGTGCTTCAGAGTATGCACGCATCTGGAGTGGGCCACACGCTGTGGTTGTGCGGCCTAGATGCCGCCCCACGTCCAGTCATGACAGTCGTATTTTGTCGGGTACTCGCTCCTTATGTCGCCAGCGCGCGCCGTTGATGAAAGGTCAATCCCGCATGGCGCGTCGCAGACTGTCCTGCACGGGTCGCACAAGGTAATCGAGCGCGGAGCGGCGCTCACCCAGGATGAAGGTCTCGGCCGGCATGCCCGGCGCCAGCTGCACGCCGCGCGCTGCCGCCAGCGAGTCCGCATCCAGCTCCGCGCGCACCACGAAGAAGCTCGCGCCGCGCTGGTCCTGCTGCCGGTCGGCCGCGACGTAGGAGATGCGCCCCTCGATCAGCGGCGTCTCGCGCTGGCGGAAGGCGGTGAGCCGAACGTTGACACGGCTGCCGACATGCACCTGTTCGATGTCGGTCAGCGCGATCTGCGTTTCCACCACCAGCCGGTCGTCCAGCGGCACCAGGTCCAGCACCGGCTGGCCGGCGCCAATGCTGCTGCCGGGCGTGACGAAGCGGATGTCGGTGACGATCCCGTCCTCCGGAGCCACCACCTCGCGCCGCGCCAGCAGGTCCTCCGCCGCGCGCAGCCGTTCGGTCGCGTCTGCCAGCTGCGCCTGCGCGTCCTGCAGGTCGCGCGAGACCTCGGAGCGCCGGTTCAGCATCAGGGTGCCGCGCTCCAGCTCGGCCTGCGCGATGGCCTGGCGGGTCTGCGCCTCCTGCGCGGCGAACTGGCCCATGCTGCCCAGGAACTCCGCCTCCGCCCGCTGAAGCTCCAGCTGCCGCGTGCGGGTCGCGAAGCCGCGCGCCAGCAGCTGGTTCACGCCCGCCAGCTCCTCCCGCGTGGCGCGCAGGCGGGTTGCGAAGGCGGCGCGCTGCGCCTGGGCCGCGGCCAGCTGTTCCTGCAGCTGCGCCAGCCGTGCCTCCTGCACCGCCAGCTGTCCGTCCAGCGCCAGCCAGCGCGCGGCGAACAGCCGCTGCTCGTCGGCCAGCAGCGTGGCGATCATCGGCTCCGCGGCGGCCGCGGTCAGCAGCGCCTCCGGCAGCTCCATCTCGCGCAGGTCCTGCTGTTCGGCACGCAGCCGCGCCAGCCGTGCCGCCGCCGTCCAGCGCTGCACGCGCGCCTGGTTGGCCAGCGCATCGGCCTGCGTCACGTCCAGCCGCAGCAGGGGCTGCCCGGCCGCGACGCGCTCGCCCTCGCGCACCAGCAGCTCGCGCAGCAGGCCGGGTTCCAGCAGCTGGATCGTCTTGCGGCGGCCTTCCGCCACCAGCGCGCCATTGGCCACCACCGCGCGTTCGATCGGCGTCGCCGCCGCCCAGCCGAGCAGCCCACCCATGCCAACCACGAGGCTGAACACCGAGGCCAGCGCGATGCGCCGCAGCGACGGCGCAGGCATGGCAGCTTCCAGCTCCGCATCCGGGACCACGTCGTCGGGGGAGATCGCCGTGGTGCTCATGCCGCCTTCTCCGATCCTCGGCGCAGCAGCTCGAAGGCGCCATCCGCGCCGCCAAGCCGCAGTTCCACATCCACCAGCCCCGCCCAGCCCGAGGGCTGGTGCGAGACGAGCACCACCACCGTGCCGCGCTCCTTCGCCGCCGCGACCGCGCGCTGCACGCCCGCGAGACCGACCGAGTCCAGCCCTGCCTCCGGCTCGTCCAGCACCAGCAGTGCCGGGGAGCCGAACACCGCGCGCGCCATGGCCACCGCCTGGCGCTGCCCGCCCGAGAGCCCGGATTGCGGCCCGGCGGGTGAGGCGTAGCCTTCCGGCAGCCGGCCGATCGCCTCATGCGCGCCGGCGTCGCGGGCCGCGGCGATCGCCACGGCGGCCGGCGCATCGCCCAGCCGGGCGATGTTCTCCAGCACGCTGCCATCCAGCAGCAGCGCGCCCTGCGGCAGGTAGCCGATGCGCGGACCGATCGCGCGGCGCGGCGTGCGCGCGGTGTCCTGCCCGTCGAGCAGCGCCTGCCCCTCCGTTGGCGGAACCACGCCGAGCAGCGCGCGCAGCAGGCTCGTCTTGCCCGCGCCGTTCGGACCTGACACCAGCAGCAGCTCGCCTGGCGCCAGCCGCAGGTCGAGCCCGCGCAGCAGCGTCGGCCCGGCCTCCGGCAACGCGATGCTCAGCCCGCGCAGGACCAGGCCGGGCGGCGCAG
>NZ_JAPSMD010000059.1 GCF_027856955.1 Falsiroseomonas oryzae | reverse complement strand
AGCGCCGGCGGCGCGGCGAGGCAGGCGTGCTCGGCCACCGCGCAGCGCGGCGCGAAGGCGCAGCCGCGCGGCAGCTCCTCGAGGTTCGGCGGCGCGCCCGGGATGGTCACCAGCGGCTTCCCGCGCAGCCCGGCATGCACCGTGGCGCCGAGGAGCCCCTGGGCATAGGGATGCAGCGGAGCGGCGAGCAGCGCGCCGACCGGCCCCTCTTCCACGAAGCGGCCGGCGTACATGACCGCGATGCGGTCCGCGACCTCGCTCGCCACGCCCAGGTCGTGGGTGACGAAGATCACGCCCATGCCGAGCTCCTTCTGCAGGCGTCTCAGCAGCAGCAGGATCTGGATCTGCACCGTGGCGTCGAGCGCCGTGGTCGGCTCGTCCGCCAGCAGAAGCTTCGGCCGGCAGGACAGCGCCATGGCGATCATCGCGCGCTGGCGCAGCCCGCCCGACAATTCGTGCGGATAGGCCGCGAGCCGCCGTTGCGCCGAGGGGATCTGCACCAGCTCGAAGAGCTCGAGCGCGCGGCGCATCGCCTCCGCCTCGCTGACGCCGCGCTCGTGGCGGCGGATGGTCTCGGTGATCTGCCGGCCGACCGTGAAGACGGGATCGAGCGCCGTCATCGGTTCCTGGAAGATCATGGAGACGACACCGCCGCGGATGTCCTCCATCGCACGTTCGGAGGCAGCGAGGATGTCGTGGCCGGCGACGCGGACCGTGCCCGTCATCACGGTGCGCCGCGCGGGGTTGAGGCGCATCAGCGCGCGCAGTGTCACGGATTTGCCGCTGCCGCTCTCGCCCAGGATGCAGAGCGCCTCCTGCGGCGCCAGGTCGAAATCCACGCCGTTCACGGCATGGACCGTCGCGTCGCGCGTGACGAAGCGGACGAGGAGGTCCCGCACATGCACCAGGGGCTGGGTCATGCGGCCGCCGCGCTGTGCCCGGAGCCCGGGATCGCCATCAGGCAGGCGGCGAGCTGGCCGCCCGGCGTCGGCGAGAGCGGCGGCACGGTGCCGGCGCAGACCTCCTCCGCCCGCGCGCAGCGCGTGCGGAAGCGGCAGCCCGATGGCGGGTTGACGGGGTTGGGCGGATCGCCGGTCAGGGGCGGCTCCTCCCGTCGGCGGGACGGATCCATCGAGGGACGGCTGTCCAGCAGCGCCGCGGTGTAGGGATGCACGGCCGCGGCGTAGATCGCCTCCATCGGGCCGAGCTCCACAACCTTGCCGAGATACATCACCAGCAGCCGGTCGGCCATGTACTGCACCACGTTCAGGTCGTGGCTGATGAACATGTAGGTCAGGCCGAAGCGCGCCTTGAGCTCCACCAGCAGGTTCAGCACCTGCGCCTCCACGCTCTTGTCCAGCGCCGAGACCGGCTCGTCCAGGATCAGCAGGCGCGGGCGCAGCGCCAGCGCGCGCGCGATGTTCACGCGCTGCCGCTGCCCGCCCGACAGCTCGTGCGGGTAGCGCCGCCCGAAGAGCATCGGATCGAGCCCGACCGCCTCGAGCAGCTCCTCCGCGCGGCGAATCGCGTCGCGTTTCGCGACGCCGTGCACCGTCGGCCCGAAGGCGATGGAATCGGCGATGGTCAGGCGCGGGTTGAGCGAGGCGTAGCTGTCCTGGAAGACCATCTGCACCTGCCGGCGGTATTCCTTCAACGGCATCTCCCGCGTGCCGACGGCGCGGCCGTCGAACACCACCTCGCCGGCGGTGGGTTCGAGCAGCGCCATGACCAAGCGTGACAGGGTGGACTTGCCGCAGCCGCTCTCGCCCACGATGCCGAGCGTCTCGCCTTTCCTCACGTCGAAGGCGACGCCATCCACCGCGCGCACGACGCCCGCCCCCTGCTTGAGGGGGAAGTGCTTCACCAGGCCGCGCACGGACAGCAGCGGCTGCGCCGGCCCCCCCACATCGGGCAGGGCCGGCAGGACCTCCGGCAATGCGGTCATGACAGGATCAGGCGAGCGTCGTCAGGTCCTGGAACCAGTGCTGCGCCTGGACGTAGCCGCGCACGTTGCGGCCCAGCACGCGCGGGTTGGTGTCGTGTACCACGAAGACCAGAAGCGCCTGGTCCACCACCCGCTCATGCACGCGGGCCATGAGCCGGTCCTGCTCCGCCGGGTCGAAGGAGGCCAGCGCCTGGTCGATCAGCCCGTCCACCTCCGCGTCGCGGAAATGCGACCAGTTCACGCCGGTCGGCGCGATCTGGTTGGAGTGGAAGAAGCGGATCAGCGCGTAGAGCGGGTCGGAGGTGAGGTATGCGACGTTGTTCGCCGTGATGCCGCGCATGGAGTCATGCGCCGCGCCGTTGCGCCAGGCGGTGTAGAGCACCTCGAGCTCGACCGGCTGGAACTGCACGTCGATGCCGACCTCGCGCCAGGACTGCTGGATGAACTCGTTCATCGGCATCGACAGCATCTGGCCCGATCCGCCCGTCGCCACGATGAAGCGCGTGCGCAGCGGGTTCTGGGGCGAGAAGCCGGCCTCCCGCACCAGGCGGCGCGCCTCGTTCGGGTCGAAGCGGACCTGGAACTCCGGCCGGCCGAACCAGGGGGAGGAGCGGTCCACCACGCCCTCGGCCGGCTTGGCCAGGCCGTTCAGCAGCGCGACGACGTCGTTGCGGTTGATCGCGAGGTTCGCCGCGCGCCGCAGCCGCACGTCGCGCCAGGGCGAGCCCTCCAGCATGGAGAGATGGTAGTTCCAGATATGCGGCGTGACGTTCTGCACCACGCGCATGCCCGCGCGCTGCAACTGCGGCAGCATGTCCAGCGCGGGCGTCTCGATCAGGTCCACCTGGTTCGACAGCAGCGCGTTGGTGCGTGTCACCGCGTCGGGCGCGCAGACCAGCACGATGCGGTCCACCTTCGCCATGCGGCGCGGGTTCCAGTAGGCCGTGTTGCGCACCAGCTCCGCCCGCTCCCGCGGGACGAGACGCGCGAGGCGGAAGGGCCCGGTGCCCGAGGGTTCCTGCGCGAACCGCTCCCAGCTCCGGCCCAGCCGCTCGTACTGCGCCGGGGAGGAGATCAGGAACCACAGCATCTGGTAGGGGAACAGGCTGTCCACGCTGCGCGTGGTCAGCTCCACCGTCATCGCATCCACCTTCCGCCAGGCGGCGAGGCTGGGCAGACGCGGGCGCACCTGGGCGGCCTGGCGCTGGTCGAAATGCGGCGCCTGGTTGTTCATCACCTTCTCGATGTTCCAGATCACCGCGTCGGCGTCGAAGTCGGAGCCGTCGTGGAACTTCACGCCCTGGCGCAGGCGGAACACCCATTTGCGGCGGTCGGCGGGGTCGGCCTCCCAGCTCGTGGCGAGACCGGGCTGCAGCGTGCCGGGGCGGTCGGCGACGTCCATCTCCCAGGCGACGAGGCTGTCGTAGATGGTGTGGCCGGTGAACTGGTAGGCGCCGGCGCCACGGTCCGGCTGGCCGGTTGTCTGCGGGATGTCGGCCATCGAGATGCCGTAGCGCAGCACCCGTTCGCCGCCTGCGGCGGGCGCCTGGGCCTGCGCTGGCGCAGGTGCCCAAAGACCGGGCAACATGGCGAGGCCAGATGCACCCAGCAGGGTGCGGCGATCGATCGTCATCGTAGGTTCCCAGCGTGCGGCAGTGCCGGCCGCAACATGAGCAACCCCTGTGCCAGCCGCGGTCGGCCGGCCGCGACTCTGGCGTCCGTGCCGACCATCGCGGATAGTCGTTCCGCCCCCACAGGGATGCGCCGGATGGCACGTCGGCCCGCCAACATGCAGTACCTGGCGGAGGACATTCCTCCTGTCCCGCTGACCGTCGCAAGTGCGCTGCAATACGTCGCGGTTACCTCCTCCTTCCTGGTTTTTCCGGTGATCCTCGCGCGGGAGGCCGGGCTCGATGCGGCGGCGACGGACGGCATGCTGGGCTGGGCGATGCTGGTCCTGGCGCTCGGCACGACGCTGCAGGCCCTGCCGCGCGGGCCAGTGGGCAGCGGCTACCTCGCCCCGAGTGCCATGACGGCCATCTACCTCGGTCCCTCGCTGGAGGCGGTGCGGCTCGGCGGGATCGCGCTGATGTCGGGGATGACGCTGTTCGGCGGTGCGGCGCAGGCGGCCTGCGCCCGGTATCTGCCGCGGCTGCGGCGGGTGCTGCCGGCAGAGGTGGCGGGCATCGTCATCTTCCTGGTGGGCGTGTCGAACGGCGTGGTCGGGTTGCGCTACCTGCTGCAGCCGGCGGTGGCGTCGTGCCCGGGGGCGCGGAATGGGCCGTCGCCGGCATCACGCTGGCCACCATGGTGGCCGCGAATGTCTGGAGCCGCGGCGTGCTCGGCCTGTCCTGCGCGCTGTTCGGGATGCTGGCCGGCTACGTCGCGGCGGTTCTGCTGGGCGTCCTGCCGGCGGCACGGCTCGCCGAGGTCGCCGCGGTGCCGCTGCTGGCGCCGCCCGGCACCGCGCACATGGCGATGTCCTTCGATGCGACGATGATGCTGCCCTTCGTCATCGCGGCGCTGGCCAACGCGATGAAGGCGGCCGCCGTGCTCACCGCCAGCCAGCGGCAGCTGGACGCGGACTGGGTGCGTCCGGACCTGAAGCCGATCGGCCGCGGCGTGCTGGCGGATGGGCTTGGCGTCATGGCGGCGGGTGGCGCCTCGGTCCTGGCGGCGAATGTCAGCGCCTCCTCGGTCGGGCTGACGGCGGCGACGGGCATGGCCAGCCGGCGCGTCGCCTTCTTCACCAGTGCCGCCTTCGTGCTTCTGGCCTTCCTGCCGGGCATCACGCGCCTGCTGGCGCTGATGCCGGCGCCGATCGTGGGCGCGACCCTCGTCTTCGTCAGCTGCGCCGTGCTGAAGAGCGGCATCGAGACGATCGCCGCCCGCATGCACGACACGCGCAAGACCCTGGTGGTCGGGCTGGCCATCGTGGCGGGGCTGGCTGTGGAGGCTTTTCCGGCCGCCTTCCGGGCCATGCCGGCGGTGCTGCAACCCATCACCGTCTCGTCGCTGGTCTTCGGCGCGCTGGTCGGCTTCGTGCTGAACCTGGTCTTCCGCATCGGGCTCCGGCAGCGGGCGGAACTGGCCATCGACCCGGACCAGCCGGACCTGGAGGCGGTAGGGCGCTTCGTGGAGCAGAGCGGCGCGTCCTGGGGCGCGCGGCGGGAGGTGGTGCTGCGTGCGGAATGGGCGGCGCAGGAGCTGGTGGACACAGTCGTCGTCACCGCAGCGCCGCAAGGACCGCTGCGGCTGTCCGCCAGGTTCGACGAGTACAACCTCGACCTCGAACTGCGCTACGCCGGAGCGGTCCTGCCGGAGGTGCGCGAGCGCCCGTCGCCCGAGGAGATCGCCGAGCACCCGGACGGCGCGCGGCGGCTGGCCGCCTTCCTGTTGCGGCGGAGCGCGACGCGCGTGACCTTCGGCGGGCGCGACGGCGCACGGGTCGTGCGCCTGCATTTCGATCACTGACGCCGATGGCAGCCCCGACGATGCCGCATCCCGATTTCGCCGCACGGACGCTCGTCGATGTCGTCCGGCATCATGCCGCGACCATCGGCGACCGCCCCGCCCTCGCCTCCGAGACGCGGGAGGTGAGCTACGCGCAACTCGATGCCGCCGCCGGCCGTATTGCGCATTGCCTGCTCGCCAGCCCTGCACCGCGCGGCGCCATGGTGCCGATCTGCATGCCGATGTCGATCGAGCTGATGATCGTGCTGATGGGCGTGATGAAGGCCGGGCTGGCCTTCACCCATGTGGATCCGCGGCTGGGCGATGCCGCGCTGCGCGACCGCATCGCGCATGCCGAGGCCAGCTGCGTGCTGGGCGCCGCCACCACCGTCCCGCGCCTGCGGGCGCTGTTCGAGCCCGACCTCGCCGTGCTGGACGCGGAGGCGGCGGCGGAGGACGCGGCCCTGCCCTCCACCGATCCGGGCATCCGGCGCGGCCCGCGCGACCTGGCCTTCGTGCGCTACACCTCCGGCTCGACCGGGTCGCCGAAGGGTGTGATGTGCAGCCATGGCTGCGCGGGCTTCGCGGCCTGGTGCTGGACGCATGTGACGGCGCTGACGCCGGAGGACCGCGTCGGCGTCTTCCAGTCCTTCTGGACCTCCGTCGCGCTCGGCACGCTGTTCGGCGGCGCGGCGCTGGATGTGATCGACACGGCGCAGGGCGGCCTGCGTAGCCTGGCGCCGGAGATCGCGCGCCGCCGCTCCACCGTCCTCACCACCTTCCCCGCGGCCTTTCGCCAGTTCGCCGCCGGTCTCGAGGACAGGGCGAAGCTGGCGAGCCTGCGCTGCGTCTCGCTCTCGGCCGAGCCGCTGAACCGGACCGACGTGGAACTCGCTCGCCGCGTCCTTCCCGCGGGTTGCCGCCTCGTCAACAGCTACGGCAGCTCGGAACTGCTGCACATCGGATTCCATGTCGTCGCCGACCCCTTGCCCGAGGGGGCGCGCATACCGGTGGGGCAGCCGCTGCCGGGCAATGAGATCCTGCTGGTCGATGCGGACGGCGCGCCGGTACCGCCCGGCGAGGCCGGCGAGATCGCCGTGCGCACGTCCTGGCAATGCTCGGGCTACTGGCGGCGCCCCGACCTGACCCGGCGCGTCTTCGGCTGCGAGGATCCGACCTCGGCCGAGGCGCTCTACCGTACCGGGGATGTCGGTCGCCACGACGCGGCCGGCGACCTCTGCATCGTCGGGCGCGTGGACAACCAGATCAAGCTGCGCGGTCACCGCATCCTCCCGGAGGAGATCGAGGAGGTGCTGCTGCGCCACCCCGACGTTGCCGGCGCCGCGGTGCGGTCCTTCGAGGATCCGCAGGCCGGCACGACGCAGCTGGCGGCCTTCGTGGTGGCGCGCGGCCCCGCGCCGGACCCGCGCGAGCTGCGCCGCTGGGTGGCGGACCGGCTGCCGGACTACATGGTGCCGCGCCACGTCGTGTCGCTGGACGCCCTGCCGCTGACGCCGGGCGACAAGGTGGACCGCCGCGCGCTGCCTGATCCGCTGCCCTTCGCGCGCAACGCCGCCTTCCGTCAGCCGGGCGCAGCGCCTGCGGCGCTGGCGAGCGAGGCGTCGCGGGCGGCGGTCGCGCGGGTCTGGCGCAACGTGCTGGACGCGGACTCGCTGCGCGCCGACCTGCCCTTCGACGAGGCGGGCGGGGACTCGCTTCGCCTGATGCACCTGGTCCTGCTGCTGGAGCGCGCCGTGGGCCGCGACCTGCCGCTCGACGCCTTCCATCCGGCGATGCGGCCGAGCGAGATGGCCGGCGCCCTGGATGGCCCGCCCGACCGCATTCGGACGCGTGCCGGCCAGGGCAGCATCGTCTTCGCCCTGCCCGGGCTGGGTGGCGCCTGGCCCTTCCTGCCCGAGTTGCGGGTGGCCTGCGGAACCGCGCTCGACATCCGGCTGGTGCGCTGGCCGGGCGGTGCGCAGCTGCTGCAGGCGAAGGACCGCGGCGCGCTGCTGCGCGACGCGGTGCTGCAGCAGGTGGAGGCGACCGCGCCGCACGGACCAGTCGGCCTGATGGGCTACTCCTTCGGCGGCAATGTCGCCCATGTCGTGGCCAGGGCGCTGCTCGATGCCGGGCGCGAGGTGCGGTTCCTGGTCATGGTGGACTGCCCGGCCGATCAGCCGGCGGATGCGCCGGTGCAGCGGGCCGGGCGTCGGCTGGCGGGGGTCCGGCGCGACCTGGCCCGGTTGGCGGATCCGGCCTGGGGTCTGGGCCGGCTCGACCGGCTGGCGGCGATCCTGACGGAGCGCCTGACCGTGGAATCGCGCCTGCTGCTGCGCTTCGCCCGCGGCACCTGGCCGCGCGCCGCGGAGGAGTTGCGCGTGCATGTCCAGACCCACCTGGCGAATGGCCTGCGGGATCTGGCGCTGCGTGACATGCGCCGCGCCGAGGCGGGTGCCGCGCCGCTCGGCATTCCCGTCACGCTGCTGCGTGCCGAGCTGCGGAACGATGGCGCGGCTGAGGATCTCGGCTGGCGGCGCCACTGCACGCGGCTCACCGTGGTGCCCGTGCCGGCCGATCATCATGGCGTGCTGGATGCGGCGCATCGCCCAGCGATGGCGCAGGCCATTCTGCAGGCCGCTGCGGCGGGTGCTGCAGGTGCCGCACCTGCGGCGGCGTTCTCCGCGGGCTGATCGGCGCGCCGGGCGGAGCGTCGGGCTGCGCAGCCGAGTGCGAGGCCTGCGGGTTTGCGCGGCGTCTGCCTGCTGCCTGGGCGGCCTGCATCGGCCGGCGGGGAAACTGCCGATTCGATGTGCGGCTGGTGCGGGTGGCAGCGTTTCCGGTCGCTGGATGACGGATGCGGAACGCAGCCCCGCGTCTATCCTGCGGCCGATCCCGCGGCGGAGGGACCATGCGGAGCCTCGTCGTCCATAGCGCAGCCGCGCCCGGCAGCGGCACCGTGCGAGCCCGGCCGGCATGACCACCGGCCTCGAGACGCTGGAGCGCGAGGTCGCACGGCAGCTGGACATCCTGGCCTATCCATCGCGCGACTGGGTGGTGCCGCGCCCGGGGCCGGACGGAGCTCCGGCGCTGGCCTGCGCGGTGATCGGCGCGGGCCAGTATGGCCTGGCCGTCGGCGCGCTGCTGCAGCGCGAGCGCGTCGCGGAGGTGGCGCTGTTCGACGACAGCCCGGCGGGTCGCGAGGGCCCCTGGGCCACCTTCGCGCGCATGGAGATGCTGCGCACGCCGAAATACCTCGCCGGCCCGGAATGCGGCCTGCCGGCGCTGTCCTTCCGTGCGTGGTGGGAAGCGCAGCACGGCGCGGCGGCGTGGGAGCGGATGTTCCGCGTGCCGCGCACCGCCTGGACGGAGTACCTGGCCTGGTTCCGCCACGTGACCGGCCTGTCGGTGCGGAACGGATGGCGGCTGGTGTCGCTGCGTCCGGCCGCCGGCGGCACGCTGATCGAGCTCGGCTTCATGACGCCGGACGGGCCCGCGACGCGCTTCGCCGCGACGGTCGTGCTCGCAACGGGCGCGAAGGGCGCGGGCGGCCACGTGGTCCCGGCAGCGATCGCGCGTGCCGTGCCGGCCGATCGCGTGGTGAACGCGCTGGAAGTGTTCGACGCTGCGCGGCTGCGCGGACGGCGGGTGGGCATTCTCGGCGCCGGCGCCTCCGCCTTCGACCTGGCGATCGCGGCATTGAAGGAAGGCGCGGTGCAGGCCGATGTCTGCGTGCGCCGGCCGGACCTGCCCCGCGACAACCCGCGCCGCTGGATGGAGAGCGCGGGCTTCCTGGGCCATTACGTGGACCTGCCGGATGCGGCGAAATGGGCGTATCACTGGCGGCTGAAGGAGATCGGCCAGCCGCCGCCGCAACCGACCTTCGACGCGGCGATGGCGCTGCCCGGCTTCGCGCTGCGCACCGGCTTCCCGTGGGAGAGCCTTCGCTGGACCGGCATGGAAATCGTGGTGGAAGGCGGCGGGCGTCGTGCGGCCTACGACGTCATCGGCGTCGCCACGGGCTACCAGCCCGACATGGCGCGCTGCCCGGAACTGGCGGAGATCGTGCGTCACGCGGCGCGCTGGCGCGACCGCTTCGTGCCGCCGCCGGGACAGGCGCATGAGGGCATGGCCGCCGCCCCTTATCTCGACCGCTTCGGCGCCTTCACCGAGCGCGAGCCGGGCCAGGCGCCCTGGCTCTCGCGCGTGCTGACCATCATCAGCTCGGCCAATCTCAGCCTGGGGCCGGTCGCCGCCTCGGTCAGCACGATGAAGTATGTCGCGCCGCGCCTGGTGGAGGGCGTGAAGCGCGCGCTGGTGCTGGACCAGCAGGGGCAGGACTGGGCCGAGTTCATGGAGGGCGAGCACGCCGAGCTGCGTCCCTTCGCGACGCAGGAGGACGCCGCTGCATGAGCGAGCAGATCATTCGCCTGCTGCCCCGGCCGGCCACGGCGGCGGCGATCGCCCCCTACGGCACGTTGATCGAGCCAGGCGAAGACGGCACGCCCTTCGGGCCGGCCGATGCGCAGCTGGAACTGGGGAGGGGCACCCCGCGGCTCTACATCATGCGGATCCCGCACCGCCCGATGCTGGTGCGCGGCATCACGCGCCACACCCGAGTCACGCAGTGCCTGGCCGCGACCGGGGGCGCCGACTGGTTCGCCTGCCTGGCGCCGCCCGGCGATCCGGATGCGCCGGACGCGACACCCGATCCGGCGCAGGTCGTCTGCTTCCGCATCGGAGGCGACGTCGCGCTGGCGCTGAAGCGGGGCACGTGGCACGCCGGCCCCTTCTTCACGGCGCCGGAGCAGGATTTCCTGAACCTCGAACTGTCCGACACCAACGAGACCGACCACCACACCGTGCGCTTCGACGCGAACTTCGGCCTGGTGTTCGAGATCGTCCCCTGAGCCACGGAGACAGGATGCAGACCCGCGCTGCGGTGCGCCCGGGACGAGGAGGAGGGTAGCATGGAACTCGGGATTCGCGGCCAGACCGTGCTGATCACCGGCGCCTCCAAGGGCATCGGCCTGTCCTGCGCGCGCGCCTTCGCGGCGGAGGGCTGCGACCTGCACCTGGCGGCGCGCTCGGCGGCGCCGATGGAGGCGGCGAAGGCGGCGCTTGAGGCGGAGTTCGGCGTGAGGGTCACGGTCCATGCCGGCGACCTGGCCGACGATGCTGCGATGCAGGCGCTGGCGGCGCGGGTCGGCGAGGTGGACGTGCTGGTGAACAACGCCGGCGACATCCCGGCCGGCGACATCGAGGCGGTGGACGATGCCGCCTGGCGACGCGGCTGGGACCTGAAGGTGTTCGGCTACATCAGCCTGACGCGCGCCTACTGGACGCGCATGAAGGCGCGGGGCCGCGGTGTGATCGTCAACGACATCGGCAACAGCGGCGAGAACTGGGACGCGCGCTACATCGCCGGCTCCTCCGGCAATGCCAGCCTGATGGCCTTCACGAAGGCGCTGGGCGCCGTTTCGCTGGACCATGGCGTACGCGTCGTGGGGGTCAATCCGGGGCCGGTGGCGACCGACCGCATGGTCAAGCTGATGAAGCGCCGGGCGCTGGACTGGTACGGCGACGAGGGGCGCTGGCAGGAATTGTTCGACAAGTATCCGGGCAAGCGGCCCGCGACGCCGGAGGAGGTGGCCGACCTCATCCTGTTCCTCGCCTCGCCGCGCGCCGGTTACATCACCGGCACGGTGGTGACGATCGACGGCGGCATCGCCTCCCGCGGCAGCATCATCTAGGCGCCGGGCGATGCACGGTCTGCCGCCGCTGTTGTGAGAGGAGCGGGCCCATGCCCCATGTGACCGCGCCGGACGGCGTGCGCCTCTGGGTCGAGGAGGCCGGCAGCGGCACCCCGATCCTGTTCGTCCACGAGTTCGGCGGCGACCATCGCAGCTGGGAGCCGCAGCTGCGCGCCTTCGCGCGCCGCCACCGCTGCGTCACCTATGCCGCGCGGGGCTATCCGCCCTCCGACGTGCCGCCGGAGGTCGAGAGCTACAGCCAGGCGATCGCCGTTGCCGACGCCATCGCGGTGCTGGACGGGCTGGGGATCGCGCGCGCGCATGTGGTCGGGCTGTCGATGGGCGGCTTCGCCGCGCTGCATCTGGCGCTGCGCCATCCCGACCGTGCGCTGTCGGTGGTCGCGGCGGGGGCCGGCTACGGCGCGGAGAAGGCTTACGAAGACTACTTCCGCGGCGTGTCCGCCAAGGTGGCGGAGGGGTTCGAGACACAGGGCGCCGACGCCTTCGGGAAGACCTATGCGCTCGGCGCGTCGCGCGTGCAGTTCCAGAACAAGGATCCGCGCGGCTGGCGGGAATTCGAGGGCTGGCTGCGCGAGCACTCGGCCGAGGGCAGCGCGCGGACCATGCGCGGCGTGCAGATGCGCCGTCCCTCGCTGTACGATCTGGAGGCGGCATTCCGCGCCTGCGACGTGCCCGTGCTGGTGATGACCGGCGACGAGGACGACCATTGCCTGCAGCCCGCCCTGTTCCTGAAGCGCGTGATCCCGCGCTGCGGCCTGGCGGTATTCCCCAAGGCCGGCCACACGTTGAACCTTGAAGAGCCGGACCTGTTCAACCGCTTCCTGGCCGAGTTCATTGCGACCGTCGAGGCGGGCCGCTGGGACCGGCGCGACCCGCGCGCCAATGCGGCCGAGGTGATGAAGGTCGATTGACCGCGATCGACCCGGCCCTGGTCCTGCTTGCCGCCGAGGCGGTGGACGGCGCCACGCGCCGTGTGGCGCCGGTTGCGCCCGCACGCTACAGGCGCTGCGCGATGACCGACGCGACACTGCCGCCGGAGGCGATCCACCTGCCGTTCGAGGACGGCCCCTTCCGCATGGCCATGGGCCTGCTGGCCTGCCCGGCGGCAAACTGGATCGAGCTCGACGAGCGCTACCCCGCCGAGATGACGGAGCGCCGTGACCTGCTGGCGCGCCGCCATGCCGAGGTCTTCGCGACCTGCCCGGGCAGCGAGGCGGCGAGGGCCGAGCTTCTGGCGGTCCTCGCCGCCCATCTGGTGGAGCATCATCCCGCATGGTTCCGGCGCGACGGCGAGCGGCTGCGCAACGTGCTGACCAATGAGACATGGGACCTGGCCGCGCCGCCCTGCGACCCGCTGGAGGTCGCGGGCCGCCTGGTGCAGGAAGATCTGTGCCTGATCCGCCCCGACGCCACCGGGCCGGTGCTGGACGCGGCGGTGCTTTGCGCGCCCAGCCGCTGGCGGCTGGGCGAGAAGATCGGCTTGCCGCTGCTGGAGGTGCATGGGCCCGTGCCCTTCTACGCCGAGCGTCTCGGCGGGCCGGTGGACCGCTTCCTGCGCCATCTGCGCGCCGGGCGGATCGCGATGCGGCTGAACTGGTCGGTGGTGGACGACCCCGCGCTGTTCCAGCCTTTCGGGAAGCACCGCACGGGGGTCGATCCCAGCATCACCACTGCCACCGCCGGGACACGCCTGCATCTGCGCGTGGAGCGCCAGACCTTCCGGCTGCTGGAGCGGTCCGGCTCCGTCGTGTTCGGCATCCGCGTGCACAGCTATCCGATTGCACACATCGCGGCACTGCCGGGCGTCGCCGCGCGGCTGGCGGCGGCGGTGCGCGCGCTGCCGCCGGCGATGCAGGCCTACAAGAGCCTGCCGGTGTTCCGCGACGCCCTGCTGGCGCATCTGGACGAGGTCGCCAGGGGAGCCGTCCCCGCCCGCTGAGAAGCGGGCTCCCTCCGCCGGCTCGGCCCGTGCCGATCCGGCGGCCCGGACGCCAAGCGCTGATTGCGCTTCGCCCGGCTTTTTGCCAGAAGCCCGCGTCCGGGGTGCGCCGGGCGAGGGGTCATTCAACCCGGGATGGGGTCCTTGGCGCGGTGCCGCCCGCCTGCCGTTCCTCGGTGCGCCCCGTCATGGAGGTGGCTGCCCGCCGTGCGCGACGACGTCCTGGAGCACGACCGAGAGCGGACGACCGCGGCGGCGTGCGAGCTGACGATCCTGATGCCCTGCCTCAACGAGGCCGAGACGCTCGGGCGCTGCATCGCCAAGGCGAGCGCCTTCCTGGCCAGCCGCGGCATCGCGGGCGAGATCCTCATCGCGGACAACGGCAGCACCGACGGCTCCCAGGCGATCGCCGAGGCCGGCGGGGCGCGCGTCGTGCCCATCCCGACGCGCGGCTACGGCGCCGCCCTGATCGGCGGCATCGCGGCGGCGCGCGGCCGCTACGTGATCATGGGCGACAGCGACGACAGCTACGACTTCAGCAACCTGGACGCCTTCGTGGCGAAGCTGCGCGAAGGCTACGCCCTGGTGATGGGCAACCGCTTTCTGGGCGGCATCCAGCCCGGCGCGATGCCGCCGCTGCACCGCTACCTCGGCAACCCCGTGCTGACGGGCATCGGCCGCCTGCTGTTCCGCAGCCCGGTGGGCGACTTCCATTGCGGCCTGCGCGGCTTCGACCGTGCCGCCATGCTGCGCCTCGACCTTCGCGCGACGGGGATGGAGTTCGCCAGCGAAATGGTCGTGAAGGCGACCGTCCAGCGCCTGCGGATCACGGAGGTGCCGACGACCCTCTCGCCGGATGGGCGGTCGCGGCCGCCGCATCTGCGCAGCTGGCGCGACGGCTGGCGCCACCTGCGCTTCCTGCTGCTGTTCAGCCCGCGCGGCCTGTTCCTCTACCCCGGCGCGGCCATGTTCGCGCTGGGCGGGCTGCTTACGGCGTGGCTGCTGCCGGCGCCGCGCATGGTGGGCGGCGTCACCTTCGACATCCACACCCTGCTCTACGCGGCCCTGCTGCTGGTGGTGGGGATGCACTTCATGCTGTTCTGGGTCTTCGCGAAGATCTACGGGATGCGCGAGGGCATCGTGCCGCCGGACCCGGGCTTCACCGGCTGGCTGGCGCGGCTGCAGCTGGAGCGCGTGCTGATCGCGGCGGGCATCCTCGTGCTGGCAGGGCTGGCGCTGGGCGTCGTGGCGCTGGGCCTGTGGCAGGCGGAAGCCTTCGGCGAGCTGCACGCCGACCAGACCATGCGGCTGGTGATCCCCTCCGCGGTGCTGATCCTGCTGGGGCTGCAGTTGGCCTCCGGGAGCTTCTTCGCCAGCGTGCTGGAGATCCGCGGCGCGCCGATCGCCGCGCCCGCAGGCCCGGCCGCGCGGCAGTCCTGACGAGATGCGGGGCGGGGGTCCGCCCGGCACTGGTGCAGGCCGCGGCCGCGCCCCTACGATACCCTCCACCCGTCGCGGAGGGATCGCGCCATGGCCACCGTCATCCACGGCACCACCGTCGTCACCGCCGGCCCGGACGACGCCGTTCACCATGACGCCGCGATCGCCATCGAGGGCGGGCGCATCGCCGCCATCGGGCCGAGCCGCGAGATCCGCGCCCGCTTCCCGGACGCCGAGGCCGTGGACGGGCGCGATCGCGCCGTGCTGCCGGGCTTCGCCAATGTCCATACCCATCTCGGCCTGACGCTGGCGCGCGGCGTCTACGAGGACCTCTCGCCGCCCCACAAGCCGCCCTTCTGCGGCGGGCTGGCGCCGATCCCGCTGCCGAAGCTCTCCGCCGAGGAGAACGCGGTGATGTGCCAGCTCGGCGCTCTGGAGGCGATCCGCAGCGGCACCACGCTGGTGCTGGAGGATGGCGTGGACATCGCGAGCTACGCGCCGCAGATGGCCGCGACCGGGCTGCGCATGGTGCTGGCGGAGCGCGCCTGGGACCGCGCCGGGGCCGGCATCGGCGATCCCGCCCCCTTCGAGGTGTCGGAACGCCTGGCCGACGAGGGCTTCGAGCGCATCGCGCGCCTGCACGCGACGTGGCACGGCGCGGCGGAGGGGCGGATCACCGTCGGCGTCGCGGCCTGGGCGCCGGACATGTGCTCGCCCGCGCTGCTGCGCCGGCTGCGCGACCTGCAGCAGAAGCTGGATACGCTCTGCACCATCCACCTGAACCAGATCTGGGGCGAGGTGGCAGCGGTGCAGGCACAGCGCGACGGCATGCTGCCCACCGAATACCTGGCGAGCCTGGACTTCCTGCACGACCGGCTGGTCGCCGCGCATTGCCGCTGCATGGCGCACCGGGAGGAGAAGCTGCTCGGCCGCGCGCGGACTTCCGTCGCCTTCAACTCCGCCATCGCCGCGCGGCGCGGGCTCAGCCCGCGGATCTCCGCGCTGGAAGCGGAGGGCTGCAACATCGCCATGGGCTCCGACAACATGGCGGAAGACATGGTGGAGGTGATGCGCACCGGCCTGTTCATGGAGCGCATCCGGCGCGAGGACGGCCGCAACCCGACACCGGAGCAGGCGCTGGGCTGGGCGACGCGCAACGGCTACCGCGCCTGCGGCGTGCCCGATGGCGGCTGGCTTGCGCCGGGGAACCGCGCCGACCTGATCATGATCCGCACCGACCGGCCGCACCTGGTGCCGCTGATGCGCCTGGTCTCCACCTTCGTGCACCAGGGCCAGGCCGCCGACGTGGAGGCGGTGATGGTGGACGGAAGCTGGGTCATGCGGGACGGCGTGGTGCGGACCATGGACGAGGCGGCGATCGTGCGGGATGCCGACCGCATCGCACGGCGCGCCTGGGCGAGGCTGTTCGCGGAGCGGCCGGACATCGAGGTGCCGCCGGGCTTCGCGCCGGCGCCGTGACTCGCGCGCCGCTTGAACCCGTGCCGAACCGATGACTAGGCTAGGCCGGCTTCGAGGAGGCTTCCATGCGGATCAGCCGACGTGACGTGATCGCGGCGACGGTCGCCGCGCCTGCGATCCTCTCCGCCAGCGGGCGCCGGGCTGCCGGGCAGGCGGCGGGCAAGGTGATCCGCTCCGTCCCGATCGGCGACCTGCGCGCGCTCGATCCCATCTGGACTACGGCCTACATCACGCGCAACCACGGCTACCTGGTCTGGGACACGCTGTTCGCACTGGATGCGCAGAACCGCCCGCAGCCGCAGATGGTCGGCGCCTACGACGTCAGCGGCGACGGGCGCAGCTGGACCTTCACGCTCCGCCGCGGGCTGATGTGGCACGACGATACGCCGGTGCGCGCGGCGGATTGCGTCGCCTCCGTCCGCCGCTGGGGCGCGCGGGACGGAATGGGCCGTGCGCTGCTGGGGGTGACCGAGGACCTCTCGGCGTTGGACGACACCACCTTCCGCCTGCGCCTGCGCCAGCCCGTCGGCTTCGTGCTGGAGGCACTGGGCAAGATCGACAGCAACGTGCCCTTCATGATGCCGGAGCGCCTGGCGCGCACCGACCCGAATGCGCAGGTCACGGAGGTGATCGGCTCCGGACCCTTCCGCTTCCTGCGGCAGGAATGGGTGCCGGGCGTGAAGGTGGTGTACGAGAAGTTCGCCCGCTACGTCCCGCGCGACGAGCCGCCCAGCCAGGCGGCCGGCGGCAAGGTGGTGCGCGTGGACCGCGTGGAATCCATCTACACGCCGGATGCCGCGACGGCCGCGAGCGGGCTGATGACCGGCGAGTTCGACCTGCTGGAATCGCCCGCGCCCGACCTGGTGGACCGGCTGCAGCGCGCGCGCGGCGTGGTGGTCGCGCCGAACGACCCGCTCGGCTACCAGCTCTTCATGGTGATCAACCACCTGCACCCGCCCTTCGACAAGGTGGAGGCGCGGCGGGCGCTGATGTCGGCGGTGCGCCAGCAGGACTTCATGCACGCCACCGTGGGCGACCGCACGCCGTCGCGCGAATGCGCGGCGATCTTCGGTTGCGGCGCGAACGAGCCGCCTCAGCACGAGGCGCTCGGCTGGCCGCGCATGGCACCCGGACAGGCCGCGGAGGCGCTGCGCGCCGCCGGCTATGACGGCCGGCCGATCGTGGTGATGGACCCCGCCGACAACGCCACATTGCACCCGGGCGCGCTGCTGGCGGCCGATGCGCTGCGCCGGATCGGCGCCAATGTGGACCTGCAGGCGATGGACTGGAGCGCGCTGGTGCAGCGCCGCGCGTCCCGCGAGCCGCCGGCGCGCGGCGGGTGGAACGTCTTCGTCACCAACGCGACGATCACCGGCATTTCCAACCCGCTGCTCAACACCTTCGCGCGGCATTGCGAGGAGGCCTGGTTCGGCTGGCCCTGCAACCCGCGCGTCGGCGAGCTCACGCGCGCCTGGACCTTCGAGACCGATGCCGCGGCGCGGCAGCGCATCCTGAAGGAGCTGGAGCGGCTGCATGTGGAGCACGTGACGCTGATCCCGCTCGGCCAGTACCGCAGCGTCATCGCACACCGCGCCTCGCTGCGCGGCATGCTGCCCGGGCCGGCGCTGTTCTACTGGAACCTCGAGAAGGATTGACGCCTTTACGTCCCTGGTGGCCGCAGGGCGTGGCCGCGCAGGGGCAGGCGATGGCGCGCTTCGTCGAGACGACCTACGCCAACCCGCTGATCGAGGAGCCCTGGGCGGATCCCGCCGTCGCCGGCCCGGACGACGAAGGCTGGTACTGGTGCTACGCGACGGATGACGAGCACGAGCCGGAGCCGCCGCGCCGCTTCAAGGTCGCGCGCTCCCGCGACCTGGTGCGGTGGCAGACGCATCCGCCGGGCGCCGAGGCCGGCGCGATCGCCGCGCCGATCCCGAACGCCACGCGCTTCCGTGCCTGCTGGGCACCGGATGTGCGTCGCCTCGGGCCGCGCGACTGGGTATTCTACGGCTCCTTGAAGTTCGACGACCATGCCGAGGCGGGCGAGGCGGGTCACGGCATCTTCGTGGCGCGTGCCAGCACGCCGACCGGGTTCGGCGATCCTGTCGTGCTGGCGCGCGGACGCGCCTTCACCACCATCGATCCCTGCTTCTTCCGCTCGTCGCGGTCAGGCGGGCAGGTGCTCTACTGGGGGTCGGGGCACGGCCCGATCCGGGGGCGGGAGCTGCGCGCGGATGGCATGGCCTTCGCGCCGGGTTCCGTGCCGCAGGACGTGCTCGCGCCCGATCCCGCCAACCCCGACGAGCACCTGTGGGAAGGCGCGCATGTGATCGAGCGGCCGGGCGACGGCGCGCCGCTGATGCTCGTCTCCGGCGTCTGCACCTGGTCCGGGCCCTACCGCGTGCATGTCTTCGAAGGCGGGTCGGATCCGCTGGACCGCTTCCGCCGGCCGGCCGGCGGGTCGCTGCTGCTGCGGGAAAATGCGACGTGGAACCGCTGCGGGCAGGTCTTCGTGGTGCAGGACGCCATCGGCCAGCACTGGATCTTCTACCACGCGGTGCGCGGCGAGGCGCTGATCCCCGGGACGGAGGACGTGATCGGCACGGGCGGGCGCCGGGGCATCCCGCTGCGGCAGCTCTGCCTGGACCCGCTGCAGTTCGGCACGGACGGGATGCCCTTCGTCGAGGACGGCTCGCCCTCCGCCGGGCTGCGCCCCGGGCCGGTCGTGCGCGTGGCGTGACGCGGCGCGGGAATGAACGCCGGGCGGATCGACGCGTTCGGGGCCTGCACGACCGACAGGGGGATGCGCATGCCGCGGCAGTCGCGGTTCGCCTGGGTGTGCCTGGGTGCCCTGGGCCTGGCGGCCGCGGCGCTCTGGGCGGTGGACAAGCGCAACGCTGCGCTCGGCACCGTGCTGGCCGTGCTCGGTTGCGTCTTCTTGATCCTGCCGCCGCGCGAGCGCATGGCGCGGCTGCCCTGGCGCCTGCGGGCGCTGCCGCGGCGATACGACGCGACACCGGTGTTGGCCAGCCTGATCAGCACGCCGGGTTACGGCCTCAGCTGGTTCCATGGCGCCAATCCCTATGACGAGGCCGTGCACCTGCTGAGCGGCCTGCTGGCGGGCGCGGTCGTCGGGGCGCTGCTGCAGGCGGATGGGCGCCCGCGCAGCGCCTTGCGGCTGGCGATGTCAGGCGGCGCCTTCGGCTTGGCGCTGTCGCTGGCGTGGGAAGCCTTCGAATGGTGGGCCGGGCTGATCGGCAACGGCACGGACACCCTTACCGACATCCTGCTCACGACGCTCGGCACCGCGCTCGCCGCGGCCCTCGTGCCCGCGGCGCAGGCCTCCCGGCCGCGCTGACGCTTGGCCATGCGGGTCGCCACCTACAACGCGCATCGCGGCCGCGACAGCTTCGGGCGCTTCGGGCCGGAGCGCATCGCCGGCGTGATCGCGGAGATCGCGCCCGACCTGATCGCGCTGCAGGAGGCCCAGCATTGGCTGCGACCCGGCCGCGGCATGTTCGACGCCGCCGCGATCGAGGCTGCGACGGGCCTGCGGCCGCTGGACGTCACGGGCCGCGTCGGCGAGCAGGGCTGGCGCGGCAATGTCGTTCTGGTGCGGCGCGAGGCTCGGCTGCTGCGCCCGCCGGTCGGCCTGCGCCTCGGCGGGTGGGAGCCGCGCGGCGGGGTGCTGGCCGAGCTCGACCTCGGCGTGGGGCCGTTCCGGGTAGTGGCGACGCATCTCAGCCTGAGTGGCGGCCGGCGGCGACTGCAGGCCGCGGCGATCCTGGCTGCGCTGCGCAGCGGGCCGCCGATGCCGACGCTGCTGCTTGGCGACCTGAACGAGTGGCGGCCTGCGGGATCGGCCCTGGCCGTGCTGGCGGAGCTGTTCGGCACGCCGCGACCGGCGCCGACCTTTCCCGCCTTCCAGCCACGCCTCTCGCTCGACCGGATCATGGGCTATCCGCCCGGCCTGGTGGGCGACCTGGCCGTGCATGATTCGCCGCTCGCCCGCCGAGCCTCCGACCATCTGCCGCTGACGGCCCGGGTGGAGCCGCGCGGTCTCCCCGGCGCGGGGCTTCCGGGCTGAGCGTGCCGGCGCGATCATGGGCGCGCCCGCACATGGACCGAGACCGATGACCGAAGCCGACATCCGCCGTGCCGCCGCCGCGCTGCTCGCCGTGCGCCGCGGCGCGCCGCCCATCGCCAGCCTCGGCGACGCCGCGCCGCGCGAC
>NZ_JAPSMD010000058.1 GCF_027856955.1 Falsiroseomonas oryzae | reverse complement strand
CGGCGGAACTGCGCGTCCGGCGCGGCATGGACGTGGCTGGCGGCGAGCGGCTTCAGGTACTGCCCGCCCGGCGCGTCGCGCTCGTCCAGCACCAGCACGGCGCAGCCGGCCTCGGCCGCGGCGATGGCGGCGGAGAGGCCGGCCGGGCCGGCGCCGACCACCAGGATCTCCGGCGCAAGTTCCTCGGCCTGCGGCGCGGGTTCCGGGGCGAGTGGGGCGGCGCCGGCGGCGCTTTCCACCACCATCCCCGGCGCGACCTTGGCCAGGCAGGCGCGCTGGTTGGCGCGGCCGTCGATCGTCACCAGGCAGTCGAAGCACGCGCCCATGCCGCACCAGAGGCCCCGCGGCGCGCCGGAGCCGGTGCGCCGATACGCCAGGATGCCGGCGGCGGAGAGCGCGGCGGCCACCGTCTCCCCGGGCAGCGCGGAAATCGGGCGGCCGTCGAAGGTGATGCCCACCGCATCGGCAGTCGGCGTGATGTGCGGATGGGTCAATCGCATCGAAGGGGGGTTGTCGTCCTGTTCGATTGGCGGTCGGATGTTCGCACGACACGACCTGGCACGACAGGGAGCCCCCGACCATGGCAGGCGAGCCCTTCCGCGGCTGCTACACGGTTCTCGTCACCCCCTTCACCGAGGGGGGCGAGGCCGTGGACATCAAGGCGCTGGAGCGCCTGGTGGAATTCCAGATCCGCGAGGGCATCCGCGGCCTGATCCCGCTCGGCTCGACCGGCGAGTTCCTCTCGGTCTCGCCGGAGGAGCGCACGGCCATCGTGGAGACGGTCGTGAAGACCGCCGCTGGCCGCGTGCCCGTGATCATCGGCACCGGCGCGGAGGACACACGCGAGGTGGTGCGGACCTCGAAGGAAGCCGAGGCGCTGGGCGCCGACGGCGTCATGATCATCCCGCCCTTCTATTCCGTGCCGACGCTGGCGGAGATGGTGCACCACTACGACACGGTGGCGAAGGCCATCGGCATCCCGATCATGGTCTACAACAACCCGGCGACGGCGAATGTGGACATGACGCCGGAGATGCTGGCCGAGATCAGCCGCATCCCGAACTGCCGCTACGTGAAGGAGAGCACGCTGGAGGTGACGCGCGTGCGCGACATCGTCGCGCTGTGCGGCGACCGCATGGAGGTCTTCGCGGGCGTGCTGGGCTACGAGAGCGCCTGGCTCGGCGCGATCGGCTGGGTGGCGGTGTGCAGCAACCTGGCCCCGCGCCTGTCCACCGAGATGTTCCACGCCGCCGCCTTCGACAAGGACATGGACCGCGCGCTGGCGCTGTACCGGCGGCTGGCGCCACTGCTGCCCTGGGTGGGCGGGCCGCGCTACGTCGCCGGCACCAAGGCGGGCTTCCGGCTGATGGGCATGGGCATGGGCGATCCCCGCCCGCCAAGACTGCCGCTGCCGGCGGCGGACGTGCCGCGCCTGGCCGCCGTGCTGCAGGGCATGGGGCTGCTGGCGCAGGGCGCGAAGCTCGCGGCCGACTGAGACGGACTACCAGGGAGAGGAGTGGACATGATGCGTCGTCTTCTGCTGGCCGCGATCGCGGCCGCCTTCGCCGGACCCGCCTTCGCGCAGGCGCCGGCCTGCACGCCGCGCGTCGCCGACAGCGAGCTGGTGAAGCCGCGCACGCTGGTGATGTCCACCAACCCCACCCTGCCGCCGCTGCAGTTCGTCAACGCGCAGGGCCAGCTGCAGGGCATGCGCATCGAGCTGGGCAACGAGATCGCGCGTCGCCTGTGCCTGACGCCGGAATACGTTCGCATCGAGTTCAGCGCGATGATCCCGGGCCTGGCGGCGCGCCGCTGGGACATGATCAACACCGGCATCTTCTTCACCGAAGAGCGCGCGCGGATGATGCAGATGATCCGCTACGAGAACAACGCGGTGGCGATCAGCGCGGCGCGCGGCAACCCGCGCAACATCCGCACGCAGGAGGACCTGGCCGGCCGGACGGTGGGGGTGGAGATCGGCGGCTTCGAGGAGCGCACGCTGCGCGGCATCAGCCAGCAGCTCGTCTCCGCCGGCCGGCCGGCGATCAACATCCGCACCTTCGACAACTTCGCCGTCGCCTTCCAGGCACTGCGTGCAGGCCAGGTGGAAGCAGTGACGAGCATCGACGCCGTCGCCGCGGAATATGACCAGCGCGGCGAGTTCCCTCGCGTGCTGCATGGGATCAACGCGACGCCCGCGGCGCTGGCCTTCCGTTCCCGCCCGCTGGCCGAGCAGGTCTCCTGGGCGCTGCAGCAGATGCTGGCCGATGGCAGCCTGGAGCGGCTGTTCAACCAGTATGGCGTGCAGATCGCCGACCGCGCCTTCGCGATCTTCGGGCCCCAGTGACAGGTGACAAACGGCGGCCTGCGCACGTCGCGCAGGCCGAGGCCGCAGACGCGGCCCGCGCCCGGACCGATCGCCCCGGCCGGCAGACGAGTGGCCGGCTCGAAGCCGAGGCGGCGGAGCCGCCGCCCGGCGTCTGAGGGCACATGCATATCTGGTCCTGGTCGGGATTCCTCGACTACCTCTTCAATCCCTTCCTGCTGGAAGGTGCGGTCGTCACGCTGTGGCTGACGGTGGCGTCGCTCGCCTGCGGTCTGGTGCTCGGCATCCTGCTCGCGCTGATGCGGCTGTCGCCGAACCGCGGTCTGTCCACCCTGGCCGCGACCTATTGCTGGCTGTTCCGCGGCACGCCGCTGCTGGTGCAGCTGCTCATCATCTACACCGGCCTGCCGCTGTTCGGCATCCGCTTCAGCGTGACCCAGGCGGCGCTGCTCGGCCTTTCGCTGAACGAGGCGGCCTATCTCAGCGAGATCGTGCGCGCGGGCATCCTGGCCGTGGGCAAGGGGCAGAAGGAAGCAGGCATCGCGCTCGGCCTCTCGAAGGTGCAGGTGTTCCGCACCATCACCTGGCCGCAGGCGCTGCGCATCATCATCCCGCCGCTCGGCAACAGCGTGAACGGGCTGCTCAAGACGACCTCGGTCGCCTCCGTGATCTCCATGGAGGAGCTGCTGCGACGGACGCAGATCCTGATCCAGGAGCGCTTCATGGTGCTGGAGCTCTTCATCGCCGCGGCGATCTGGTACCTGGTGATGACCACCGCCTGGGAATTCGTGCAGCGCCGGCTCGAGGCGCGCTACGGTCGCGCCTACGCGCTCGACGCGGCGGACCGTCGATAGGAAGGGAGAACCCGATGGCAGAGTATGATCTCGCGATCCGCGGCGGCCTGGTCGCCACCGGCTTCGGCGCGGTGCGCTGCGACGTCGGCGTGAAGGACGGCCGCATCGCCGCCATCGCCGAGAAGGTCGAAGGCGCCGCGCGGACGATCGACGCCGCCGGGCTATACGTGCTCCCGGGCGGCGTGGACAGCCATTGCCACATCGAGGAGACCTCGCGCGGCGGCTACACCATGTCCGACGGCGAGCCGCAGGTGACGGTGAACGAGGAGAGCTTCGTCACCGCCTCCACCAGCGCCTTCGCCGGCGGCACCACCAGCGTGGTGTGCTTCATCCCGCAGTGGAAGGGCTTCGGCATCTGGGAACGCTACCAGGACGCCCGGACGCGCGGCGAGACCGGCATGCTGGACTTCGCCTTCCACCAGATCATCAGCGATCCGACCGACGCGGTGATCCATGACGAGGTGCCGAAGGTGGTGGCGGAGGGCGTGCGCAGCCTGAAGGTGTTCCTCACCTACGAGCCGCTGCACCTTTCCGACGCCGAATACATCAAGGTGCTGATCGCCGCGCGGAAGCATGGCTGCCTGGTGACGGTGCATTGCGAGAACTACGACGCGATAGGCTGGCGCACCCAGGCACTGCTGGCGGCCGGCATGACCGGCCCGAAATACCACGCCTGGTCGCGCCCGCGCGTGGTGGAGCGGGAGGCGACGCACCGCGCCATCGCGCTGGCGGAGCTGGTGGACCAGCCGATCCAGGTCTTCCACGTCTCCTGCGAGGATGCCGCCGAGGAGATCGCCCGCGCCCAGGCGCGCGGCGTGAAGGTGTGGGGCGAGACCTGCCCGCAATACGTGACACTGACGGCGGCCGACATGGACCGCCCCGGCTTCGAGGGCGCGAAGTTCATGTGCAGCCCCGCCCCGCGCGACACCGCGGAGCATGCCCGCATCTGGGAGATGATCCGCCGCGGCACGCTCGACGTCGTCTCCTCCGACCATTGCGGCTTCAGCTACGAGGGCACGCGCGGCAAGGGCTCCAGCGGGCGCGACGCCAGCTTCGAGAAGATCCCGAACGGCATCCCGGGCCTGGCGGCGCGGCTGCCCATCGTGTTCAGCGAGGGCGTCTCCAAGGGGCGGATCGGGTTGGAGGAATTCGTGAAGCTGACCGCGACCAACCCGGCGCGGATCATGGGTCTCTATCCGAAGAAGGGGGTGATCCAGCCGGGCAGCGACGCCGACATCGTGCTGTGGGATCCCGCGAAGAAGGTGACGCTGACCAACGCGCTGATGCAGCACGCCATCGACTACACGCCCTATGAGGGGCTGGAGGTCACCGGCTGGCCTGTCAGCACGATCCGCCGGGGCGAGGTGGTGATGCGCGACGGCAAGGTGCAGGCCGAGCCCGGGACCGGCCGCTTCCTGCCTCGGGGCCCCTACGACCTCGTGAAGCCGCGGGGCGTGGCGCCGGACGGGTTCATGCCGGGCTGAGGCGGCGCAGCAGCGCGGCCAGGCCGGGCTCCTGGACGAGCGCAGCGGCGGCGGCCGGCGTGAACAGCCGCCGCTCCCGCTCGCGCCGCTCCGGCCAGTCGTGCAGCAGGCGCGCGACCCGGAAGCGGAAGACCAGGACCTCGAGCGGCAGCACCTCGCCACGACTCGTCCGCTTGCCATAGGCGTAGGTGCCGAGCGGCAGGATCTCCGCCTCGCCCGACAGCCCGGCTTCCTCGAAGGCTTCGCGGGCGGCGCTGCGGTGCGGCGCCTCGTGCGGCTCGACCCAGCCCTTCGGCAGCACCCAGCGTCGTGTCTCCCGGCTGGTGACGAGCACGATGCGCAGCGCCGCGCCGCTGCCCAGCATAGGCAGCGCCGCGCTCTGGCGCCGCGCCTGGCCGCTCGACCGCGATGTTCCCAGCAGCCCGTCGGGCATTCCGCCTTGCTTCCCCAACCGCGCGAGACGCCGGACCCAGAAGCCGGCATGCAATGAACCGCGCATCGGGTTACTAAACGGTCAAGGCGAGATGAAGTAAAGACCCACCATGCAGGTCGGGAACAAATCCTTTCAATAGTCGCGCCCGCTGCAGGCTCGCACGGTATTGTCGTGCTGGCATGCGAGTCAGAAACGAAGTCCCATGCTGCGGACCATGGCGCTGTCCTCGGCATAGAACTCCCGCGCATAGCGGGCATAGCCCTCGCCATCGGCATACATCAGCGGCATGTCGAAGCGCTCCAGGATGGCCAGGTGCGCCGGATCCTGCAGCGAATCCCGGAAGGCGTCGTGGAGGATGCGGACGACCTCGGGGTCCATCCCCCGCGGGCCGGCCACGCCATAGGGCGAGGAATTCACGATGGGCACCCCGGCCTCGCGCAGGGTCGGCGCCATCTGGAAGCGGGCGGGGCGCTGCTCGCCCCAGGTCGCCAGCAGGCGCAGCCTTCCGTCCCGCACCAGCTCGGCCCAGACGCTGCTCTCGGCCGACACGTTGATCTGGCCGGCCAGCAGGGCCTGGATGTTGTCGGCGCCCCCGCGGAAGGGCACGTGCACCCACTGGATGCCGCCGGACAGCTGCGCGATGCGCTCCATCGTCACGTCGAGCGTGGCGACCCCCGGCGTGCCGTAGGTGATCTTCCCGGGATTGGCGCGGGCGTCGGCCAGCAGCTCCAGCAGGGTCTGCCAGGGCGCGTCGGCGCGCACCACGATGCCGAAGGTGTAGCCGACCAGGCGGATCACCCAGGTGAAGTCGGTCAGCGGGTCGTAGGGCGGGCGCGCCATCATGACCGGGACGCGGAAGACCGAGTTCGGCATGACGGAGAGGGTGTACCCGTCCGGCCGCGTGCCCTGGGCGAGGGTGGTGGCGCCCAGCGTGCCGCCGGCGCCTGGCTTGTTCTCGATCACCACCGGCTGGCCGAGGCGGCGCGCGGCGCCCTCGCTGAGCGCGCGCATCTGGATGTCGGTGGTGCCGCCCGGCGGGAAGGGCACGTAGATGCGGATCGCCCGGTCGGGGAAGCGCCCCTGGCCCAGCGCCGGCCGCGTCAGTGCCGCCAGCCCCACGCCCAGCGCCGCGCGGCGGCGGATACCCTGCCCCGTCATGGTCCCCTCCCCCGGGATCGTTGCGGAACAGACTAGTCGGGCAGGCCGCCGGCCGCCACCACCCGGCGGATGTGGTGGTCCACGTCGCCGAACAGCACGCCGAGCATGGTCAGCCGCTTGAAGTAGTGGCCCGCCTTGTATTCCTCGGTCATGGCGATGCCGCCATGCAGCTGGATGGCGTCCTTGCCCAGCTGATCCGCCAGCCGCCCGACCAGCGCCTTGGCCGCGGACAGCGCGGTGGCGCGCGCTGCGGGGTCGGAGCCCTGCACCATCATGGCGGCATACATCGCCATGCTGCGGGCCTGCTCGGTGGCGACCAGCATGTCGGCCGCGCGGTGCTGCAGGGCCTGGAATTCGCCGATCGGGCGGCCGAATTGCTGGCGGGTCTTGAGGTAGTCCACCGTCAGGTCGCGCAGCGTCTCCATCGCGCCCACCGCCTCCGCGCAGAGAGCGGCGATCGCCTCGTCGGCGACCAGCTCGATCAGCGGCAGCGCATCGGCGGCGAGCAGCGTGGCGCGCGCGCCTTCCAGCACCACCTCCGCCGCGCGCAGACCGTCCTGCGTGGCATAGCCGCGGCGCGTCACGCCGGGCGTCGCGGGATCCAGCAGGAACAGCCCGATGCCCGCGCGGTCGCGGCGGCCGCCGGCGGTGCGGGCCGAGACGAGGAGGCGATCCGCGCTGTCGCCATGCAGCGCCACGCCCTTGGCGCCGTCCAGGACCCACGCATCGCCGTCCTGCCGGGCGGTGGTGGCGATGTCGTGCAGGTCGTGCCGCGCCTGGCGTTCCTGGTGGGCGAAGGCCAGCGTCGTCCCGCCGGCAGCGACCTCCGCCAGCAGGTCCTCCTGCCCGCCTGCGCGGCGCAGCAGGCCGAGGCCGAGCACGACCGTGGCGAGGTAGGGTTCCACCACCAGGCCGCGGCCGATGGCTTCCATGACCAGCAGCGCCTCTACGGGGCCTCCGCCGAAGCCGCCCTGCTCCTCGCTCAGCGGCAGGCCGAGCAGGCCCATCTCCGCCATGGCGGACCAGTTGGCCGCGGCGTAGCCCTTGGCTTCCGCGCGATAGGCCTTGCGCTTCTCGAAGTCGCCGTAGCGGTCGGAGACGAAGCGGTTGACGCTGTCGGCCAGCAGGCGCTGTTCGTCGGTGAGGTCGAAATCCATCGTCAATCACACCCGCGCAGGAATTGGCACCAGACGCCGCGCGGTTGCGCGGCGAGGCCGCGAACGCGGCCCGCGGCTCGTGCCGCGCACTTGCAGATCACAGCCCCAGGAAGGCTTTCGCGATGATGTTCCGCTGGATCTCGTTGCTGCCGCCGTAGATCGAGACCTTGCGGTAGTTGAAGAACAGCGGCGCCGCGGCATCCGCCCATTCGGGGCCGACCGAGGGCAGGTTCGCCCCGTCCTCGTCGCGGTCCGGCCGCGGCATCGCGTAGGGGCCGGCGACCTCCATCAGCAGCTGCGTCGCCTGCTGCTGGATCTCGCTGCCCTTGATCTTGAGGATGGAGGAGGAGGGGTCGGGCTTGTCGGCCGCGCGCGTGCGCTGCGCGGCGACGACGCGCATCTGCGTGATCTCCAGCGCCTTCAGCTCGATCTCGGACCAGGCGAGGCGGCGCCGGAAATCGGGATCGTCCCACACCGTGCCCTCGCCGGCCGGCGTCTCCTGTGCCAGGCGCTTCACGCGGGCCAGGCGTTCCTTCGTCAGGCCGATGCGGGCGATGCCGATGCGTTCGTTGGAGAGCAGGAACTTGGCGTAGTCCCATCCCTTGTTGAGCTCACCGACCAGGTTCTCCGCCGGGACCTTCACCTCGTCGAAGAACACCTCGTTCACCTCGTGCCCGCCATCGATGGTGATGATCGGGCGCACGGTGATACCGGGCGTCTTCATGTCGATCAGCAGGAAGGAGATGCCCTCCTGCTTCTTGCGCGCGTTCGGGTCGGTGCGGACCAGGCAGAAGATCCAGTCGGCATACTGCCCCAGCGTGGTCCAGGTCTTCTGGCCGTTGACGACGAACTCGTCCCCTTCGCGCCGCGCGGTGGTCTTGAGGCTGGCGAGGTCGGAGCCAGCGCCGGGCTCGCTGAAGCCCTGCGCCCACCAGATGTCGAGATTCGCGGTGGGCGGCAGGAAGCGCTGCTTCTGCGCCGCGTTGCCGAAGGTGGCGATGACCGGGCCGACCATGTTCACGTTGAAGGAGAGCGGCTGCGGCACGGCGGCGGCCTGGATCTCCTCGGAGAAGATGTAGCGCTGCACCGGCGTCCAGTCCTTGCCGCCCCATTCCACCGGCCAGTTCGGCACGGACAGGCCATGCGCGTGCAGCACGCGCTGCGTCGTCACGATGTCCTCGCGCGAGAGCTTGCGGCCCTCGCTGACCTTGCGGCGGATCTCAGCCGGGATCTCGCGGCGGAAGAAGGCGCGCAGCTCGTCGCGGAAGGCGATCTCGTCCGCGGTGTAGCGGAGGTCCATCTCAGCCTGCTCCCTGGAATTCGGCCTTCAGCGCGCTCGCCAGCAGCTTGCCGGCCGGGCTCTTCGGCAATTCGTCGCGGATTTCGAGCGCGGCCGGCAGCTCGTGCCTGCCAAGGCGGTCGGCGAGGAAGGCGCGCAGCGCCTCCAGCGTGAAGGGGCGCGCGCCCGGCTTCAACGCGACGAAGGCCTTGGCCGCCTGGCCGCGATAGTCGTCGGGCACGCCGATGACGATGCATTCGGCGACATCGGGGTGTTCGTAGATCGCCTGCTCGATCTGCGCGGGATAGACGTTGAAGCCGCCGGACAGGATCATGTTCTTGCGGCGGTCCACCAACGTGAAGAAGCCGCGCTCGTCCATCCAGCCCATGTCGCCGGTCAGGAACCAGCCATCGGCGAAGGCGCGCGCATTCTCCTCCGGGCGGTTCCAGTAGCCGCCGAAGACGTTGGGGCCGCGGATCGCGATCTCGCCGACCTCGCCCACCGCGCGCGGCTGCGTCGGCGCGTCGGGATCGACGATGCGCAGCTCGATCGCCGGCAACGGGAGGCCGATCAGGCCGGCACGGCGCGGCGCATCCGGCGGCAGGCGCGTGCCGGCGGGGCAGGTCTCCGTCATGCCCCAGCCGCCGCCGATGCGTCGGCCGACGAGGGCTTCCAGCTTCTGCTGCACCTCGAAGGGCATGGGCGCGCCGCCGGAACTGACCTGGCGCAGCGTGGCGAAGGACTCCGGCCGCACGCCCGGCAGGTTGAGGATGCCGATCCACATGGTCGGCACGCCGGAGAAGGTGTTGATGCGCAGCCGCTCCATGTCGGCCACCGCCTGCGCCGCGTCGAAGCGCACGCGCAGGTGGCACAGGCTGCCTTCCGCCATCTGGCGCAGCAGCACCGCGGTCAGCGCGAAGATGTGGAACAGCGGCAGCAGCACGAGGACGCGCCCCTCACCTTCCGGCAGCGAGGTGCTGTCGCGCCAGGCCTTGTAGATGGAGACCGCGGCGGTGAGGTTGCCGTGGGTGAGCATGGCGCCCTTCGGCGTGCCGGTGGTGCCGCCGGTGTATTGCAGCAGCGCGAGATCGGCGGGCGCGAGCGACGGCCATTCCCGCGGCGGATCGGCTTCCGGCAGCGCGGCGAAGCCGGTGGCGGCGTCCTCGCCGCCCCAGCGCGCCTCCGGCGCCAGCAGCGCGCGCGGCACGGCCCCCTCCTCCACCAGCCATTCGGCATTGGCGACCAGCGGTGCGAAGCCGGTGGTGACCAGCAGCGTCGCTCCGGCATCGCGCGCCTTGTGCGCGATCTCCCGCTTCGCATCGAGGGCGGAGAGATGCACCACGCGCGCACCGGTGCGCAGCGCGGCGAAGAAGCAGACGGGATGCCAGGGCGTGTTGGGCAGGTAGAGCGCCACACAATCGCCGCGGCCGACGCCCTGCGCCATCAGCCCCGCCGCGACCCGGTCCGCCAGGGCCTTCAGCTGCGCATAGGCCAGGACATGGCCGCGATACTCGATGGCCGGGCGGTCGCCGAATCGCGCCGCGACATGGTCCAGGAAGCCGGGCAGCGTGCCCTGCGCGATGGGGACGTCCCACCGGCATTCGGGCGGATAGCTGGCTTCCCAGGGATGCATCAGCCGGGCTTCAGGCCGGAAAAGCTGGCGCCATCCCCGGCCCCCGCCAGCCGCGCGAGCAGCGGCGCCGGGGCCAGGCTCTCGTCGCCGGTGGCCTGCGCGAAGGCCGCAAGCCGCGCGGCCACCTCCTTCAGGCCGCGCGCATCGGCCCAGTGCATCGGGCCGCCGCGCCAGGCCGGCCAGTTGTAGCCGTGCAGCCAGACGACATCGATGTCGCCGGGGCGCGCCGCGATGCCTTCCTCCAGGATGCGCGCGCCCTCGTTCACCATAGGCAGCAGCAGCCGGTCGAGGATCTCGTCCTGCGCGATGGCGCGCCGCGTCACGCCTTCCTGCGCGCTGATCCTCTCGATCAGCGCGGCCACTTCGGGATCCGGCACGCCGGCCCGCGCGCCGTCGGGGTAGAGGAAGAAGCCCTTGCCGGTCTTCTGGCCGAGGCGCCCGGCCTCCACCAGCGCATCGGCCACCGGGGCGCGCTTGCCGGTGGCGCGGCGGATGCGCCAGCCGATATCGAGGCCGGCGAGGTCGGACATGGCGCAGGGCCCCATGCGGAAGCCGAAATCGGTCAGCGCCCTGTCGATGCTCTCGGGCAGCGCGCCCTCCAGCAGCAGGCGTTCGACCTGCGCGGTGCGGCGCGCCAGCATGCGGTTGCCGACGAAGCCGAAGCAGACACCGACCACGACCGGCACCTTGCCGAGCCTGCGCCCGACCTCCGCCGCAGTCGCCAGCGCGTCCGGCGCGGTCGCCTTCGCGCGCACCACCTCCAGCAGCTTCATCACATTGGCCGGCGAGAAGAAGTGCATGCCGAGCACGTCGCCGGGGCGCGACGTGGCCGCCGCCATCTCGTCGATGTCGAGGTAGGAGGTGTTGGAGGCCAGCACCGCGCCGGGCTTCGCGACCCTGTCGAGCTTCGCGAAGACCTCCTTCTTGAGGCCCATCTCCTCGAACACGGCCTCGACGATCATGTCGGCCTCGTTCGCGGCATCCAGGCCGACCGCGCCCTCGATCAACGCCATGCGGGCGTCGCGTGCATCGGACGCCAGGCTGCCGCGCTTCACGCTGGCGTCGTAGGTGGAGCGGATGCGCGCGATGCCGCGCTGCATCGCCGCCTCGTCGGTCTCGATGACGCGCACGGGAATCCCGGCATTGGCGAAGCACATGGCGATGCCGGCACCCATGGTGCCCGCGCCGAGCACGGCCGCGCGCTCCACCTTTCGCGGCTTCGTGCCGGCCGGCAGGTTGGCGATCTTCGCCGCCTCACGCTCGGCGAAGAAGACGTGGCGCAGCGCCTTGCTGCGCGGGTCCTGCAGCAGGTCCAGGAAGGCCTGGCGCTCGCGCGCCACCGCCTGATCGAAGGGCAGGTCGAAGGCGTCGCGGACGCAGGCGATCATGGCGGCGACCTGCGGCTCCGTCGCGGCGCGCTTCGCCAGCGCGGCGGCCTCCGCCTCGAACGCGTCGCGCGGGCCAAGGCCGCCGTCGCGCCGGGAGACCGGCACGGGCAGGCTGCCATTGGTCAGGCCGGCGGCATGCGCCATCGCCACCATCCGCAAGTCGTCCTCTGCCAGCACGTCGCCAAGCCCGGCTGCCATCGCGGCCTTGGCATCCAGCGGGTCGCCCGAGGCCATCAGGCGCAGCGCGGCGGCCGCGCCCATCAGCCGCGGGGCACGCTGCGTGCCGCCGCTGCCGGGCAGCAGGCCGAGCTTCACCTCCGGCAGGCCGAGCTTCGCGGCGGGGCCCAGCACGCGCGCGCTGCACGCCATCGCCACTTCCAGCCCGCCGCCGAGAGCCGCGGCGTGGATGGCGGCAACGACGGGCTTCGGGCAGCCATCGATCAGCGCGATGAGCTCCGCCAGCGTGGGCGAGACGGGCGGCTTGCCGAATTCCGAGATGTCGGCCCCGGCGATCCAGGTGCGGCCTTCGGCAGCGATCACGAGCGCGCGAACCGCCGGATCCCCCGCCGCGCGGCGCACCGCATCGGCCAACGCACCACGCATCGCGGCCGACAGCGCGTTGACGGGCGGGCTTGCGATGGTCGCCACCGCGATGCCCTCATTCGCCTCGTACCGCACCGGTCCGGCCATGCCGCGCCTCCCTCCGGCCGCTTCGCCCGGCGGCCGCCCGCCTGCATCGCGCAGGGGCGGAGGGCGGTCAAGGCAAGGCGACGTGGACGCGCGGCGCCGCCGGCGGCATCCTCCGGCCCCGCAACCGACCGGACCTCCCATGGCGCTGCCGCCCATCCTGCAGAAGCTCGCGCTGCCTGTCATCGGCGCGCCGCTGTTCATCGTCTCCAATCCCGAGCTGGTGATCGCCCAGTGCCGCGGCGGCATCGTCGGCGCCTTCCCGGCGCTGAACGCCCGCCCGAAGGAGGAGCTGGATGTCTGGCTCACGCGCATCCAGGCCGCGCTGGGCCCGGAGGACGCGCCCTTCGCGGTGAACCAGATCGTGCATTCCTCCAACGATCGGCTGGAGCACGACCTGGAGGTCTGCGCACGGCATCGCGTGCCGATGATCATCACCTCGCTGCGCGCGCCGGGCGAGGTGGTGAAGGCGGTGCATGGCTGGGGCGGCGTCATCTTCCACGACGTGACGAACCTGCGCCATGCCGAGAAGGCGCTGGAGGCCGGCGTGGACGGGCTCATCCTGGTGGCGGCAGGCGCGGGTGGTCATGCCGGCACGCTCAGTCCCTTCGCGCTGGTCGCCGAGGTGCGGCGCATCTGGGACGGGCCGATCGCGCTGTCCGGTTCCATCACGCAGGGCCGGCAGATCCTGGCGGCGCAGGCGATGGGCGCGGACCTGGCCTACATGGGCACGCGCTTTATCGCGACGGCGGAAGCCAATGCCGCGGAACGCTACAAGGCGATGATCGTCGAGAGCAGCGCGGCGGACATCGTCTACACGCCCTATTTCAGCGGCGTGCACGGCAACTACCTCAAGCCCTCGATCGCGGCGCAGGGGCTTGACCCCGATGCCCTGCCGGAGGCCGACAAGACGAAGATGAGCTTCGGCACCAACCGCGTCCGGCCCTGGAAGGACATCTGGGGCGCCGGCCAGGGCGTCGGCAGCATCGCCGATGCCCCACCCGCCGCCCAGGTGATCGCGCGGCTGCGGCGGGAATACCTTGCCGCCCGGGAAGCGTTGACCGCCGGCGCGACGCACGCCTAGCGTTTCGTCCAGGGACTGCAGATCCCGGAGGAAGCGCCATGCATCGTCGTTCATTGCTGGCCGGCAGCGCCGGTCTTGCACTCGCGCCGTTCGGCGCGCCCGCCATCGCCCAGCCCGCGCGCGCGGCGACGCTGCGCTTCGTGCCCCAGGCCAACCTGACCGCGCTGGACCCGATCTGGACCTCGGCCATCGTCACCCAGATGCATGGCTACCACGTCTATGACACGCTCTACGCGCTGGACGCGCGGCTGCGGCCGCAGCCACAGATGGCGCAGGGGCACGAGACCTCGGCCGATGGCCGCAGCTGGCGCATCACGCTGCGCGAGGGTCTGCGCTTCCACGACGGCGAGCCGGTGCGCGCGCGCGACTGCACGGCGTCCCTGGCGCGCTGGTCGAAGCGCGATCCGTTCGGACAGATACTCGCCGCAGTGGTGGACGAATGGCGCGCGGCCGACGACCGCACCATCGAGATCCGCCTGAAGCGCCCCTTCCCGCTGATGCTGGACGCGCTGGCCAAGCCCGACGCGAACGTGCCCTTCATCATGCCGGAGCGCCTGGCGCAGACGGATGCCAACGCTCAGGTCGGAGAGGTGGTGGGCAGCGGCCCCTTCCGCTTCGTGCGCGGCGAGTTCGTCTCCGGCAGCCGCGTGGTCTATGCGAAGAACGACGCCTATGTGCCGCGGTCCGAACCGGCCAGCGGCGCGGCGGGCGGAAAGTTGGCGCATTTCGCACGGGTGGAGTGGCACATCCTGCCAGACCCGGCGACCGCCGCCGCTGCCTTGCAGGCCGGCGAGGTGGACTGGCTGGAACAGCCGCTGACGGACCTGATCCCCACCCTGCAGCGAAACCGCAACATCGAGGTGGGCGTGCTGAACGAGGCGGGCATCATGTCCATCATGCGCCTCAACCACCTGCAGGCGCCGTTCAACAACCTCCGCGCGCGGCAGGCGGTGGCGCTGGCGGTGGACCAGGACGAGTACATGCGCGCGACGCTGGGCGACGACCGCGGCGTGTGGCGGCAATGCCGCAGCCTGTTCCCGTGCGGCACGCCGCTGGGCGTGGAGGATCTCTCGCCATTGAACGCACCGCCGCGCAACCTGGACCGCGCGCGCGCCGCACTGGCCGCCAGCGGCTACAACAACGAGAAGGTGGTGATCATCAACCCCACCGACTTCCCGCTGATCGGACCGCACGGCCAGATCACCGCGGACCGTCTGCGGCGCATCGGCTTCAACGTGGAACTGGCGGAGACCGACTGGGGCACGGTGGTGCAGCGGCGCGTCCGCACCGAGCCGGTGGAGCGCGGCGGATGGAGCATCTTCCACACCTACGGCTCGTCCCTGGCCTACCTGAACCCGGCGGTGTCCTCGCTGGTGAAGGGCCCGGGCGCGAGCGGCTGGTTCGGCTGGTACGACAGCCCGCGCGCGCAGGAACTGGTGCAGGCCTGGCTGGACGCGACGGACCCGGCGCAGCAGCAGACCCTGGCGAACGAGCTGAACCGGCTGGCGCAGGACGATGTGGCCACCATCCCGCTCGGCCAGTTCACCATCCGCAACGCCTGGCGCCGCAGCATCACCGGCCACCTGAAGGGCAGCATGCCCTATCCCTGGGGCGTGCGGCCGGCGTAGCGGCGCGGGGAGGGCGCTGCCCTCCCCGGCCCCCACCCGCCAGGAGGCTTAGCCTCCTGGACCTCGGTCGGTTCAACGCCGAAGGCAAAGGGGGCACTGCCCCTTGGCAGGGCGGGTTCGGGAGGGGCAGCGCCCCTCCCGGGCAACCACGTCGGCCCCTCAGGCCGCCCCCGGCGACGCCGCCCGCCAGGCGCGCAGCATCACCAGCCCGACGGCCAGCAGAACCGGCCCGATGAACAGGCCGAGGAAGCCGAAGGCGACGAAGCCGCCGAAGACGCCGATGATGATGATGGAGAGCGGCATCTCCACGCCGCGCTTGATCAGTAGCGGCCGCAGCACGTTGTCGCTGCCGGAGATCACCACCAGCCCCCAGGCCGCCATGAAGATCGCCCAGAGCGTCTGGCCCTGGTCGAACAGCCACCACGCCGCGCCGATCCACATCAGGATCACCAGAGGGCCGAGGATCTGGCTGATCGAGAAGACGAAGGTCAGGAAGCCGAGCAGCGCGGCGGCGGGGATGCCGGCGATGGCGTAGCCGATGCCGGCGAAGATGCCCTGCGCGACAGAGGTGCCGACCACGCCATAGGCCACGGCGCGCACCGCGGCGCCCGCGGTGGTCAGCGATTCCTGGCCCGTCTCGCCGCCGAGGCGCCCGGCGCCGTGGTGCAGCGCCTCCGCGATGACCGGCCCACTCGTCCACAGCATGGTCGCGACCACCAGGGAGAGCAGCATCTGCAGCAGGCTGTCCGCCAGGCCGCCGGCGATGTCGAGCAGCACCGCCTGGATACGGGCGGCATAGGGCGCCAGCGCGCCGCCCAGGTTGCCGCGCGCCTCCGCGATCTTGGCCCAGCCGGCAACCACCTGCTCGCCGACCAGCGGCAGGCGCGCGAGCCATTCGGGCGGGGCGTCGGGGGCGGTCAGGAGGGCGACGCGGGCCCACTCCATGCCGCCATCGATCGCCGCGACCAGGCCGGGCGCGATCAGCAGCGTGGGCACCACGACCGCCGCCAGCACCAGCAGCAGCAGCAGCGCGGCGGTCAGCCCGGGCCGTACGCGTCGCGTCACCAGCGCATCGCGCAGAGGCCACAGCGCGATGGCCAGGATGGCGCCGAACATGATGGCGGTGGCGAAGGGCCGCAGTACCGCCAGGATGCCGAACAGCACGGCGGCCACCGCCGCGAAGGCCAGGCCGCGCTCGATCATCGCGCCGGGCCCGGGCCCCGGTTGCTGCTGGTCCATCGCCGACCTCCCGATCCCGCGGGGAACAGAGCACGCAGCGCCGCGCCGCGGCAATGCTCCGCGGCGGCGTGCCCGTCGGGTCGTCAGCCCAGCAGCTTCTTCACGACCTCGTTCACCAGGGCCGGGTTCCCCTTGCCCTGCATGGCCTTCATGGTCTGGCCGACGAAGAAGCCGAACAGCTTGTCCTTGCCGGACCTGTATTCCGCGACCTTGTCGGCGTTCTTCGCCAGCACATCGGCGACCGCGGCCTCGATCGCGCCGGTGTCCGTCACCTGCTTCAGGCCGCGCTCCTCCACGATCTCGCCGGGCGCCTTGCCGGTCTCGATCATGATCTCGAAGACGTCCTTGGCGATCTTCCCGCTGATCGTGTTGTCGGCGATCAGGTCCAGCAGCCGGCCGAGGTTCTCGGCGGTGACGGGCGGGTCGGTGATGTCGCGCTTCAGGCGGTTCAGCGCGGCGAAGAAATCGCCGGTCACCCAATTGGCTGCCTGCTTGGCGTCGCGGCCCTTGGCCACCGTCTCGAAGAAGGCGGCCGTCTCCTTCTCCAGCGTCAGGACATGCGCGTCGTAGGGGGTCAGGCCCATCGCGACGTAGCGGGCGCGGCGGGCATCCGGCAGTTCGGGCAGCGAGGCCTTCAGCTGCTCGACCCAGGACTTCTCCAGCACCAGGGGCGGCAGGTCGGGCTCCGGGAAGTAGCGATAGTCATGCGCGTCCTCCTTGGAGCGCATGGAGCGCGTGACGCCGCGCTGCGTGTCGAACAGCCGCGTCTCCTGCTCCACCGTGCCACCGGATTCCCAGACCTCGATCTGCCGCCGCGCCTCGGCCTCCACGGCCTGCATGACGAACTTCACGCTGTTGACGTTCTTCACCTCGCAGCGCGTGCGGTAGCTCTCGCCCGCCTTGCGGACGGAGACGTTGACGTCGGCGCGCATGGAGCCTTCGTCCATGTTGCCGTCGCAGGTGCCGAGGTAGCGCAGGATCTGGCGCAGCTTCGTCAGGTAGGCGCCGGCTTCCTCCGGACTGCGCATGTCGGGCTCGGAGACGATCTCCATCAGCGCGACGCCGGAGCGGTTGAGGTCGATGAAGGACTTGGTCGGGTGCTGGTCGTGCAGCGACTTGCCCGCGTCCTGTTCCAGGTGCAGGCGCGTGATGCCGACGGTCTTCTTCGTGCCGTCCGTCAGCTCGATCTCGACCGCGCCCTCGCCGACGATGGGGTGGGCGTACTGGCTGATCTGATAGCCCTGCGGCAGGTCGGCGTAGAAGTAGTTCTTCCGGTCGAAGCGCGACCAGAGGTTGATGTCGGCGTTCAGCCCGAGCCCGGTGCGGACGGCCTGCGCCACGCATTCGCGGTTGATGACGGGCAGCATGCCCGGGAAGCCGGCATCGATGAACGACACCTGGCTGTTCGGCTCCGCGCCGAAGGCGGTGGCGGCGCCGGAGAACAGCTTGGACTGGCTGATGACCTGGGCGTGGACTTCCAGGCCGATGACCAGCTCCCAGGGGCCGGTGCTGCCTTCAATGGTGTAGCTCATGGCCTCTTTCCTTGTGGGCCCCAAGGGACGCAAACCAGTCGAAGACCTTCTCCTGCTCGGCGCGCAGGAAGGCGGCGGGATCGGTGCCGATGCGGGCGCCGAGGCGCACGGCCATGGCGGTGAAGCCCGCCAGCGTGCGCCCTTCCATGCGCCGCGCGGCGACTAGGTGCTTGTTGACGACGATGGCGGACAGCAGCGGCCCGCCGCGCTCCAGCGACCAGGCGCAGAGCGCGTAGAGATGCGGGTCCATCCGGCGCCGCGCGGCGTTCCAGGGCAGGAAGCTCGCGGCCGCGACGTCGGCGTAGGAGAGGCAGCGCCGCTGCTCCGCCGCGGCGCGGATGGCGGCGAGGCTGCGCGCGGTGTCGAGGCGGCCGGCCTCAATGGCGACGCGCAGGCTGTCCTCGGCCGCCGCCGGCGTCATGCGCGCAGCCGCGGCAGCGCCGTGAAGCCCGCCGCCCGCTCGATGGCGGCGCCGACCGCGAAGCAGGTCTCCTCGTCGAAGGGCTTGCCGATCACCTGCAGGCCGAGCGGCAGGCCCTGCGGATCCAGCCCCGCCGGCACCGCCAGCCCCGGCAGCCCGGCCAGGTTCGCCGTCACGGTGAAGACATCGTTTAGGTACATGGTGATCGGGTCGTCCTGCCGCTCCTCGATGCCGAAGGCGGCGGAGGGCGTGGCCGGCGTGACGATGGCGTCCACCTTGCCCCAGGCCTGCTCGAAGTCGCGGCGGATCAGCGCGCGCACCTTCTGCGCCTTGAGGTAGTAGGCGTCGTAGTAGCCGGCGCTCAGCACATAGGTGCCGATCATGATGCGGCGGCGCACTTCCTGGCCGAAGCCCTTCGCGCGCGTGCGCTCGTAGAGGTCGCGGAGGTCGCTGCCCTGCGCCGTCTCGCGCAGGCCGAAGCGCACGCCGTCGTAGCGCGCGAGGTTGGAGGACGCCTCGGCGGGCGCCACGATGTAGTAGGTCGGCAGCGCGTACTTCGTGTGCGGCAGGCTGATCTCGACGGTCTCGGCGCCCTGGTCGCGCAGCCACTGCAGGCCCTGCTGCCACAGCGCCTCGATCTCCGGCGCCATCCCGTCCAGGCGGTATTCCTTCGGCACGCCGATGCGCAGCCCCTTCACGGAGCGTCCGCAGGCGGCGGCGAAGTCCGGCACCGGCAGGTCGGCGGAGGTCGCGTCCTTCGGGTCGAAGCCGGCCATGGACTTCAGCAGGATCGCGCAATCCTCGACGGTGCGCGCCACCGGCCCCGCCTGGTCCAGCGAGGACGCGAAGGCGACGATGCCGAAGCGGGAGCAGCGGCCATAGGTCGGCTTGATGCCGGCGATGCCGCAGAAGGCCGCCGGCTGGCGGATGGAGCCGCCGGTGTCGGTCGCTGTCGCGCCCAGCGCCAGCCGCGCCGCCACCGCCGCCGCCGACCCGCCCGAGGACCCGCCCGGCACCAGCCGCGTGTCCGGGTCGTTGGCGCGGCTCCAGGGGTTCTCGACCGGGCCCGACGCGCTGGTGGTGTTGGAGGAGCCCATGGCGAACTCGTCCAGGTTCACCTTGCCCAGGAACACCGCGCCGTCGCGCAGGAGGTTGGCGGTGACGGTGCTCTCGTAGGGCGGGATGAAGCCGCCGAGGATCCGGCTGCCCGCGGTGGTCTGCACGCCCGCCGTGCAGAACAGGTCCTTGATCGCGAGCGGTGCGCCCTCGAGCAGACCGGCCTTGCCGGCCGCGCGCCGCGCATCGGACGCCTTCGCCGCCTCCAGCGCCTTCTCCCCGGTCACCGTGATGAAGGCGTTGAGGCGCGGGTTCAGCCGGCCGATCGCGTCCAGGAAGGCCTCGGTCAGGGCGACGGAGGTGGTCTCGCCGGCGGCCAGCGCGTCCAGCGCGCCCTTCAGCGTGTGGTCGGTCGGGCGCATCACTCCACCACCTTCGGCACGCCGAAATAGGCGCCCATGCGGTCGGGCGCATTGGCCAGCACCGCGTCGTGCAGGTCGCCGTCCGTCACCTTGTCGTCCCGCATGCGCATGGCGGGCTGGCCTTCCGGCGCACCGCCGGCCATCGGCTCCACGCCGTCCGTGTCCACTGCCTGCAGCTGCTCGATCCAGCCGAGGATGCCGTTGAGCTCGGCCTGCATTCGGCCGACCTCCTCCTCCTCCAGCCGGATGCGGGCGAGCGAGGCGATACGCTTCACCGTGGCGGTGTCGAGCGACATGCGATGCGGTTTTCCAGGCGTTGCGGACCCTGGGCAGGAAGCGCCCGGGCCGGCGGAAGTCAAGGGCCGCGGGCCCGCCGCGGCGTGGCGACGCACGCGGCATGGAGCGCGTTGCAGGCGACATGGCGGCCGAAGCCGCGCCGAAATCCGGCCCGCCGCGCCGACATCCGCCGGAAACCGGGCCCGGCCAGAACCTCCCCGCGCCGACCGGACGGATCCGGCGGCCCATTCGAGGGAGAGATTGCAGTGCACGATACTTCCGACATGTCCTTCCGCCGCCGCCAGGGGCTCGCGGCATTGGCCGGCGCGGTGCTGGGTGGCGCGGCCGTGGGGGCCACCTGGCGGGCCGCGGCCTCCGGGGCCGGGGGCGGCCAGCGCGGGGGC
>NZ_JAPSMD010000057.1 GCF_027856955.1 Falsiroseomonas oryzae | reverse complement strand
CGCGCCCGGCGCCATGGCCAGCGCCACGCCGGCCATGCCGAGCGCCGCGCCCGCCACGCGTCGCGGCGTCGCGCGCTCGATGCGTGCCAGCGCGAAGAAGGCCACGCTGAGCAGGCCCGACAGCGGCGCGAGCAGCGCGAACAGCCCCGCCGGCGCGCGCTGCAATCCGGTGAAGGCGAAGAAATGCGCCAGCGCAAGCCCCACCACGCCGCCCGCGACGTATTGCGCGACATGCGGCCGGTCGTAAGGCGGCGCCTGGCCGCGCGCGACAGCGACCGCCATCAGCACCGCCGCTGCGACGACGGCCGCCAGCACGGCGACGCCCAGCGGGCGCATGCCCTCCGCCATCGCGATCTTCGCCAGCGCCGGGTTCAGCGACCAGAACGCGCCGACGACGAGCAGCGCGAGAAGATTGACGACCAGCGGGGGCATGGCGCCATGCGCACCCGTGCGGCAAGTCGTGTCAAGCCGTTGCAACCTGGGTGCGCTCCGCGCCATCTTGCCCGCATGACGCTGCCGGAGTCGGAGATCGTGAAGCTCGCGCCGCCCCGCGGCGCCCTCGCACCGGCGGCGGAGATTCCCGTCCGCTGGTCTCCCTCCACCCGCGCGCGGCGCGTCTCGCTCCGCGTCTGCCCGCGGGCGGGCGCCGTCGTCGTCACCTTGCCGCCGCGCAGCGGGCGCCGCGCCGGCCTGGCGCTGATCCGGGAGCACGAGGCCTGGATCCGGGAACGGCTCGCCGCGCTGTCGCCGGTGGTGGAGTTCGCGTCGGGCGCAGAGTTGCTGCTCGGCGGCGCGACGCATGTGATCCGGCACGAGCCGCGTGCCCGGGGCGGTGCCTTCCTGGACGGCGCGGCCATCGTGGTGACCGGCGCGCGCGAGTTCCTCCGCCGCCGCGTCACGGATTTCCTGCGCGCCGAGGCCAGGCGCCGCATCGGGCTGCTCGCCGTGCCGCATGCCGCTGCGCTGGGGGTGAAGCCGCGCGCCATTCGCGTGAAGGACACGCGCAGCCGCTGGGGGTCCTGCGCGCCGGACGGCACGCTCGCCTTCTCCTGGCGGCTGGTCATGGCGCCGGAATGGGTCACCGACTACGTCGTGGCGCATGAGGTCGCGCATCTGCGCGAGCTGAACCACTCGGCGCGCTTCTGGTCGCTGGTGGAGGGCCTGACGCCGCACCGCGACGCCGCCGTGGAGTGGCTGCGGGCGGAGGGCCCGGCGCTCTTGCGCGTGGGCTGACGCGGCGCCATCTCGCGCAGCCATGGCCGACCGTTCCGCATCATTCCCGACCGAGCTGGGCTCGCGCGCCCTGCGCGGCGTGGTGCGCGGCTTCCTCGCGGCCGCCGTGCTCGCGGTGGCCGGCAGCCTGTGGCTCAGCATCGCGACCGCCGACTGGATGTGGTTCGCGCGCTCCGGCGCCATCCTCACGGCCCTCGGCCTGGTGCTGGCCAGCCGGAAGATCCTGATCGCGCGCGCCGACCTGGTCGCGCTGCTGGCCGACATGGAGCGCAGCGACGGCGCAGAGCGCACCGCGCGCCTGGAGAGCTTCAAGCGCCTGCAGCGCGACCTCGACCGCCAGGTCATGGAGAAGGCGGGCTTCGGCCTGCTGATCGTCGGCACCCTGATCTGGGGCTATGGCGACCTGCTCGGCCGGCTCTGACGCGCCGCCGAAGGGGCTTGCGTCCATCGTCACGCTTCGCCAAGTGATGGCCGCGCGGTAACCCGGGGTCCACCCGGGACCGGGGAGGAGCGGACGTCGATGATCGAGGTGACCGTCAACGGGCAGGCGCATCGGCTCGATGCCGATCCCGACATGCCGCTGCTCTGGGCGCTGCGCGACCTGGTCGGGCTGACGGGCACGAAATACGGTTGCGGCATCGCGCAATGCGGCGCCTGCACCGTGCATGTCGATGGCGTGCCCACGCGCTCCTGCCAGACGCGGCTCGGGGACCTGGCCGGCAGGCGGGTGACCACGATCGAGGGGCTGCACCCGGAAGGGCGGCATCCCGTGCAGGTCGCCTGGGTGGAGCACCAGGTGCCGCAATGCGGCTTCTGCCAGTCCGGCCAGATCATGACCGCCGCCGCGCTGCTGTCCGAGACGCGCCGCCCGACCGATGCCGACATCGACGCCGCCATGGCCGGCCATATCTGCCGCTGCGGCACCTACCAGCGCATCCGCGCGGCGATCCACGACGCCGCGGCGAAGGCCTGAGGGGGAGGGCGGGACGATGGACGGACTCATGGAACGCCGCACGATCCTGAAGGCCGCGGCCGCCGCGTTGGTGGTGCCGGTGGCGCCCGCGCTGGCGCAGCCGGCGCCGCCGCGCGTCATCACCGAGGCCGCGGCGAACAGCCCGAATGGCGGGCCGGGCCAGGTCACCGCTTTCCTGCGCATCGGCACGGACGGCAAGGTCACCTTCGCCTCCCCGGTGACGGAGATGGGGCAGGGCACGCACACCTCCCACGCCATGATCGTCGCCGACGAGCTGGATTGCGCGCTCTCCGCCGTGGAGGTGATCGCCGGCCAGCCCGAGCCCGCGCTGCGCCTGCAGCCGGTGAACGAGATGTATTCGGGCGCGAGCTTCGGCATCCGCTTCTGGCACGACCGCATCCGCCGCGCCTGCGCCCAGGCACGCATGGTGCTGGTGGAGGCCGCGGCGCAGCGCCTCGGCGTGCCGGCCGACCAGCTGGCGACGGCGGAAGGCCGCGTGACGCACGCCGCCTCCGGCCGTGCGCTCTCCTATGGCGAGCTGGCGGAGGCCGCCGCCCGCCTGCCGCTGCCGGAGCAGCCGCGCATCAAGCCGGCCGCGGAGCGCCGCATCACCGGCCGCAACGCGCCGCGCTTCGACATCCCGGCCAAGACCAATGGCAGCGCGGTCTATGGCCACGACATCCGCCTGCCCGGCATGGCCTTCGCCGTCGCACGGCTCTCCCCGGTGTTTGGCGCCGAGCTCGACGGCTTCGACCGCGCCTCCGTCGCCGGCATCCGCGGCATCGTGGACGTCGTGCCGCTGAAGAACGGCGTCGCCGTGGTGGCGGAGAACACCTGGGCGGCGATGGAAGGCGCGAAGCGCATCGCCGTCCGCTTCAAGCCGACGCCCGAGCAGAACCTCGACAGCGCCGAGCTCTCCCGCCGCCTGCGCGCCGGCCTGGAGGCGCCGGATGCCTTCCGCGGCAAGAACGACGGCGACATCGAGGCGACACTGCGCGGCGCCGCCCGCGTGGTGGAGGCGACCTACGAGGCGCCCTACCTCGCCCACGCCCCGATGGAGACGGAGAACGCCACCGTCAGGATCCAGGGCGATCGCGTCGAGGTCTGGTCCTCCACCCAGCACCAGGACTGGTGCGTGCGCGATGCGGCGCGCGCCGCCGGCGTGCCGCCCGCCAATGTCCGCATCCACACGCCGATGACCGGCGGCGGCTTCGGCCGGCGCCTGCACACGGAGGTCGTGGAGCAGGCGACCCTCGTGGCCAAGGCGGTGAACCGCCCGGTGCGCCTGATCTGGACGCGGGAGGACGAGTTCGCCCAGTCCTACTGGCGCCCCGCCTTCGCGGCGAAGATGCAGGCGGCGCTGGACGCGCAGGGCCGCGTCATCGGCTTCAACATTCGCGCCGCCGGCCAGTCCGTGATGGGCGACTACCGCCCCGCCCTCTTCGCCGGCCCGCTGCGCGGCAACGACCCCTTCTCGCTGCAGTCGGTCTCCGACACGCGCTACCGCTTCGGCGCCTTCCGCGCCGAGTGGAAGCGGGTGGAGGCCGCGCCCAAGGTCTGGCTGTGGCGCTCTGTCGGCTCCTCGCAGTTCGGCTTCTTCATCGAGAGCTTCCTGGACGAGGTCGCGCAGGCCGCCGGCAAGGACCCTCTGGCGCTGCGGCGGGAGCTTCTGGCGCATGACGCCCGCGCGCTGCGCGTGCTGAACACCGCCGCCGAGCAGGGCGGCTGGGGCACGCCGCTCGCGGCCGGCCGCCATCGGGGCATCGCCTACATGGAATGCTACGGCAGCCTCTGCGCCCAGGTCGCGGAGATCTCCGTCGCGAACAACCAGGTCCGCGTGCACCGCGTGACCGTGGCGATCGACAGCGGCGACGTGGTGAACCCGGACACCGTCGCGGCGCAGATGCAGGGCGGCGTGGTCTGGGGCCTCTCGGCCATGGCGGGGGAGAAGGTGACGCTGAAGGGCGGCGCCGCGGAGCAGCGCAACTTCGACGCCTACCCGATCCTGCGCATCGGCTCCGCCCCCGCGCAGGTGGACGTGCACATCATCCGCAGCGGCGAGGCGCTGGGCGGCATCGGCGAGCCTGGCGTGCCGCCGCTGGCGCCGGCGGTGTGCAACGCCATCTTCGCCGCCACCGGCCGCCGCCTGCGCAGCCTGCCGCTGAGCGACCACGGGCTGAGCGTGTGACCCGCTGGAGGGGCATCACCCCGCCAGCGGGTGGTGTTCCTCCACCAGTCTGCGCAGCTTCTCGTCCAGCACCTTGGTGTAGATCTGCGTGGTCGCGATGTCGGCGTGGCCCAGCAGGATCTGCAGGCTGCGCAGGTCGGCGCCGCGGCCCAGCAGGTGGGTCGCGAAGCTGTGGCGCAGGACATGCGGGCTGATCCGCCCGGGATCCAGCCCGGCGGCGATCGCCGCATCCTTCAGCGCGAGCCCCACCGCCTGGCGCGTGATGTGCCCGCCCGCGGCGCGGGAGGGGAACAGCCAGCGGGACGGTTTCTTCAACTCGCCCCGCGCGGCCAGCGCCGCCTCCCGCGCGCGGGCAGAGATCGGCACCAGGCGTTCCTTCGCGCCCTTGCCCAGCACTGCGACGAGCGGCGCATCCGCGCGCAGCGCCCCGGCATGCAGCGCGCAGAGCTCGCTGACCCGCAAGCCGCTGGAATAGAGCAGCTCCACCAGCGCGACGGCCAGGGGTCCGCGCCGACCCTCCAGGCTGGCCGCACCGGCGATCAGCGCCTCCACCTCGGCCTCGGACAGCGCCTTGGGCAGGCTTGCCGGCAGGCGGGGGCTTTCGGCGAGTTCGGTCGGGTCGTCCGCCCGCACGCCCTCCCGCGCCAGGAAGCGGAAGAACTGCCGCAGCGCGGAAAGCCGCCGCGCCGCCGTCCGCGCCGACAACCCAGCCATCGCGAGGCCGCGCAGGTAGGACTGCACCAGCTCCGGCCCTGCCTCGGCCGGGCCGAGGCCCCGCGCACGCGCATGCGCGCCGAAATCGGCCAGGTCGGCGGCATAGGCGGCCACCGTGTTGCGCGCCGCGCCGCGCTCGGCGGCCAGCATCTCCAGGAAGGCCTCGACGTGGCGGTCCATGGGGCAGTCCAGCCGGGGCCGCGCGGCCCGCTCAGTTCCGCGGCGCGAAGCGCTCCGCCGGGATCGCCCGCTCGGTCGCCTGCGGCGTGACCGAGGGCGGGAAGGCCCCGATCGCCAGCAGCCCGAGCAGCAGCACCCCCACCACGATCGCGACCAGCAGCAGCACGGGGTTGCGGAACATCGGCGGGGCGGATCCTCGGCAGGCCGGCGCTGTGCTAGCCTTCGCCATCGTGTCACGCAACACCGCCCTGGCCGCCGAGGAGCCGCCGCCCAACGAGACCGAGGCCCTGGCCGCGACCGCCGCAGAGCATCTGCCGGCGCCGGCCCGGGCCGTCGTGCTGGTCGGCATGCCGGGGGCGGGGAAATCCTCGATCGGCCGCCGCCTGGCCGCGCGGCTCGGGCTGCCCTTCCTGGATGCCGATGCCGAGATCGAGGCCGCCGCCGGCCTGCCCATCACCGAGATCTTCGCTCGCTACGGGGAGCCGCATTTCCGCGACGGCGAGCGCCGCGTGATCGCCCGTCTGCTGGCTGGCCCGCCGGTGGTGCTGGCGACCGGCGGCGGCGCCTTCGCCGATGCGCGCACCCGCGCCACCGTCCGCCGCTCCGGCGCGCTCTCCGTCTGGCTGCGCGTCCCTATGGCCACGCTGCTGCGCCGCGTCGCCGGGCGCGAACACCGCCCGATGTTCCTCAACGCCGATCCGCGCGAGGTGCTGGAGCGCCTGGCCGCGGCGCGCCACCCGCTCTTCGCCGAGGCCGACGTCATCGTGGACTGCTCCGACGAACCCCCCGAGGTCACCACCCGCCGCGTGATCGAGGCGATGGCCGCCCACCAGGAACCGCAGCGCCTCACCGTCGGCCTGGGCGAGCGCGCCTACGACATCGTGGTGGGGGAGGGGCTGCTGGCGCGCGCCGGGGCGACGCTCGCGCCCGTGCTGCCCTCGCGCCGCGTCGCCGTGGTCAGCGATGCGGAGGTGGCGCGGCTGCACCTGCCCGCGCTGCGCGCCGGCCTGCAGGACGCCGGCTTTGCCATCGTCACGGAGCACGTGGTCCCGCCCGGCGAGGCGACCAAGTGCTTCGCCGCCGCGCAGGGCGCGCTGGAGGATATGCTCGGCGCCGGCGCCGACCGGCGCACCACGGTGATCGCGCTCGGCGGCGGCGTGGTGGGCGACCTGGCGGGCTTCGTCGCCGCCATCGCCCTGCGGGGCCTGCCCTTCGTGCAGGTGCCGACGACGCTGCTGGCGCAGGTTGACAGCTCGGTCGGCGGCAAGACGGGGATCAACCTCTCGCTGGGCAAGAACCTGGTGGGCGCCTTCCACCAGCCGCGGATGGTTCTGGCCGACATGGCCACCCTGGCCACCCTGCCGCCGCGCGAGCTGCGCGCCGGCTGGGCGGAGGTGGCCAAGCACGGCTTGATCGGCGGCGAGGCGCTGTGGGCCTGGTGCGAGGAGGCCGGGCCGCGCGCGGTGGCCGGCGATGCCGCGGCGCTGGCGCATGCCGTGGCCGAATCCTGCCGCCTCAAGGCCGCAGTGGTCGCGGCGGACGAGCGCGAGGAGAGCGAGGAGGGCGGCCGCGCCCTGCTCAACCTGGGCCACACCTTCGGCCACGCGCTGGAGGCCGAATGCGGCTATGGCGGCGCCCTGCTGCATGGGGAGGCGGTGGCGGTCGGGCTGGGCCTGGCGGCGTCGCTGTCCTCCCGCCTCGGCCATTGCGCGCAGGAATGGCCGGGGCGCGTCATCGCGCATCTGCAATCGGTCGGGCTGCCGGCGCGGATCGGCGACCTCGACCGACCCTTCTCCGCGGCCCGCTTGGTCGCGCGGATGCGCAAGGACAAGAAGGCGCGGGAGGGCGCGATGCGCTTCGTGCTGTTCCGCGGCCCGGGCGCCTGCTTCACCGCCGGCGACGTGCCGCCCGATCAGGTGGAGCGTCTGCTGCTGGACGAGGGCTGCGCGCCCTGAGGCGCCCCGATGACCGCAGGGCCGTCAGGCCCGGAGGTCTGGATCGGGTCGCCCGACATAATGGCTGCGGCCTGCGGGCGGCACGGGTGGCAGGCGCCGCCGCCCGCATGCTAGCCCTGGCTGATGCCGCTCTCCCCGCCCGTCGAACGCCAGCACCTCCACACCCGCGCCATCGACCTGCGCGGCTACCAGCGCGCCGATGGCCTCTACGACATCGAGGCGCATCTGGTGGACACCAAGTCCTACGCCTTCGAGAACCAGGACCGCGGCATGATCCAGCCGGGCGAGGCGCTGCACGGCATGTGGGTGCGGATGACGGTGGGCGAGGACATGGTGATCCGGGCCTGCGAGGCCGTCTCCGACTTCACGCCCTACACGATCTGCCCGCAGGCCGCGCCGAACTTCGCGTCGCTGGCCGGCGTCACCATCGGCCCCGGCTTCACCCGCGCCGTGAAGGAGCGCGTGGGCGGCGTGCTGGGCTGCACCCATCTGCGGGAGGTGCTGGCCCAGATGGCGACCGTGGCCTTCCAGACCATCGGCCCGATGCGCTGGCGCAAGGCCCGTGAAGCGCGGGAGGCCGCGATTGCCCGCGGCGAGACCCCGCCACCGGCGAGGCGCGCCGTCCCGATCGGCTCCTGCTACGCCTATGCGCCCGACAGCGAGGTGGTGCGGCGGCTGGAGGACCAGGCGGAGGAGTAGGCGGCCCCTACGCCTCGTCCGGCGTCCGGAGCGTCAGTGCCAGGGCGTGCAGCCCGGTGCCGAACTCGCCGGCCAGGGCCTCGTGCACGGCGCGCGACCGCGCCACGCGGTTCATGCCCGCGAAAGCCGGGGAGACCACGCGCACGCTGTAATGCGTCTCTCCGCCGGGCGCCGCGCCGGCATGGCCGGCATGGCGGTGGCTGTCGTCCACCACCTCCACCCTGGCCGGCGCGAAGGCGGCCTGCAATGTCTCGGCGATGCGGTCCGCGCGGCGGGTCATGCCACGTATCTGGCTGTTCCTGCGCGCAAATCCAGGGTGGCGCGGCGCATGGCGGCGTCGCACGCGCTCGCCTTGCGCACCCTGGGACCCGCGCCCATAACTGCCCGATGCCACGCCGGAGCGAGCGCATCCAACTGGGGATCCCCGAGCAGCCGGAGGCGCCGCCGCGCGCCTGCGAGCAGCCGGGCTGCCCGAATGCCGGCGAGTTCCGCGCACCCCGCGACCGCATGCACCTGAACCAGTACCGCTGGTTCTGCCTGGACCACGTGCGCGAGTACAACCGCGCCTGGGACTACTACAAGGGCATGGGCCCGGCCGAGATCGAGCACGAGCTGCGCTCCGATTCCGGCTGGCAGCGGCCCACCTGGCCGCTCGGCCGGCTCGGAGGCTTCAATCCCTTCGAGAGCGAATACCTCCGCGATCCCCTCGGCGTGCTGCGCGACACCCCGCTGCACAAGGCACGCCGGGACAAGGCGCCGCGCCGGGACGAGCCCCCGGCCGAACTGCGCGCCGCGCTGGACGTTCTCGGGCTGGCCTGGCCGCTGGACGCCGCGGCGCTCCGGGCCCGCTACAAGGAACTCGCCAAGCGCTACCACCCCGACGCCAATGGCGGCGACCGCCAGGCGGAGGAGCGGCTGAAGGACATCAACCGCGCCTACAGCCTGCTTCGCCGCCGCCTGCAGCCCCGCCCCGCGGAGGCCGCAGCCGCCGCGCCGGCGGGTTAGCCGGACGCGACGGGTAGCCCTTCCGGGCCGCCCGCCCTAGATTGCCCCCCTCTTGCCACAGCCGGACCTCGTCATGACCAAGGTCGCACTCGCCGAGAACAGGACCACCGCCGCGATCGACATGCCCGATACGCAGGTGGCGGTGCGCGACGTCTTCGGGATCGACAGCGACCTCGTCGTGCCGGGCTACTCGGTCCGCACCGAGCATGTGCCGGAGCCCGACCAGGCGTACCGCTTCGACCGCGACACCACGCTCGCCATCCTGGCCGGCTTCGCCTTCAACCGGCGCGTCATGGTCCAGGGCTACCACGGCACCGGCAAGTCCACCCACATCGAGCAGGTGGCGGCGCGCCTCAACTGGCCCTGCATCCGCATCAACCTCGACAGCCACATCAGCCGCATCGACCTGATCGGCAAGGACGCGATCGTCCTGAAGGACGGCAAGCAGGTGACGGAGTTCCGCGAGGGCATCCTGCCCTGGGCGCTGCAGCACCCCTGCGCGCTGGTCTTCGACGAATACGACGCCGGCCGCCCGGACGTGATGTTCGTGATCCAGCGCGTGCTGGAGGTCGAGGGCAAGCTGACGCTGCTGGACCAGAACAAGGTGATCCGCCCGCACCCGATGTTCCGGCTGTTCGCCACCGCCAACACGGTGGGCCTTGGCGACACGACGGGCCTCTATCACGGCACCCAGCAGATCAACCAGGGCCAGATGGACCGCTGGAACATCGTGGCCACGCTGAACTACCTGCCGCATGCGCAGGAGACCGAGATCGTCATGGCGAAGCTCGGCCTGGATGCGAAGGACGCCAAGGTGAAGCGCCAGGTGGAGGCGATGGTCGCGCTGGCCGACCTGACGCGGGCCGGCTTCATCGCCGGCGACATCAGCACGGTGATGAGCCCCCGCACGGTGATCACCTGGGCCGAGAACGCGAAGATCTTCGGCGATGTCGGCTTCGCCTTCCGCCTGACCTTCCTCAACAAGTGCGACGAGGCGGAGCGCAGCACGGTGGCCGAGTACTACCAGCGCTGCTTCAACGAGGAACTGCCGACCGGCCTGATGCTGCGCAAGGCGGGCTGACGGCACTTCTCCCTCCCCTGCACGGGGAGGGTCGGGGTGGGGGCCGGCGTCACCTCCACGGCGTCGAACCGGGGCCAGCATGTCCAACTCCTCCAAGGACCAGACCCGCCAGGAAGAGTTCAAGCGCGCCACCGCCGGCGTGCTGCGCGCCATCGCGCAGGTGCCGGAGGTGCAGGTCGCCTACCAGCCCGGCCCCTCCGGCCTGTCCGGCAAGCGCGCCCGCCTGCCGCTGCCCACCCGCGCCCTGCCGCCGGCCGAGATGGCGAAGCTGCGCGGCGCCGCCGACGCCATCGCCCTCAAGCTCCGCCACCACGACGAAGGCGTGCACGCCGCCCGCCTGCCGGCCCGCCGCGAGGCGCGCGAGGTCTATGACGCGCTGGAGGATGTGCGCGTGGAGGTGATCGGCAGCCAGCACATGTCGGGCGTCGCCGCCAACCTGCGCGCGCGCCTGGCCGACCAGTGCGAGGCCGAGGGCTACGACCGCATGACCCGCAAGGACCAGCTGCCGCTGCACGCGGCGCTCGGCCTGCTGGCGCGCGAGAAGCTCTCCGGCGAGAAGGCGCCGCCGGCCGCGCAGCGCGTGCTCGACCTCTGGCGCGACAGCCTGGGCGACAAGGCGGATGAGGCGCTGGCCGAGATGGCCGGCAAGGCGGACGACCAGGACGCCTATGCCCGCGCCGCGCGCAAGCTGCTGGCCGCGCTCGACCTGGCCGAGGCCGAGGTGGAGACCGAGTCCGAGCAGGACGAGGAGGAAGGCGAGGGCGGCGAGACCAGCCCGCAGCAGGACCAGTCCGGCGAGGGCGAGGCTCAGGCGCAGGACACGGAGAGCATGCTCGGCGCCCAGCCCGAGAGCATGCAGGGCGACGCCGCCGAGGACGAGACCGAGGAAGGCGAGGAGGAGGGGGCCGCGGCCGATGGCGACGACCGTCCCGGCGGCCCGACGCAGCGGCGCGAGGTGCCGCAGGTGGACGACCCCTCCGCCTATCGTGCCTTCACCAAGAATTTCGACGAGGTGGTGGAGGCCGAGGACCTCTGCGACGCGGACGAGCTGAGCCGGCTGCGCCAGCAGCTCGACCAGCAACTGTCGCACCTGCAGGGCGTCGTCTCCAAGCTGGCGAACCGGCTGCAGCGCCGGCTGCTGGCGCAGCAGCAGCGCGCCTGGGAATTCGACCTGGAGGAAGGGCTGCTCGACGTCGCGCGGTTGGCGCGCGTGGTCGTCAACCCGATGCAGTCGCTGTCCTACAAGCGCGAGCGCGAGGCGGATTTCCGCGACACCGTCGTCACCCTGCTGATCGACAACTCGGGCTCGATGCGCGGGCGTCCGATCACGGTCGCGGCGATGTGCTCCGACATCCTCGCCCGCACGCTGGAGCGCTGCGGGGTGAAGGTGGAGATCCTGGGCTTCACCACGCGTGCCTGGAAGGGCGGCCAGTCGCGCGAGCGCTGGGTGCAGGAAGGCAAGCCGCGCAACCCCGGCCGGCTGAACGACCTGCGCCACGTCGTCTACAAGGGCGCCGATGCGCCCTGGCGGCGCGCGCGCAAGAACCTCGGCCTGATGCTGCGCGAGGGCCTGCTGAAGGAGAACATCGACGGCGAGGCGCTGGACTGGGCGTATCGCCGCCTGCTGGCCCGCACCGAGCATCGCCGCATCCTGATGGTGATCAGCGACGGCGCGCCGGTCGATGACAGCACGCTGTCGGTGAACCCCGGCAACTACCTCGAGCGTCACCTGCGCAAGGTGATCCACGAGATCGAGGGCCGCGAGCTGGTGGAGCTCATCGCCATCGGCATCGGCCACGACGTCACCCGCTACTACCGCCGTGCCGTCACCATCGTGGATGCCGAGGAACTCGGCGGCACCATGATGAAGAAGCTCGCCGAGCTGTTCGACGAGGATGCGGCGCTGGCCTGGCAGCGCGCCGCCGCCGAGCGCGCCCCGGCGATCGTGTGATGAACCGCGGCCCGCTGCCACGCTTCGTGCAACCGCCCGCCTACGGCGGAACGCAGCGCGCCGCCGCCGAGCGCGCCCCGGCGATCGTGTGATGCACCCCGCTAAGCCCTCTCCCCCCTGCGGGGGGAGAGGGTTGGGTGAGGAGGGGACCGCCAGGACCGACCTTGCGGGGCCAACGCCGACGCGCCGGGCCCTTCTTGCCGCTCTGGCAGTTGTGTTGCCCGCCTGTGCCGTCGCCCAGCCGCAGCCCGATCTGCTCGCCTGGCCCTTCGCGCTGCCCGAACTGCCCGGCAACACCGCGATCCGCCCGCTCGGCGGCATCGAGATCGACCGCGTGGCGCTTGGCTTCGGCGGGATCTCCGGGGTGCACATCGCGCCCGACCTGACCGTCACCGTGGTCAGCGACCTCAGCCACTGGGCGGAGTTCGCGCTTTCCCTCGATGCCGCGGCGCGCCCGCTGCGCCTGACGCTCCGCCGCACCGGGCGCCTGCGCGACGGCGGTGGCCGCATCCTTCCGCGCGGCTATGCCGGCGACGCCGAGGCGCTGGCGCGGCTGCCGGATGGCGACTGGCTCGTCACCTTCGAGCGCTGGCACCGCATCCGCCGCTACCGCGACATCGGCGGCCCTGGCGCCTATGTCGAGCCGCCGCCCGGCCTGGAGCGTGCGCCCGCCAATGCCGGCCTGGAATCGCTCGCCGTCCTGGCCGACGGGCGGTGGTTCGCCATCGCCGAGGACCTTGCCCTGCCCGAGGCACCGGGCCTCACCGCGGCCTGGCTGGGCGGGCCCGGCGCGTGGTTGCCTGTGGCATGGCGCCCCGCCCCGGGTTTCTTCCCGGTGGATGCCGCGCCGCTGCCGGATGGCGGCGCGCTGGTGCTGGAGCGCAGCTTCTCCTGGCTGGCCGGCTTCTCCGGCCGGCTGACCCGCATCGGCGTCGCGGCGCTGGCGGCGGCGCGGCCCGGCACCGTGCTGGAAGGGGAGGAGCTGTTGCGCATCGCATCGCCCCTGCCCGTGGACAACTACGAAGGCGTCACCACCGTGCTGCACCAGGGCCGGCAACTCGTCGCGCTGGTGTCCGACGACAACGAGAACCGTCTGCAGCGCAGCCTGCTGCTGCTGTTCGAGCTCACGCGCTGAGCGTGTCCGCCAGGCGCTCCTCGCTGAGCGCGGTGGCGAAGGCGCCGAGGTCGGCGGCGAAGCGCGCCGGCTCCTCCCAGTGCAGCGCGTGGCCCGCGCCGCGATAGGTCAGCCGCAGCGCGCCGGGGATCCCGCGGGCCAGCGCCGCCTGTGCGTCATGCGCCAGCGTGTCGCGGTCGCCGCAGAGCAGCAGCGTCGGCGCCCGCACGCGCCCCAGCCGCGCCGTCTCGTCGGCGCCGAGCACGGCCTCGCGGAAGACCGCATGCCAGGTCCTGGCCGGCAGCTTCAGGCTCTCCGCCACCATGGCGTCGATGAAGGCCGGCGGCACCGGCTGCGCCACCGTGCTGGCCTGGAAGGCGCGCACGAAGCGCCGATCCACCGGATCGACGGTCGCGAAGACCTCCTCGGAGAGCGCGGCGACCTCCGGATGGTCGGCCCAGCGCGCCCGTGCGCCGGCCAGCACCAGCCCGAGCGTGCGGTCCGGGTGGTCGATGGCGAAGCGCAGCGCGACGGAGCCGCCCATGGAGTGCCCGACGATGACGGCGCGCCGGATGCTACGCGCATCGAGGAAGTCGGCGAGGTCCGCCGCCATCTCCTCCGTCCGGTAGCCGGCCGCGGGACGGTCCGACTCGCCGTGCCCGCGCTGCGACGGCGCGATGGCGTGCAGCAGGGGCGGCAGGTGCGGCAGGACGGGCGCGAAGGAACGCCAGGAATCGGTGGCCCCGTGGAGCATCACCACGGTCGTGCGCGTAGGCATGCCGGACTCGATATAGGCCAGCCTGGTGCCGTCGCGCAGCCTGACGGACTTCTCTGCCGGAAGCATCGCTCCATCCCTCCGCGCCCCGCCGCTGTCGGGCAGTGCGTGCGAAGGACGGTAGGGGCCGGATGTCTCGGCTTGGTTTCGCCGCCGGCGACGCGTGTTTCACGGCGGTGTCGCGTGGCCGGCCCGTCAGGCGGCTTCCAGCAGGCGGGTCCGGGGCAGGGTCAGCCAGGCCCGGGCACCGATGCCCGGGGCGCTTTCCAGCCGGATGTCGCCGCCATGCGCCGCGGCAAGCGAGCGAGCAAGACTCAGCCCGAGGTCGAGCCCCCGTGTCCCGCCGGGCGTCGCGGCGCCATCCTGCTGCAGGTCGTGCGCGGCCAGCCCGTCGCCCTCGTCCTCCACGACGATGGCCACCGTCTCGCTGGCCATCACCCAGCGCAGCGCGATCGAGTCGCCCTCCCGGGAATGGCTCGCCGCCCGGCGCAGCAGGGCGACCAGCGCGCCCTGCAGGGCGCGCTGGTCCGCCTGCACGGTCCGGGCCCGCAGGGCGGGGTCCACCTGCCAGTGGCGCATCCCCGGGCGGATCTGGGCGCCGACCTGGGCGATGGCCGCGTCCACGATGGGCGCCAGCCGGGCCGGCGCGTCCTGGATGGCGCGCACGGATTGGCCGCTGGCGACCTGGGCCAGGTCGTCTGCCAGGCGCAGCAGCTGCTGGGTCGGCCCCTCCGGGTTGCGCGTGCCGCTGCTGAGGCAGAGGCCGAGCCCCGCGGTGGCGCGCCGGCATCCCGCCATGGCGGCCGCGATCCCGCGCAGTTCCTGCTCGGCGAGCGCGATCGAGCGCCCGCGCGTTCCCGCCAGCTGCTCCGCCCGCTCCGCGCGGGCGCGCGCGTCCAGCAGGGCCAGCCGCCACCGAAGGGCTGCGAAGGCCGCCATCATGGCGAGGATGAGAATCGTCGTGGACATGGCGCTTACCTGCATCGCCGGAAGGGTGATGCAGGACCGGTTGATGAGCCGTTAATGCGCCGGAACGTGTGACAGACCGCAGAAAGTCGGCCCGGTATGCTGGAAACGAGGACCAGGCCGGCCCGGGGGCGGCACGGCCCTTGGCGTCAGGCCGCTTCCTTGCGGGCCTGCGCCTTCTCCAGCCGCCGCTTCAGCACGATCGCCTCGGCCGGCAGGCGGCGATCCGGAGTGCCGAGCAGGAAGGCGTCGAGCCCGCCATTGTGCTCCACCGTGCGGATGCCGTTAACCGACAGGCGCAGCCGCACCGGGGCGCCGAGGATGTCGGAGAAGAACGACGTCTCCTGCAGGTTGGGCAGGTAGCGCCGGCGGGTCTTGTTGTTGGCGTGGCTGACGTTGTTGCCGGTCAGCACGCCCTTGCCGGTCACTGCGCAGCGGCGGGCCATGTTGCACTATCCCGTTGAACGACCACGCCCCTGCGGCAGCCTGTTTCGGCCGGCCTGGGGCGGGCGGAGTGGTTCGGAGCGGGGCCGTATCGCGGAAACCGGCCGGCGCGTCAAGCGCGGGGCCTAGAGATTGGCCGGTCCGGCCGCCGAGGGGCCGCGCATTTCCGCCAGTTCGCCCGATTCCACCGAGGCCAGCGCGTTGCGCAGCACCTGCGCCACCCCGCGGTCGTCAAGCGAACGGGCCAGCATGCCCAGCGCCCCGCCGAGCAGCGCCGAGGCGACCGAGATCGGGGCGATATCCTGCCCCAGCATGTATTCGATTGCCTTGTCCACCACCGCGCCGGCGTGGCTGAGGTCTTCCGGGGCCACGCCCTGCGGGTCCAGCTGCATTCCAAGCCCTCCTGTGTCGGCGCGGAGATAGGAAGCTGCGTGCCCGACCGAAACCCCTTGCCCGTTCGTTACGCCGGCCGGGCCGGCAGCCGCCGCACCTCGCAGAGGTAGGATTTCAGCGGCTGCGTGCCGCTGACCGGGTCCACCAGATCACTCCCGATCAGCAGGTTGAGATTGGCGCCGGTCTCGGCGAAGGGATCGTAGCCCGGCGCCCCCACGGCCGCGCAGGCCTGCCACCACCCGTGCTGGCCGCAGGCGACGCGCGGGTGGAGGCTGGGATTCAGCGCGGCGCGCGCCCGCACCCGGCCGCGCGGCGTCGCGATCTCCACCCAGTCCCCGCCGGCGATGCCGCGCGCCGCCGCGGCCGACGGGTGCAGCTCCAGCTCCGGGTCGCGGGCGTTGCGGCGCAGGCTCGGCAGGTTGCGGTGCTGGCTCTCGCAGAACAGCGTGTGCTTCGCGCTGGTCAGCACCAGCGGGAAGTCGCCGGCCAGCTCGGGGCGGGAGGCCTGCCCCATCAGCGGCTCCTCGAAGCCGGGCAAAGGTGCCTGGCCATGTACCAGGAAGCCCTCGGCGTAGACCTCCACCTTGCAGGTCGGCGTCGCGAAGCCCTGGGCGTTGCCCGCGGCGTCCGGCTCCGCATGCTTCCGGTGACGCGTGCGCAGCGCCACGTCGATGCCGGCGGGCTCCGCGCGCAGCGCCTCCGGCGTCAGGCCGGAAGGGGCGAGCTGGTGGCGCAGCCCGGCCTCGATGTCGCCATCCCAGAAGCGATCGCCGAGGCCGAGGCGGCAGGCCAGGTCGAAGGCGATCCGCGTGTCCGACCGTGCTTCGCCGCGTGGCGGGACGACAGGCTGGCGCAGCTGCACGCGCGCCTGCGCGGCCTCGCTCACCTCGAAGCCCGGGCGCAGCGCCTCCGTCTCGAAGGGAGAGGCGGCGGGCAGCACGATGTCGGCCAGCTCCGCGCTCGGGTTCATGAAGAGATCGGCGTGCACCGCGAAGTCGAGCGCCGCCATCGCCGCCCGCCCGCGGCGCCCATCGGCGTGGGAGAGCAGCATGTTGCCGCCGAAGGACACCAGGCCGGCAATGCGATAGGGCGTGCCCTCGAGGACGCCGCGGTAGATCTCCTCGGTGGAGACGAGGTTCCAGCGCGAGGGGCCGAGCGGCCGCTCCGCCAGGCCGAGGGCCGGCTCGCGCGGCGCCGGGCCGGCAATGTCGGCCAGCTTCACGCCGGGCAGCAGCACGTTGCCGCCGGGCGCGTCGAAGCAGCCGGTCAGCGCGTAGAGCAGCGAGATGGCGCGCGCGGTCTGCGTGGTGTTGGTGTGCTGCTCGTGCCCGCTCCAGGCGTAGTAGGCGGTCGGCCGCGCCTGCCAGATCAGGCGCGCCGCGGCCTCGACCTGGTCGGCCGCGATCCAGCACGTCTCCGCCACGCGCCGCGGCGTCCATTCCGCGCAGAGCGCGGCGTAGCGCGCGAAGGCGCTGCGGCAGGGGACGCCGCGCGGGGCGGGGGCGGCATCCAGCGCGGGCGCCACGTCGCCCTGGTAGCGGCCGGTGCGTGGGTCGTAGGGCAGGGGCGCGTCGGCCGCGGCATCCCAGGCGACCAGCAGTGCGGGATCCGCACCCGGCGCGATCTCGGCCAGGCGCAGGAAACTGCCGGTGTCCTCGCGCACCAGCAGCGGGCCGTTCGACCAGTCGCGCAGGAAGTCGCGGTCGAACCAGCCGCGCGCGATCATCACGCCGGCGATGCCGAGCGCCAGCGCGCCGTCGCTGCCCGGCCGCACGCGCAGCCAGAGATCCGCCTTGTTGGCGAGGCCGACCTGGCGCGGATCCACCACGATCAGCTTCATGCCGCGCTTGAGCGCCGCGACGATGGCGGTCGCATGGGTCAGCCGCGACATGGAGGGGTTGTAGCCCCAGAGGATCAGGCACCCCGCGCGGTCGATGTCGGGCATCGCGCCGCCAGCCCCGCCGGTGCCGACGCTGCCCACGCCGTAGGTGTAGCGCGTGGCGAAGCCGCGGCCCCACCCGCAGATATCCACGTTGTTCATCATGTTGACGCCGCCGAAGGCGTGCATCAGCCGCGTGATCCAGCCGCCGGCATCGTTGGTGGCCGTGCAGGACCCGGAGGCGCGGCTGAACGCCACGGCCTGCGGGCCGTGCCGGTCGGCGATGGCGCGCAGCGCGGCGGCGGTGGCGTCGAGCGCCTCGTCCCAGGTGATGCGCTGCCAGCCGGGGTCGGGGTCGCCCTTCGGCCGCGTGCGCTTCATCGGGTGCAGCAGCCGGTCGGGGTGGTTCACCAGTTCCGGCGCGGCACGGCCCTTGGCGCAGAGCGCCTGGCCGGTGGGCTGCGAGGGGTCGGGCTCCAGCGCGACGAAGCGCCCGTCCTCCACCACGGCGATGCTGCCGCAGCGGGCGATGCAGAGCCCGCAATGGCCCGGCTTGCGTTCGACGACAGGCATGGCCGGCCCTCCCGCATGGGCGGGCAGCCTAGCCCACGATCGCCCTGAGTGGGCACACCGAAGGTGGGCACACCGAAGGTGGGCACGGCGAAGGGCGTGAATCGCCGGGCCAGAGAAGCGAGACCGGCGTAGCCCTGAACACAGTCAGGGCTACGCCGGTCGAGCGCAGGACGACGCGGGGCAGGTAGCTCAGGCCGGGGCCTTGGCGCGCGCCTCGAAGGCGGCCTCGGCGGCCTGCGCCGCGGCGGCGGCCTCGGCGGCCTCCACGGCCTCCGACTGGCGGCGCCACATCTCGGCGTAGAGGCCATCCGCGGCGATCAGCGCGCCATGGCTGCCGCGCTCCGCGATCCGGCCGTCCTGCAGCACGATGATCTCGTCGGCGTCCACCACGGTGGACAGGCGGTGCGCGATGACCAGCGTGGTGCGGCCGCGCGCTGCGTCCTTCAGCGCCGCCTGGATCTCCTGCTCGGTATGCGTGTCGAGCGCGCTGGTCGCCTCGTCCAGGATCAGGATGCGTGGGTCCTTCAGCAGCGTGCGCGCGATGGCCACGCGCTGCTTCTCGCCGCCCGAAAGCTTCAGGCCGCGCTCGCCCACGCGGGTGTCGTAGCCGTCGGGCAGCTTGAGCACGAAGTCGTGCACCTGGGCCAGCCGCGCGGCCTGCTCGATCTCCTCCTGCGTGGCGCCGGGGCGGCCATAGGCGATGTTGTAGCGGATGGTGTCGTTGAACAGCACGGTGTCCTGCGGCACCACGCCGATCGCGTTGCGCAGGCTGAGCTGCGTCACCGCGCGCACGTCCTGGCCGTCCACCCGCACTGCGCCGGCGCCCACGTCGTAGAAGCGGAACAGCAGGCGGGAGATGGTGGACTTGCCCGCGCCGGTCGGCCCGACGATCGCGAGCGTGCGGCCGGGCGGGACGGTGAAGGAGACACCCTTCAGGATCTCGCGGTCCGGGCGGTAGCCGAAGCGCACATCCTCGAAGCGCACCTCGCCCGCGCCGACATGCAGCGGGCGGGCGTCCGGGCGGTCGGCCACCTCCTGCTCCTCGCGCAGCAGGCGGAACATCGCCTCCATGTCGGTCAGGCCCTGCTTGATCTCGCGATAGGCGAAGCCGAGGAAGTTCAGCGGCTGGAACAGCTGCAGCAGGTAGGTGTTCACTAGCACGAAGTCGCCGACCGTCATCGCGCCGTCGGCCACGCGGAAGGCGGCCAGCAGCATCACCGCCGTCAGCCCGAGCGCGACGATGGCCTGCTGGCCGAAGTTCAGCCCGTTGAGCGACACCTCGGAGCGCACATAGGCGCGCTCGTAGCGTTCCATGCTGGCGTCGTAGCGCCGCGCCTCGTGCCGCTCGTTGCCGAAATACTTCACCGTCTCGAAGTTCAGCAGGCTGTCCACCGCCTTGGTGTTGGCCTCCTGATCGGTTTCGTTCATCTGCCGCCGGAAGCGCAGGCGCCATTCCGTGAACAGCAGCGTGAAGGCGATGTAGAGGCCGAGGCTCAGCAGGATCACCGCGGTGAAGGAGAAGTCGAACATCCCCCACAGGATCAGCGCGACGATCACGATCTCGAACAGCGCGGGGACGATGCGGAACAGCAGGAAGTCCAGCACGAAGGTCATGCCGCGCGTGCCGCGCTCGATGACCCGCGAAAGGCCGCCGGTCTGGCGATCGAGGTGGAAGCGCAGCGAGAGGCGGTGCAGGTGCTCGAACACCTCGAGCGCGATGCGCCGCATCGCCCGGCCCTGCACCTTCGAGAAGACGGCGTCGCTGGCCTCGCTGAAGGCCGAGCTGAGCAGCCGGATCGTGCCATAGGCGACGACCACCGCGACGGGCACCGCGGCCAGCGCCACCGTTCCTCCCTGCGGCGCCAGCGCATCCACCGCCCGGCCGAAGGCGATGGGCACCAGCACGTTCACGCCGCGAGAGAGCACCAGCAGCGCGAGGCTGACGACCACGCGCATCCGGAGCCCCGGCTCGCCGCTGGGCCAGAGATACGTCGCGAGGGTGGTCAGCGTGCGCAGGTGGTTGCGCTCGTCCTGGTGGCTGGGTGGCACGGAATGCTCCGGAAGGCGTCTGGCCTGCGAAAATGTGGTCGCCGGGCCGGCTAGGGAAGGCGAAGGCTGCTTCCCGGCCATGCGCGGGGCGCGTTACAGGGGCGCATGACGACGGATGACGGCCTCTTCGCCCGGCTGTGGCGGCATGTCGAGGCCTGCAACAACATCGCCTCCCCCGCGCATCTCATCGCCTTCCGCATCGGCGGGGCGCAGGTCGGCTGGCTGGGGGCGGAACTGGCCCGCGCGCTCGCCTTCTTCCCCGCCATGATCCATTTCGACGCCGCCGGCGCGGCGCTGGCCGGGCGGCTGCGCGGGGAGGGCGCGCGAACCGCGGCGCTGGAGCGCATCGCGACGTCGCTCGCCGGGCGCGGGCACTTCAGGCTGCGCGGGGAGCCCTTCGACGTGCGCGCGACGCCCGA
>NZ_JAPSMD010000056.1 GCF_027856955.1 Falsiroseomonas oryzae | reverse complement strand
GCCGCGGCGAGGATCGCGAGCGCGAGCGCGGCTTCCGCGGCCCGCGCCCGGCCGGCCGCTTCGGCTCGGGCCGGACCGGTGGCCGCGAGCGCGACGACCGCGAGGAATTCCGCGCGCGCCCGCGCGAGGAGCTCGATGTGGGCATGGACGGGGAGTGATCTGAGATGTCCGACCGTATCGAAGAGACCTCGTCGAACCCCGCCGGGCGCCGCCCGGCCGTCGGCGCCCGCCGGCCCTTCTACCGGCGCAAGAAGTCCTGCCCGTTCTCCGGCCCGAACGCGCCGAAGATCGACTACAAGGACGTCCGCCTGCTCTCCCGCTTCCTCTCGGAGCGCGGGAAGATCGTGCCGAGCCGCATCACGGCGGTGAGCGCGAAGAAGCAGCGCGAGTTGGCCCTGGCCATCAAGCGCGCGCGCTTCCTGGCCCTGCTGCCGTACGTCATCAACGACTGATCCGGCGTCCGGGCGCGCCATGCCGACCGACGGGACCGGGACGGAGGAGGGGGGCGACCGGCCGCAGGCCGGTGGCTTCTTCGCCGATGCGCGCCTGCTCGCCGGCCTGGCGGGCGGGCTGGCTGCGGCGTGCCTCGCGCTCTGGGCCTTCCGTGGACTGCCGCTCGGCCTCGTGACCTTCTGGGCCGCGCCGCTGCCGGTGCTGATGGCCGGCATGGGCTTCGGCGCCGGCGCGGCCATGCTGGCGCTGGTGGTGGCGGCGGGCGTGGTCTGGCTGGCCGGCAGCCTGGCCGGGGTGTGGCTGTTCCTGCTCGCCTTCGGCATCCCGGCCCTGCTGCTGGTGGCGGCGTCGCGCCGGGGGCTCGGCCTGCCGCTGGCCCTGCTGGGCCTGCTGCCGGCCGGCGGCATCCTGCTGGCGGCCTGGTGGCTCTCCGACATGCCGGGCGGGATGGACGGCGTGTTGCGCGCCCTGGCCGAGACCGGGCTGCGTCGTTTCGACCTCCCGGCCTCGGCGGCCTTCGTCGCCGACATCGTGCGGGTGAAGGCGGCGGCGATCGGCTTCTGGTTGGCCCTGGCGCTGCTGGCCAATGGCTGGGTCGCGGGCTGGCTCCTGGCACGAGCCGGGGTCGCACCGGCGCCGGCCTGGAGCAGCGCGCGCCTGCCCGGCTGGTATGCCGCGCTGCCGGCGCTGGCGCTGGGCTTCTGGCTGGCCGCGGAGACGGGGGCGGATGCCGTTCCGCTCTCCCTGCTGCTGGTCCTGCTGGTGCCGCTGATGCTGCACGGCCTGGCGGTGCTGCATACGCGCACGCTGGGCCGGGGCGAGCGCCCGCTGGTGCTCGGCGCGGTCTATGTCGCGCTGGTGGTGCTCTTCCTTCCTGCTTCCCTCGCGGTCGCGGGCTACGGTGCCTTCGACCTCCTCCTCAGAACCAGGGGCCGCGGCGCGCCGCCGTCCCGCAGCTAGAACGGTCGTGTCATGATCGAAGTCATCCTGATGCAGCGGGTCGAGAAGCTCGGCCAGATGGGCGAGCGCGTGAAGGTCCGCCCCGGCTACGCCCGCAACTACCTGCTCCCGCAGGGCAAGGCGATCCGCGCCAGCAAGGACAACCTGGCCCGCTTCGAGAAGGAGCGCGCCCAGCTCGAGGCGCAGAACCTGAAGCGCCGCGAGGAGGCCGAGCGCGTCGCCGAGCGCGTCTATGGCCTGTCGGTCGTCATCATCCGCGCCGCGGGCGAGAGCGGCAGCCTCTACGGCTCCGTCACCTCGCGCGACATCGCCGATGCCTGCAAGGCGCAGGGCGGCCTGACCGTGGACCGCAGCCAGGTGCTGCTGGAGCAGCCGATCAAGACCACGGGCATCATCCAGGTGCGCGTCGAGCTGCACCCGGAGGTGGTGATCCCCGTCGGCGTGAACGTGGCGCGCAGCCAGGAAGAAGCCGAGAAGCAGGCCCGCGGCGAGGACATCCGCGCCGCCGAGCAGTCCGAGGCGGAGAGCCTGGAGGCCGAGCTGGCCGCCGAGCTCGCCGAGCTCGGCTCCGCGATGGATCGCTGATCCGCCACTTTCGGTTGTCGCTCTGCCGGAAGGCGGGCGCGGGCCTTGTGCCCCGCGCCCGCCTTTCGCGTTTCGGTTCCGGGTGGAAACGGCCCGGCGGAGTTCCTTAATCGTCCCGCAACGGGGGCGGTTTCGAGCGAGAAAGGCGCCCCCGGCAGGAGGGGTGCGCGATGTTCCAGCGACTGCTCCACGCCGCGCTCGGCCGGCTGGTCGTGCACGGTAGCCTGGTGGTGCGCCATGCCGACGGGAAGCACGCCCGTTACGGGCAGGCGCCCGGGCCGCGGGCCGCCTTCCGGATCCGCGACGCCGCCGCGACGCGCCGCCTGGTGCTGAACCCGGCGCTGGCTTTCGGCGAGCTCTACATGGACGGCGCCATCGAGCCGGAGGGCTGCACCATCGGCGACGTCGTCGAGGTGCTGGTGCTGAACCAGTGGAAGGGCGGCCGGCATCCCGTGGAGGGGCTGCTCGCCCTGCTCCGCCAGGCCCGGCGGCGGCTCGACCAGCTGAACCCGGCCGCACGGGCGAAGGGGAACGTCGCGCGGAGCGCGCGGGGGAAGGTCGTGCGAAGCGCGCGGGACAACGTCGCCCACCACTACGATCTGAACGGGCAGCTCTACGCCCTCTTCCTCGATTCCGACCGCCAGTATTCCTGCGCCTTCTTCCCGACCGGGTCGGAGACGCTGGAGGAGGCGCAGGCGCTGAAGAAGCGCCACATCGCCGCCAAGCTCCGGCTGGACCGCCCCGGGCTGGAGGTGCTGGACGTCGGCTGCGGCTGGGGCGGGATGGCTCTGCACCTCGCGCGCGACTGGGGCTGCCGCGTCACCGGCATCACGCTGTCCGAGGAGCAGCTGGCCGAGGCGCGGCGCCGGGCCGCCGAGGCCGGCCTGGCCGACCGCGTCCGCTTCGAGCTGATGGACTACCGTGCCTGGGACCGCCCGGTGGACCGCATCGTCTCCGTCGGCATGTTCGAGCATGTCGGCATCGGCAACTACGGCACCTTCTTCCGCACGCTGCACGACGCGCTGAAGCCGGATGGCGTGGCCCTGGTGCATGCCATCGGCCGCGCCGGCGGGCCCTGCAACACCAATCCCTGGTTGGCGAAATACATCTTCCCCGGCGGCTATTCGCCCGCCCTGTCGGAGGTGGTGCCGGCGATCGAGCGGTCCGGCCTCTGGATGACCGACCTCGAGATCCTGCGGTTGCACTACGCCTTCACCATCGCCGAATGGCGCCGTCGCTTCGCCGCCAATCGCGCCGCGATCGCCGCCCTCTACGACGAGCGGTTCTGCCGCATGTTCGAGTTCTACCTGGCGGGCTGCGAATACACCTTCCGCCATGGCGATCACATGAACTGGCAGGTGCAGCTGACGCGCAGCAAGCACGCGCTGCCGCTGACCCGCGACTGGATGGCCGAGGCGGAGCGCGCGCCCCACCCGGCGTTGCGAGTCGCCGCGGAGTGACGCTCCCCGCTATCCACACCTATCCCCAGGCGCGGGGGGGAGGCGGCGACTCGCCGCCTGGGCTAGACTGTCCGCATGAACACCTTCGGCCCGGGCGGTACATCGAGCGGCGAGGGGCTGTTCGGCCTGTCGCAGCGCCTGCCGCCGGCCAACCTGGAAGCCGAGCAGGCGCTGCTTGGCGCGCTGCTGGCGAACAACAAGGCGTATGAACGCGTCGGCGAGTTCCTCGCCGCCGAGCATTTCGCCGACCCCGTCCATGGCCGCATCTTCGCCGCCATCCAGCGCCGCATCGAGGCCGGGCAGCTGGCCGATGCGGTGACGTTGCGCGCCGAGTTCGAGCACAATGGCCTGCTCGACGAGGTGGGCGGCCCCGCCTATCTAGCACAGCTGCTCTCGGCCATGGTCGGCGTGATCAACGCCGGCGAGTACGGCCGCGTCGTCCACGACTGCTGGCTGCGCCGGCAGCTGATCGACGTGGGCGAGACGGTGGTGAACCGCGCGTTCGGCGCCGAGCCGGAGCTGGATGCGCGCCAGCAGCTGGAAGCCGCCGAGCAGAACCTGTTCGACCTGGCGAAGGACAACGGCAGCGAGGGCGGCTTCGTCTCCTTCGAGCGCGCGCTGGCCACCGCGGTGAACCACGCGGCCGCCGCCTTCTCGAATCCCGGCGGCGTGTCCGGCCTGTCCTCCGGGCTGCGCGACCTGGACCGGAAGACGGGCGGGCTGCACAAGTCGGACCTCGTGATCCTCGCGGGGCGGCCGGGCATGGGCAAGACCGCGCTGGCCACGAAGGTCGCCTTCGGCGCGGCGCGCGCGGTGCTGCGCAAGGCGCGCGAGGCCGATCCCAACGCGGTGCCGCGCGGCGGCGTCGCGATCTTCTCGCTGGAGATGAGCTGCGACCAGCTGGCCACCCGCCTTCTCGCCGAGGAATCGCGCATCTCCGGCGACCGCATCCGGCGCGGCGACATCGCCCAGCGCGACTTCGACCGCTTCGTGGAGGTCAGCCGGGAACTCGCCGGCCTGCCGCTGTTCATCGACGACACGCCCGCCATCACCATCAGCGCGCTGCGCACGCGCTGCCGCCGCCTGCAGCGCACCAAGGGGCTGGACCTGATCGTGGTGGACTACCTGCAGCTGATGCGCCCGGCCGCCGGCACGCGGCCGGAATCGCGCGTGCTGGAGATCAGCATGATCACCCAGGGGCTGAAGGCGATCGCCAAGGAGCTGTCGGTGCCCGTGATCGCGCTGTCCCAGCTCTCCCGCCAAGTCGAGAGCCGGGAGGACAAGCGGCCGCAGCTGTCGGACCTGCGCGAATCCGGCTCGATCGAGCAGGACGCCGACATGGTCATGTTCATCTACCGCGACGAGTACTACCTGGCGCAGCGCCAGCCGAAGGAGATGACCTTCGACAACTCCGAGAAGTTCTCCGCCGCGCTCGAGAAGTGGCAGAAGGACATGGAGGAGGCACACAACAAGGCGGAGCTGATCATCGCCAAGCAGCGCCATGGCCCGACCGGCACCATCAAGCTGTTCTTCGAGGGCGAGTTCACCCGCTTCGGCGACCTCGACACGCAGCATGACGGAGGATACGGGGACTAGGTGACCCCCGTCGCTCCCGGCCAGGCCGTCCTGCGCATCGACCTTCCCGCCATCGTCGCCAACTGGCGCGACCTCGGCGCGCGGCATGGCGCGCCGGTGGCGGGCGTGGTCAAGGCCGACGCCTACGGCCTGGGCGCCGGCCCGGTCGCGCGCGCGCTGCGCAACGCCGGCTGCGGCACCTTCTTCGTCGCCCACCTGACCGAGGGGCTGGCGCTGCGGGCGACGCTGGGGGCGGGGTCGGAGATCGTGGTGCTGGACGGCTTCCCGCCTGGCGCGGACGGCGATGCCCGGCTGATCCCGGTGCTGAACCACCTAGGCGACGTCGCGGCCCATGCCGCGGCGGGCAGCGCGGCGGTGCTGCACCTCGACACCGGCATGTCACGCCTTGGCCTGGATGCGCGGGAACAGGCGGCGCTTGCGGAGGACGCGGCCCGGCTGCGCGGCCTCACGCTGCGCTTCGTCATGACCCACCTGGCCTGCGCGGACGAGCCGGATCACCCGATGAACGCCGTGCAGGCTGCGCGCTTCGCCGCCGCTGTCTCGCGCATCGCCCCGGGGGTGAAGCGCAGCTTCGCCAATTCCTCCGGCATCTTCCTGGGCGAGGCCTTCCGCTCCGACCTCGCGCGGCCGGGCTGCGCCCTCTACGGCATCAACCCCACCCCCGGCGCGCCCAACCCGATGCGCCAGGTGGTCCGCGTCGAGGCGGAAGTTCTGCAGGTGCGCGAGATCGCAGAAGGCGACACAGTAGGCTACGGCGCCTCCTGGACGGCGAGGGAACCGCGCCGGATCGCCACCGTTGCCGCTGGCTATGCCGATGGCTACCTTCGCGCGCTGTCCGGCCGGTCCTTCGGGCTGCTGCATGGGCGGCAGGCGCCGCTGGTGGGCCGGGTATCCATGGACCTGACGACCTTCGACGTGACCGACATCGAGCAGGCGCGCCCGGGCGACCGCCTCGCGCTGATCGGCGGCGACGGCAACACGCCCGACGACATCGCCGCGCGTTGCGGCACGATCGGCTACGAGATCCTGACCTCGCTGGGGCGGCGCTACCATCGCGCCTACCAGGAAGCCTGACGCCTTGGACCGCGCCCTTGACCTGACTGCCGGCCTCGGCCGCGCTGCCATCCTCGTGCTGCGCGGCGCCGGCGCGGTCGCGCTCTTCGCCGCGGAGGCGCTGCTGCACCTGCTGCGACCGCCCTTCTACGGCCGCCTGTTCCTGAGGGCCTTCGTGGAGATCGCCTGGTTCAGCCTGCCGGTGGTGGCGCTGACCGCGGTCTTCACCGGCATGGTGCTGGCGCTGCAATCCTACACCGGCTTCGCCCGCTTCAACGCCGAAGGGGCGGTGGCGAATGTCGTCGTGCTGTCCATCACGCGTGAGCTCGGCCCGGTGCTGGCGGGGCTGATGGTGGCAGGCCGCATCGGCGCAGCCTTCGCGGCCGAGATCGGCACGATGCGTGTCACCGACCAGATCGACGCGCTGACCACCCTGTCCACCAACCCGATGAAGTACCTCGTCGCGCCGCGGCTGCTGGCCGGGACGCTGGCGCTGCCGCTGCTGGTGGTGGTGGCGGACATCCTGGGCGTGATGGGCGGCTGGCTGATCGGCACGCAACAGCTCGGCTTCGCCTCCGGCGCCTACCTCAAGGCGACCTTCGACTTCCTGGAGACCTGGGACGTCGTCTCCGGCCTGATCAAGGCCGCGGTCTTCGGCTTCATCGTCACGCTGATGGGCTGCTGGTGCGGCTACAATTCAGGCGGCGGCGCGCAGGGCGTGGGACGGGCGACGACGGCGGCAGTGGTCAGCAGCTCCATTCTCATCCTGGCCAGCGACTACGTGCTGACGGCGATGATGTTCAGCCGATGAGCGGGGGGACGACTCCGAAGATCCGGCTGCGTGGGCTGGCCAAGGCGTTCGGGCCGAAGGTGGTGCTGGACGGCGTGGACCTGGACATCCGCGCCGGCCACTCGATGGTGATCCTGGGCGGGTCGGGCTCGGGCAAGTCCGTGACGCTCAAATGCATCCTCGGCCTGATCCAGCCGGATGCCGGGCTGATCGAGGTGGACGGGCAGGACCTGTCCAAGCTGACGCGGCGCGAGCGCGAGGCGCTGAACGACCGCATCGGCATGCTGTTCCAGAACGGTGCGCTGTTCGACAGCCTGCCGGTCTGGGAAAATGTCTGCTTCAAGCTGCTGGCGCAGCGCCGCATCACCCGCCGCGCTGCGCGCGACAAGGCGGCCGAGGTGCTGGCGCAGGTCGGCCTGGCCGCGAGCGTCGGCGACCTCTCGCCCGCCGAGCTGTCGGGCGGCATGCAGAAGCGCGTCGGCCTGGCCCGCGCCATCGCGGCCGAGCCCGACATCATCTTCTTCGACGAGCCGACGACGGGGCTGGACCCGATCATGGGCGCGGTGATCGATGGGCTGATCGTGGATTGCGTGAAGCGGCTGGGCGCAACTGCCGTCAGCATCACGCACGACATGGCGAGCGCGCGGCGCATCGGCGACGATGCGGCGATGATCCACAAGGGGAAGATCGTCTGGACCGGCGCCGCGGCGACGCTGGGCGCGACGGGGAACGCACTGGTGGACCAGTTCGCCAAGGGTGAGCGGGAAGGGCCGATCCAGATGGAGCTGCGCAGGTAGCCTCTTCCGCTGCGTGGCCCCGGCGGGCTATCTGACGGTCTGTTCCCGTCCCGTTCTTCAGGAAGTGCTGGCTTGGCCAAGGACCGCACCCGCTTCGTCTGCCAGGCCTGCGGCGCCGTCGCGCCGAAATGGCAGGGCCGCTGCGATGCCTGCGGCGAGTGGAACACGCTGGTCGAGGAGGTGACGGAGGCGCGCGGCCCCGGCCCTGCGGCCAAGGCGGCGGGGGGGCGCCGGCTGGAATTCGTGGGTCTGGAGGGCAAGTCGGCCCCGCCCGCGCGGCTGCTGACCGGCATCGCGGAGCTCGACCGGGTGCTGGGCGGCGGCTTCGTGCCGGGCTCGGCCGTGCTGGTCGGCGGTGATCCCGGGATCGGCAAGTCCACCATCATGCTGCAGGCGGCGGCGCGGATCGCGGCGGGCGGACGGCGGGCGCTCTACGTCTCGGGGGAGGAGGCGGTGGAGCAGGTGCGGCTGCGTGCGGCGCGGCTCGGCCTGGCGAAGTCCCCGCTCGGCCTGGCGGCCGCGACCAGCCTGCGGGACATCGCGGCGGGGCTGGAGGGCGAGGCCGAGGCGACGCTGGTCGTGATGGATTCGATCCAGACCGTCTGGCTCGACGCCCTGGATTCGGCGCCCGGCACGGTCAGCCAGGTGCGCGCCTGCGCGGCCGAGCTGATCCGCCTGGCCAAGACCCGCGGCTTCGCGCTGGTGCTGGTGGGGCATGTGACGAAGGAGGGCACGCTGGCCGGGCCGCGCGTGCTGGAGCATATGGTGGACGCCACGCTGCATTTCGAAGGCGACCGCGGCCACCAGTTCCGCATCCTGCGCGCGGTGAAGAACCGCTTCGGCGCCACCGACGAGATCGGCGTCTTCGAGATGACCGAGGGCGGGCTGGTGGAAGTGGCGAACCCCTCCGCCCTGTTCCTGGCGGAGCGGCGCGGCAACGTCTCCGGCAGCGCGGTCTTCGCGGGCATCGAGGGCACGCGGCCGGTGCTGGTGGAGGTGCAGTGCCTGCTCTCACCCTCGGCCGGCGGCTCGCCCCGCCGGCAGGTGGTGGGGTGGGATTCAGGTCGGCTCTCCATGCTGCTCGCGGTGCTGGAGGCGCGCTGCGGCATGGGTCTCGGGATGAACGACGTCTACCTCAACGTCGCCGGCGGCCTGCGTATCCAGGAACCGGCCGCGGACCTGGCGGTAGCGGCGGCGCTGGTCAGCGCCGCGACCGACCGCCCGACCGACCCCGGCATGGTCTATTTCGGCGAGGTCGGCCTCTCGGGCGAGGTGCGCCAGGTGGCGCAGGCCGAGGCGAGGTTGCGGGAGGCGAAGAAACTGGGCTTCGAGTCCGCGACGCTGCCGCGCCGTGTCGCCCGCGGCTCGGCGCCGCTGGCGGCGGTGCCGGGCCTGAAGCTGAAGGAGGCCGGGCACCTGGCCGATCTGGTGGCTGAGTTCGCGGCGGGGACGGTGAAGCGGAAGAAGGAGGGCGCTGCGCCCGAGGCAGCGCGGGGCGCGGCCACACCCGCGTGAATGCGCTGGCAGGCATGCCCGTGTCCCGTGGTGAATTCGACACCCCGCCGCCCGCCCGCTATACGCGCCCCGCGATGACCTGGGTCGATGGCGTGGTCCTGGCGGTGCTGCTGCTCTCGGCAGGGCTGGCCTATTTTCGCGGGATGGTCCGTGAGGTGCTGGGCATCGGCGCCTGGGCCGGCGCCATCGTGGCCGGCATCCTGGCCGAGCCCGCCACCCGGCCGATCGCCGCGCAATACGTGCAGCCGGACTGGCTGGCCACCGGGATCGCCGTCGGCGCCGTGTTCCTGGTGGTGCTGATCGTCCTCAAGATCCTGATCCACTGGGTCGCCGGGAAGGTGCAGCGTTCCGCGCTGGGCGGCGTGGACCGGGCGCTGGGCTTCGTCTTCGGCCTGGCCAGGGGTGCGTTCGTCGTCGTGCTCGCCTATATCGTGGGTGGCTTGGCAATGCCCGACACGGCGCGTTGGCCCGAGGAGGTCCGGCAGGCCCGCAGCCTGCCGCTGGTCGCCGACGGCGCGCAGTGGGCGGTCAGCCAGTTGCCCGCCGATTTCCGTCCGGCCCTGCCTGCGGCCGGCCGGCAGGACCCGAGCCTGGACCAGCTGCTGCGCCCGCCTGCCCGCAGCCGGACCTGAAGGACCGCGATGCATCACGTGACACCCTGGGACCTGGCGGATGCGGAGTCCGCATCCCTGCAGGACGACAAGCCGCACGAGGAGTGCGGCGTGGTCGGCGTGTGGGGCAGCGCCGACGCGGCGGCGCTGACCGCGCTCGGCCTGCACGCGCTGCAGCACCGCGGACAGGAAGCGGCGGGCATCGTCTCGATGGAGACCGGCGCCGGCATTTTCCACGCCCACAAGGGTCGCGGCCTGGTCGGCGACAATTTCGGCGACGCCGCGGTAATCGCGGGGCTGCCCGGCCGCGCCGCCGTCGGCCACAACCGCTACGCCACCACCGGCGAGACGGCGCTGCGCAACGTGCAGCCGCTCTATGCCGATTTCGAGTTCGGCGGCTTCGCCGTGGCGCACAACGGCAACCTGACCAATGCGCACACGCTGAAGCGCGCGCTGGTGCGCCGCGGCTGCCTCTTCCAGTCCACCACAGACTCCGAGGTGTTCATCCACCTCATCGCCATCAGCCTGTACTCCACCGTCACCGACCGGCTGATCGACGCGCTGAAGCAGGTGCAGGGCGCCTACAGCCTGGTGGCGCTGCACAACGGCGCGCTGATCGGGGCGCGCGACCCGCTGGGCGTGCGGCCGCTGGTGATCGGCAAGCTGCCGGCCGGCGGCCCGGGCGGTGCCTATGTGCTGGCGTCGGAGACCTGCGCGCTCGACATCGTCGGCGCCGAGTTCCTGCGCGACGTGGAGCCGGGCGAGATCGTGGTGATCGACGAAGCCGGGCTGCACTCCACCAAGCCCTTCGCGGCGCAGCCCAGCCGCTTCTGCATCTTCGAGTACATCTACTTCGCGCGCCCCGACTCCACCGTGGAGGGCACGCCCGTCTACGAGACGCGCAAGCGCATCGGGGCCGAGCTGGCGCGCGAGAGCGGCGTGGCCGCCGACGTGATCGTGCCGGTGCCCGATTCCGGCGTGCCCGCGGCGATGGGCTACGCGCATGAGGCCGGCATCCCGTATGAGCTCGGCATCATCCGCAACCATTACGTCGGCCGCACCTTCATCGAGCCCACCGACCACATCCGCCACCTCGGCGTGAAGCTGAAGCACAGCGCCAACCGCGCGGTGCTCGAGGGCAAGCGCGTGGTGCTGGTGGACGATTCGATCGTGCGCGGCACGACCAGCCGGAAGATCGTGGAGATGGTGCGCGCCGCGGGCGCGACCGAGGTGCACATGCGCATCTCCTCCCCGCCGACGACGCATTCCTGCTTCTACGGCATCGACACGCCTGAGCGCAGCAAGCTGCTCGCCGCGAAGCACGACGTCGAGGAGATGGCAAAGATCATCGGCGCCGACAGCCTGGCCTTCATCTCGCTGGACGGACTCTACCGCGCGCTCGGTCGGCCGGGGCGCGACGCGGCGCAGCCCGGCTATTGCGACGCCTGCTTCACCGGCGACTACGCCATCCCGCTGGTAGACCTCCGCGACAATGCGGAGCGGCCGGTCTCGCTGCTGCAGGCTGCCGCCCCGTGAGCACGCTTCCGCTGCAGGATCGCGTCGCGCTGGTCACCGGCGCGTCGCGCGGCATCGGCGCCGCGCTGGCGGTGGAGCTGGCGCGGCTCGGCGCACAATGCGTGCTGGTGGCGCGCACCCAGGGCGGGCTGGAGGAGACGGACGACGCGATCCGCGCCGCCACGGGCCGTGGCGCCACGCTGCTGCCCTTCGACCTGCAGCGGCAGGAGAAGGAACTCGACATGCTCGGGCCCTCCATCATGGAGCGGTTCGGGCGGCTGGATATCCTGGTCCACAATGCCGGCACGCTGAACAAGCTGACGCCCGTGGCGCATATCGAGCCGAAGGACTGGGCCGAGACGGTGGGCGTGAACCTCACCGCAGCCTGGCGGCTGATCCGCAGCTGCGACCCGCCGCTGCGGGCTTCCGATGCCGGCCGTGCGGTATTCGTCACCACCGGCCGCGTGCAGCGGCCGAAGGCCTATTGGGGCCTCTACGGCGCGACCAAGGCCGGCATGGAGCACCTGGTGCTGACCTGGGCGCAGGAAGTCGTGACGACGCGGCTGCGCGTGAACCTGGCCGATCCCGGTGTCGTGGCGACGCGGATGCGCGCCACCGCGATGCCCGGCGAGGATCCGGCAACGCTGCCGCGGCCCGAGGATGTCGCTCCCGGCATCGCGGCGCTGTGCCTGCCGGCTGAAACCCGCCATGCGGCGCGGGTGGAGATCGCGCCCATGGCGCCGGCAGACGCGATCCCCACCGCGGGCTGAGCCGCGGGCCCTACGCCTCGCCCCGTGTCAGCACCAGCAGCGTGTCCTCCCGCCGCGGCAGTATCTGCGCGATCGCGACGGGGCGCACCTGGCAGTCCAGGCCGAGCTCGCGCAGCGGGAAGCGCGCGGCGATCGCCGCCAGCGTGTCCTGCGGCGCGGCGCAGCGGAAGGCGTTGAACTCCATCAGCACGGTGATGGCGGGGCTGCGGTCCAGCAGGCCCTGCATCCCGGCCCAGACCGCTTCCTCCGCGCCCTCGACGTCGATCTTGACGAAGTGCGCGGGGCCCTCGCCGGCGTCGTCCAGGCGGATGCTGCGGACGGCGATGTCGAGCGTGTCGGCTTCCTCCTCCGGGCCGGGCGGCGGCGTGCCGTCCGGCAGCAGCCTGCCGTTCTTGGGGTCCGACAGCGTGGCGCGGAAGCGCAGCGTGGCGTCGTTCCGCGCGGCTGCCGCCAGCCGCCGGACCTCGGCCCTGTCGGCGAAGCCGTTGAGCGAGAGGGAGCGTTCGCAGAGCAGCGCGAGACGCGGATTCGGCTCCAGCGCCAGCACGCGGCCGCCGGGCCCGACCAGGTCGGCCATCAGCAGCGCATAGTAGCCGAGGTTGGCGCCGACGTCCCAGGCCACCTGGCCGGGGCGGATGCGCTCCAGCATGAAGCGCGTGCACCAGAACTCCCAGTAGCCGTCCAGCAGCAGATGCGGCGCAAGGCCGAGGTCGCGGCTATCCACCAGCATCTTGTGGCGACCGAGCACGCGGCAGAGCACGGTGTGCTGGTCCAGCGTCACCGCCTGGCAGCGCGCGCGGATCGCCTCCTGTGCGCCGCGGCGGCCGGCCTCGCGCAGCTCCTCCAGGCTCAGCAGCGAGCCGGGCGCCGCCTGGCCGCCGGCCTGGGCGCGCCGGCCCAGCATGTCCCGCAATCCGCTCATCGCGGCGAAGGCTAGGACCCGGGCGGGTCCGCGGCAACCGCGCTACCGGCCTCCCGGTTTCAGCGACCGCTCCAGCGACATGGAGTAGCGGCTCATCGCGAAGCACAACAGAAAGTAGACGCCGGCGGCGAAGAGGTAGGCCTCGGTCGGAAAGCCGAGCCAGTTCGGGTCGCCGAGCGCGGCGCGGAGCGTCGTAAAGAAGTCGAACACGCCGATCACTACGACCAGGGTGGTGTCCTTGAACAGGCCGATGAACGTGTTGACCTGGGCGGGGATGGTGATGGTCAGGGCTTGCGGCAGGATCACCAGTCGCATCTTCTTCCAGTAGGACAGGCCGATCGCGTCGGCCGCCTCGTACTGGCCGCGCGGCATGGCCTGCAGGCCGCCGCGCACCACCTCCGCCATGTAGGCGGCGGTGAACAGCGTGTAGGCGACGAGCACGCGCGCCAGCCGGTCGATCGTCACGCCCTGCGGCATGAACAGCGGCAGCATGATCGCCGCCATGAAGAGCAGGCTGATCAGCGGCACGCCCCGCACGCATTCGATGATGGCGGTGCAGAACCAGCGGACCAGCGTCAGCTCGCTGCGCCGGCCGAGCGCCAGCAGGATCGCCAGCGGATAGCCGAGCGCGAGGCCATAGACCGCGATGATGCCGGTGATGGTCAGGCCGCCCCATTGGCGGGTCTGCACGAAGCTGAGGCCGAAGACGCCGCCCTGCATCAGGATCCACATCGTCGGCGCGGCGACCGCCCAGCCCAGCAGCAGCCAGCGGCCCCAGAAGCGGCGGATGGTGGAGAGCACCACCATCGCGACCAGGATGACGATCATCGTCGCCGGCCGCCACCGTTCCTCGAAGGGGTAGAGGCCGAAGATGGAGAACCAGAACTTCTCCCGCACGAAGGCCCAGCAGGCGCCACCCGCGGCGCGGCAATCCTGCGCAGTGCCGTAGAGCGTGGCGTTGGTGACCGCCCAGGTCCAGAAGGGCGGCACGGCGAGCCACAGCACGCCGAGGCAGGCCAGCGTGATGGCGCTGTTCACCGGCCCGGCGAAGCAGGCGCGCAGGAAGCCCGTGGCGCGTTCGGCGAAGGAGGGGCCGCGCGGCGGGGCGGCGGGCAGCGTGGTCGCGCTCATCTCAGCGCTCCTTCAGCAGCGCGACGCGCGCGTCGTGTTTCGCCGCAGGTGAAACGCGCTGGGCCGACTGACGACGCGCGGCAGCCGGCGCCACGGGCGGCGTGCATCTCAGCGCTCCTTCAGCAGCGCGACGCGCGCGTTGTACCAGTTCATCAGGGCGGAGGTGACGAGGCTGATCAGCAGGTAGACGGCCATGAAGATGCTGATCACCTCGATCGCCTGGCCAGTCTGGTTGATCGAGGTGTTGGCCACGCTGACCAGGTCCGGATAGCCGATGACGACGGCGAGCGAGCTGTTCTTCGTCAGGTTCAGGTATTGCGAGGTGAGCGGCGGGATGATGACGCGGAGCGCCTGCGGCAGGATCACCAGGCGCATGATCTTCCCGCCGGGCAGTCCCAGCGCATGGGCGGCTTCCCACTGGCCCTTGTGCACGCTCTGGATGCCGCTGCGGACGATCTCTGCGATGAAGGCCGAGGTATAGACGACCAGCCCGACCAGCAGGGCGAAGAACTCGGGCGACAGCGTCAGCCCGCCCTCGAAGTTGAAGCCGGCCAGTTCCGGCCAGTCCACCGTCGGGACGAAGCCGGCCAGCATGCCAAGCGCCGGGAAGCCGAACAGCATGGCGAGGCCCGGCAGAACTGTCGGGCGGCGCTGGCCGGTGGCGACCTGCCGCGCGCGCTCCCGGCGCAGCAGCAGCCACCAGCCGACGGCGCCGGCGGCCATGGCCGCGAGGAACAGATAGAGCGACGCATCCGCGGACAGCGCCGGGATCTTCATGCCGCGCTGGGAAAGGAACACGCCGGGCAGCGGGTTCAGCGCCTGCCGGACGGAGGGCAGCTGCAGCATCACCGCGTGCCAGAACACCAGCTGCAGCACCAGCGGGGTGTTGCGGATCACCTCGATGTAGCCGCCGACGAGCGAGCGGAGCAGCGGGTTCGAGGACAGCCGCGCGAGGCCGAGCAGGATGCCGAGGACGGTGCAGAGCGCGATGCCGACGATGGCGACCCGCAGCGTGTTCAGCAGGCCCACGGTCAGCGCCCGGCGATAGGTGTCGGCGGGCGTGTAGTCGATGATGCTTTCGCCGATGGGGATGCCGGCGGAGCGGTCCAGGAAGCCGTAGCCGAACTGCAGGCCGCGCGCGGCCATGTTGGCCTGGGCGTTGGACCAGAACCACCAGCCCAGCCCGATTACCGCGACCAGCAGCCCGAGCTGGATGAGAAGGCCGCGCCGGGTGAAGCCGCCGGGCAGCGGGATGAGACCGCGCGTGGGCGGCATCGCGACGGAGGTCGTGCTGCTCATGCGGCCTGTCCTGCGGGAAGGTCGAGAAGGCGGGCGTGCCGCGCCGGGCGACCGGCGCGGCACGCCACCGGTTCAGCGGGCCGGCGGGGCGTAGAGCAGGCCGCCGCGGGTCCAGATGTTGTTCATGCCGCGCTCGAGGCCCAGCGGCGTGTTCACGCCGAGGTGGCGCTCGAAGATCTCGCCGTAGTTGCCGAAGGTGCGGATGATCTGGCGGACATAGTCGGGGCGCGCCGCGCCCAGGCTCTCGCCCATGTTGCCCTCGACGCCGAGCAGGCGGCGGATCACCGGGTTGGTGGAGGTGGTCGCGATCTGCTCGACATTCGCCTGGGTGATGCCGAGCTCTTCGGCGTCGATCAGGGCGAAGGTGGTCCAGGCGACGATGTTGGTCAGCTCCTCGTCGCCCTGGCGCAGCGTCACGGCCAGCGGCTCCTTCGACAGGCGCTCGGGCAGGATGACGTGGTCGGCCGGGCGGGTCAGCAGGGTGCGCTGGGCGGCGAGCGCGGCGAAGTCGTTGGTGAAGACGTCGCAGCGGCCGCTGTCGTAGGCGCGGCGGATCTCGTCGAGGTCGGCGATCACCACCGGCGTGAAGCGCAGGTTGTTGGCGCGGAAGAAGTCCGCGATGTTCAGCTCGGTGGTGGTGCCGGGCTGCACGCAGACCGTCGCGCCGTTCAGCTGGCGCGCGCTGGTCACGTTCAGGCGGCGCGGCACCATCAGCGCCTGGCCGTCATAGAAGGTGATGGCGGGCTGGTTGAAGCGGTTGACGTTGGTGTCGCGCGTCAGCGTCCACGTGGTGTTGTTGGAGAGCACGTCCACCTCGCCCGCCGACAGCGCCGGGAAGCGGCTCTGCGTGGTGACGGGGACGAACTCCACGCGGTTGGGGTCGCCGAAGATCGTGATCGCGATGGCGCGGCAGATCTCGACGTTGAAGCCGCCCCAGCGCCCCTGGCTGTCGGGGACGCCGAAGCCGGGGTTGGACGGGCCCTGGACGCCGCAGCGCAGGGTGCCGCGCTGGCGGATCTGGTCGAGGTCGCGGCCGGCAAGCGCCTCGCCCACACCGAACGTCATGAAGGCCGCCGCGGCCGCGGCGAGCATCTTCCACTTCATTACCCTTGTCTCCCTCGTCTCCCGGCGACCCGCGGGACGGGCCGCGTCGCGCGGCGCACATCGCAATGTCGTGAGAAAATTGCAAGAGCGCAATCTCGGGAACAGAATTGGGCAATTCTCGAACCGTGGTGCCCGCGAAAGCGCCAGTCGCTTTCGTGCCCCTTGCGCAACCGCGAATCCGCTTGCCTGCACCTTGGGCGCAGTGGGAAGCTTTTCGCCCGGCGGTGCGTTGGGCCCGGCGGAGACAAGAGCGCCCGTGCGACGTTCCGAGATGCGAAGGCCGATGCGGCGGGAGCCGCTGCCATGGTGGCAGGCGGAGGCACCTTTCGGCCTGCTGCTCGCCGCAGGCTTGGCGGCCCCCTTCTTCGTGCTGGATCAGGGCGGCGACTGGCGCTCGGCCATCCTGGCCGCCTGCGTCGTGCTCAGCGCGCCGGGTGCGGCGATCGAGAGCATGGTCGGCGCGGCGCGCCTGGCGACGCTGCTCAAGGGCGATCGGGGTTGAGGTGCCCCGCGGCGGGCGGCGGATAGCCCCGCCGCGCCAGCCGCGTGATGAGTTCTACCTGCGGGTGATGCGATGAATGTGTCGCATCACGTCCCGCATCTTCTTCCCGATCTCCTCGATCTTGCTGCCATAGCTCGGTTTCGATGGCATCAGGTGCACGGGTCGGTCGGCGGGGGGCTCTTCGAGCCGGCTCGGCGGTGTCGCGTCACGCTTTCGTTCCCGGTCGGACATGGGTGGGCCCCTCGTCTTCGCGTCTTGCCGAAGCCCGGCAACCAGCCGGAGATGCGCATGGGTGCCGGCGGCGCCGGCCGCAGGCCGACTTCGCGGCGTCGGCGCCGCCGCGGCTTGCGTGAAGCGCCGGCGGACCTATTCCTGGTCGCGGTCCGTCTGCGTCAGGGCGCGTGTCGAGGCGTTCATCTTGCCCGCGATCTCCTTGATCTTGTCGCTGTAGCTCGGCTTCGGGGGCGCGGGGGGCACGGGCGGAGCCTCGGCGGGTTCCCCGGCCTTGCTTGGCGGCGTCGCGCCACGCGTCCTCTTGCTGCCGGTCATCCTCGGGCCTCCCGCCTTTGCGCTTCGCCTCAGGCCGGCAGCCGGCCGGCCAGCGCCAGCAGCACCGCCATCCCATGCAGCACGACGCCGGCCAACAGCCAGTGCGCAGCCTGGCGCAGCCAGCCGCCGCGCTGGTTGTTCAGCTCCGCATTCTCCCGCGCAGCAAGGGCGAAGGCGACGATGCGGTTCTGCCAGAACTCCGCGTCGCTCACCGGCCGCGCATCCCAGCCCGCGATCTCCTCCAGCGGGTCGGGCTGGCCGCGATAGGACATGACGCGCAGCGCCTGCACCGCGCAGGCCAGCGCGGCCACCAGCGACACCGCCGCGCCCGCCACCAGCAGGAAGAGCGGCGCCGTCAGCGCCAGCTTCTCCAGCGAGAAGGCGAAGAAGGCGAAATAGGCGGTGACGAGCGTCACGAAGAGCTTGCCGCGCTCCACCAGGTCGCGCAGACGTGTGACCTCGTCGTCGTAGAGCTTCTGGAACGGCGCCGCCGTGTCCTTGCTCTCGGTGAAGGTTCCCATCGCGCCTCGCTTCCCCGGCGGGCAGCATGCCGGGGCCGGCGGCGTCCTGTCGAGGGCGCGTGCGGCGCCTACGCCTCGCCCTCCGCGTAGGGGTTGTCGGTGCCGCGCAGGTTGAGCCGGATCGGCACGCCGGGCATGGCGAAGGCGTCGCGGAACGAGTTGACCAGGTAGCGCCGGTAGTCCTCCGGAAGCAGCTCCGCGCGGGTGCCGAAGACCGCGAGGGTGGGGGGCCGCGCCTTCGGCATGGTGGCGTAGCGCAGCTTGATGCGCTTGCCGTCCACCAGCGGCGGCTGGTGGCGTTCCTTCATCGCCTCGAACCAGCGGTTCAGCTCGCCGGTCGGCACGCGGCGGTTCCACAGCGCATAGACCTCGCGCACCGTCGGCATCAGCTTCTCGACGCCCTTGCCGGTCGCCGCCGAGATCGGCACCACGGCCACGCCCTTCGACTGCGCCAGGCTCGCCGTCAGCACGTCGTCCAGCCGGCGGCGCGTCGCGGCGCGGTCCTCCACGGCGTCCCACTTGTTGAGCGCGATCACCACGGCGCGGCCTTCGCGCTCCGCCAGGCGCGCGATGCGCAGGTCCTGCTCGTCCATCCCCAGCAGGGCGTCGAGCACCAGCACCACCACCTCGGCTTCCTTGAGCGCGGCGAGAGTGGCTGCGACGGACATCTGCTCCAGCTTCTGCTCGATGCGTGCCTTCTTGCGCATCCCCGCGGTGTCCACCAGGCGGATGGGCCCCTCCGCGTCGCGGAACTCCAGCGCCACGGCATCGCGCGTCAGGCCGGGCTCCGGCCCGGTGATCATCCGCTCCTCGCCCAGCAACGTGTTGACCAGGGTGGACTTGCCGGCATTGGGGCGGCCGACGATGGCCAGCCGCAGGGGCCGGTCGGCGGCGTCGCGGGCGGGGCGCCCGGTGTCGGCCAGGCGGTCGCGCACCTCGTCGTGCAGGGTGCCGATCCCCTCGCCATGCTCGGCGCTGACCGGCAGCGGGTCGCCCAGGCCGAGCTCATAGGCCTCCAGCGCCATCTGGGTGCCGAGCCGGCCTTCGGCCTTGTTGGCGACCAGGATCACCGGCAGCCCGGCGCGACGCAGCCAGTTGGCGAAGGCGCGGTCCGACGGCGTGATGCCGGCACGGGCGTCCACCACGAAGATCGCCAGGTCGGCCTGGCGCAGCGCCGCCTCGGAACTGGCGCGCATGCGGCCGGGGATGGTGTCGGGCGGCGCTTCCTCCAGCCCGGCGGTATCCGCCAGCAGCACGGGGACGCCCCCGATGATCGCCTCCGCCTCCTTCCGGTCGCGGGTGACGCCGGGGGTGTCGTCCACGATGGCGATCTTGCGGCCGACCAGCCGGTTGAACAGCGTGGACTTGCCGACATTGGGGCGGCCGAGGATGGCGATGCGCTGCATGGCGGTGTCCTAGCATGCCCGCGCGCGGCGGGGCGTTGCCCGCCGGCACGCATCGGCCATGCGCGCGTCAGCGCAGCGCGATGAGCGTCCCGTCATCCGCCAGGGCGACCAGCGTGCCCTCGGCGATTGCCATCGGCAGGGTGATGCCGGAGCCGGTCGGCACCCGCCCGACGATGGCGCCGGCCGCCGGGTCGAGCAGCAGGATCTCCCCGCGCGAGGAGGGAACCAGGATGCGCCCGCCTGCCACCAGCGGCGCGCCGAACCGCGGCGGGTCGCCGCGGCGCCCCCCGGCCGGGGCGGGGTCGAGTTCCGTCACCCAGCGGATGCGCCCATCCTCGCGCCCGAAGGCCACCGCATCGCTGCCGCGCGTCACGGCGAAGACCCAGTCGCCCGCGGCGGCCGGCCCGTTGCCGCCGCCGAACGGCCGCTCCCAGAGCCGCCGGCCGCTGCGCAGGTCCACCGCGATCGTGGTGTTGCCGAGGCCGACGGCGATCACGCGGCCACGGTCGATCACCGGCTGCCCGGTGATCCCGATGATGTCGGCCAGGCTTGTATTGGCCGCGCCGCCGAGGCTCTCGGCCCAGAGCAGGCGGCCATCGGCGGCGCGCATCGCGACCAGCTCGCCGGAGCCGAACCCGGCCACCACCGACTCGCCCTCCACCGCCGGGGCCGGCAGGCCGAGCGGGATGGTGGTGAGCGCGGCCGCCCGGTAGGTCCAGAGCCGCCTGCCGTCCTCGACCGACAGCGCCAGCAGGTGGTTCTCGGTGGTGGGCACGTAGATGCGCTCGCCGGCGACCGTCGGCGCGCCGCGGGACGGTGCGGGCAGCCGGACGCGCCAGCGCACGCTTCCATTGGCGGGGTCCATCGCCAGCACTTCCCCGGCGCCGGTCGCGACGTAGAGCGTGCCGTCCGCGAAGGCGGCGCCGCCGCCGAGGCCGATCGCGCTCTCCTCCTCCGGCGTGGTGTCGGCGCGCCAGCGCTGCCGGCCATCGGCCAGGCTGTGCGCCGTGACGGTGCCCCAGGCATCCACCGCATAGACGACCCCGCCCGCGATGATCGGGCCGGCGGTGATGCGCTGGCGATAGGTGGAGCCGCTGCCGGCGGAACTGCGCCAAGCGATCGCGGGCCGGTCGCCCAGCGCCGCGTGGCCGGGGGCATGGCCCGGCGGTCCGCCCGCCATCGGCCACTCGGCGATCGGCTCCGCCGGCGGCAGCTCGACGGGCCTCGCCTCGGCCTCCGCGTCGGGCGCCAGGGTCGGCTCCGGCCGCAGC
>NZ_JAPSMD010000055.1 GCF_027856955.1 Falsiroseomonas oryzae | reverse complement strand
GGCGCTGCACGCAGCCCTCGGCGCCGGCTCGGCTCCCTCCGGCGCCGAGGGCTGCGTCGCCCTGCTCGCGCGGCACGCGGGGCACGGCCACCCGCCGCTCTGTCGCCACGACGGCGCGGCGGTGACGGTGTCATGCGCGGTGTTCGAGCCGCGCGCGCGCCGCCTGCGGCTTTCGCGCGGCAATCCCTGCGGCGGCGACCTGCTCGTCGCCTCGCTTCCCTCTGCGGCATGACTGGAAAGGCCCCGCGATGACCGACATCTCCATCCTCTGTCCGACGGGGCATCTCGGCTTCACGCCGCTCGAGCCCGCCTCCTTCCACGCCGGTTGCGCGCTGAAGCCCGACGTCGTCATCGCCGACAGCGGCAGCTGCGATATCGGCCCCTACCCGCTCGGCGCCGACGGCCAGGCCAGCCCCGTCGCCTGGCAGCGCCACGACCTGGAGGTGATGCTGCTCGCCGCGCGGCGGCTCGGCGTGCCCATGATCATCGGCTCGGCCAGCGACACCGGCACGGACCGCGGCGTGCGGCAGTTCGCGCAGCTGATCCGCGACATCGCCCGCGAGCACGGCCTCGCCCCCTTCCGGATGGCCACGATCTTCTCGGAGCTCACGAAGGACCAGGTGCTGGCCCGCATGGCCGCCGGCGCGCCGGTACGCGGCCTGGACGGGCGCGCCGACGCCGATGCCGCCACCATCGCCCGCACCGACCGCATCGTCGCCGTGATGGGCGCGGAGCCGATCTGCGCGGCGCTGCGCGACGGGGCGGAGGTGGTGATCGCCGGCCGCTCCTCCGACTGCGCCATCTTCGCCGCCCCCCTGCTGAACGCCGGCCTCTCCCCCGCCACCGCATACTACGCCGGCAAGCTGATGGAATGCGCCTCCTTCTGCTGCGAGCCCTTCATGGGCAAGGAGAGCATCCTGGGCCGCATCACCGAGGACGACATCCGCGTCACCGCCATGCATCCGGGCCAGCGCTGCACGCCCGCCTCGCTGGCCAGCCACGCGATGTACGAACGGCGCGACCCGTTCCGCGAATACGTAGCGACCGGCTACGTGGACATGACCGACGTCCGCTACGAGCCGTGGGACGAGAAGACGGCTCGTGCGCGCGGCGCGCGCTTCGTGCGCTCCGACCGGCCGATGGTGAAGCTCGAGGGCGCAGGGAAGGTCGGGGAGCGGCGTCTGGCCATCGTCGGCATCCGCGACCCCTACACGATCGAGAACGTGGACGCCGCGATGGACTGGGCCCGCGCGCGGCTCGCCGAGCGCTTCGGCCCGCCCGGGGAGGCCGGCTGGGCGGTGCACTACCACGCCTATGGCCGCGACGGCGTGATGGGCGCCATGGACCCGCACCGCCCGGCGCGCCCGCACGAGCTCGGCATCGTGGTGGAGACGGTCTGCGCGGATGCGAAGCGCGCCGAGGAGATCTGCGCGCTCGCCGCGCGCAACCTGTTCTATGCGCGGCTGAAGGAGGTGAAGGGCACCGCCGGCGCCGCCGCGCTGATGTCCGACGAGATTCTGGTCGGCAAGCCCGGCTACGAATGGACCCTCAACCATGCCATGCCCGTGGACGATCCGGCGGAGCTGTTCCGCACGGCGTTCGAGACGGTGGATGACGGTGCGCGGAAGGCGGCCTGACCATGCGGAACATGCCCACGTTGCGCGACCTGGCGACCACGATCCGCAGCAAGAACGCCGGGGTGGATCACATCACCTTCGACGTGATCTTCCGCGAGCGCAGGGATTTCGAGCGCGTGCGCGATTCGGGCGTGCTGAGCCGCGCTAAGGTCGCCGGGCTCTACGGCATCCCGCTGGAGCGCGTGACGGACTTCGTCGTCTTCGAGCCGGCGAACGCCATCAAGTTCACCATCCGGCGCGAGCGCCCCTCCGGCAGCCCCGGTGAGTCCGACGTCTTCGGCGCCCAGCAATACGCGCCGCTCTTCGACATCGAGGTGCCCTGACGCCGACCTTGGGTCGGAGGCGGCGAAGCCGCGGCTCGCCGCGCCCGGCACCATGCCACGCGCGGACCGGGCACGCCCGACCGGCACCGCCGCCCAGATCCTGTCGCCTTGCCCTGGACCCGGGCCGCGCGCTTGAATGGTGTCAGGAACGTCCAGAACGGCCGGGAGGGAGCGCCGCTGCCTGCGCAGGCCGTGCCCCGACCTCGCAGCCGTGCCCCCGAGGAGGACATACGTCATGCCCGGCTTCGCCAACAGCATCGAGGACATCCTCGCCTCCTCCACGCGGCGCGGGCTGCCGCGGCCGGTGGAGCACCCGAAGGCCGACATCGCGTCCTACATGCGCGGCGTGGACAACTTCTGCCGCGTCATGGCCATCCGTCCCGGCGACCACGTGGTCATGCTCACCGATCCGCTACTCGACCCGCGGGTCATCCAGGCGGTGCAGGGCCTCGCCCGCGGGCGCGGCGCGACGTTCATCTCCTACATGGGCGAGTCCACGCGCTATGTGACCGTGCCGGAGGAGGCGAAGGCGCTGCTGGAGCGCGCGACCTTCGTCGTCTCGACCTGGTTCGCCTCCGTGCTCGACCCCTATTGCATCGGCCTGCGCCGCAACAAGGGCCAGCGCTGGGTGAAGATCACCTTCTTCCGCGACCTCGACCTGCTGCACACGCCGCAGGCACAGTTCCCGGTCGAGTTGCTGGGCGAGATCATCCGCGCCACCTCCCGCCTCTTCCCCGCGAATGGCGACTTCACGCTGCGCATCACAGACCCGGGTGGCACGGATTTCCGCATCCCCTTCACCGACCGGATGCTGCAGACGATGAAGCGCCACAACCGCTGGCGCGGCCACAACGTGGCGGACGAGGATGGCTGCTACGTGCATTACCTGCCGACCCACGGCCCGAACCTGTTCGAGCCCTCGATGGTCGGCCTGAAGCCCGACGACCGGATCGGCATTTCCGGCACGGTCTGGGCGCAATGGGCGGTCGGCTTCGACCGGCCATTCGCGAGCCCCGTCGGCGTGGAGTTCCGCGACGACGTGGTGCATGCCGTGCACGGCGAGGGCTTCGAGGCGGATGTGCTGCGCGACTACCTGATCGGCGGCACGCTGGAGGAGCTCGGCTGCGGCCACAACCCGAAGGCGCCGCGCTTCGACATCTACCCGGCCGGACCGAACTCCCCGGGCGCGCTGCATTTCGGCATCAACGCGCTGAAGCCTTCGGACTATCTGCGCCGGGTCATGCCGAACTGGGAGGAACCGCACATCCACATGGATCTCGTCACCTACGACAGCACGGTGATGGCGGGGAACAGCGCCATGGTGGAGGACGGCTACCTGCTCTCGCTGCGGGATCCCGCGGTCCGCGCACTGGCCGAGCGCTACGGCGACCCGGTCGACCTGCTGGAGGGCTATCCCGTCTAGCGCTCACGACTACGCCGGACGGGCCGGACAACGACCCGCCGGCCACCACGCCTGGGAGGGAAAGTCGGGATGACCATGCATGACGCGGATGGAGCGCCGATGATCGGGCGGCGCCTCCTGCTGGGCGGCGGCCTGGCCCTGTTGGCCGGCGGCGCACGGGCGCAGGGCGGCTATCCGGACCGGCCGGTTCGGCTGATCGTGCCCTTCCTGGCCGGCGGCGGCGGCGACACGCTGGCGCGTCTGGCCGCGCAGCCCGCCCAGGCCCGCCTCGGCCAGCCCTTCGTCATCGAGAACCGTCCGGGCGCGGGCGGCAACATCGGCGCCGAGGCTGCGGCGCGCGCGACCGCGGATGGCCACACCCTGCTTTACGGCACGAACGGCACGCACGCGATCAACGAGGCGCTCTACCCGCGCCTGCCCTTCCGTCCGCAGGAGGACTTCATCCCTGTCGCCGGGCTATCGCGCATCGTGCTGGTCGTCGTCGTGCGCCGCGACCTGCCGGCGGCCACCTTGCCGCAGCTGATCGCGCATCTGCGAGCCAACCCCGGCAAGGTCTCCTACGGCTCGGCCGGCAACGGGACCACCGGGCATATCGCGTCAGAGATGTTCCGCGTCGCCGCGGGGGTGGACATCGTCCACGTCCCCTACCGCGGCAACGCGGCGGCGATGACCGACCTCGCCGCCGGGCGGCTGGACATGGCGATCGAGCTGATCCCCGCGGCCTTCCCGGTGATGCAGAACGCCTCGGTGCGCACGCTCGCCGTCACCTCGCTCCAGCCGCTCGAGAGCCAGCCCGGCGTGCCCACCGTCGCCTCGGTGCTGCCGGGCTTCGAGGTGAGCGCCTGGGACGGGATCTTCGCCCCCGCGGGTACGCCGGACGGGATCGTGCAGCGTCTGAACCGCGCCTTCGTGGACGCCATGCATGATCCCGAGACCGTCAGCCGCCTGGCCGCGCGCGGCGCCGAGCCCGCGCCGCGGCAGACGCCCGCGCAGTTCGCCGCCTTCGTCGCCCGGGAACGGGTGAGGTGGGGCGAGGCGGTCCGCGCCAGCGGCGCACGAATGGATTGAGGTGAAGGGGATGATCACGCGACGCGCGCTCGGTGGATCAGCTGCGGTCCTCGCCTTGTCACGCGCGGCACCGGCGCAGGACTCCTGGCGCCCGGACCGGCCGCTGCGCTTCTTCGTCGGCTTCGGCGCGGGCGGCGTCTCGGACGCGATCGTGCGCCTGATGGCAGCGGCGCTCGCGCCGCTGCTCGGCCAGCCCGTCGTGGTGGACAACCGGCCCGGCGCCTCCGGCAACCTCGGCACGCTCGCCGCGCTGCAGGCGCCGCCCGACGGGCACACGCTGGGCTTCGCGGGCATCCACCTCGCCACCAACCCCGCCATGCTGCCGAGCCTCGGCTACGATCCGCGTGCGGACATCCGCATGGTCAGCCAGTTCACCTCGCTGCCCATCGTGATCCTGGCCAGTGCGCGCTCCGGCATCGGCAGCATCGCTGAGCTGGTCGAGCGGGCCCGCCGCGAAGCGGTCTTCGTCTCCTCGAGCGGCGCCGGCACCTCTTCCCATCTCGGGCCGACGCTGCTGTTCAACGTCGCCGGCGGCAGGTTCGAGCCGGTGCAGTTCCGCAGCGGGGCGGAGGCCTTCCAGGCGCTGCTGGCCGGCGACACGCAGGTCATGTTCGATCCCGCCGCCGCCTACCACGCGCCCGCCGCGGCGGAGGGACGCGTGCGCATCCTCGGCGTCATGCAGGACCGGCGATCCCCGGTGATGCCGGACGTGCCGGCGCTGGGCGAGCTCGGCCTGCCGGTGGCGGCGCAGATGCGCTCCTGGCAGGGCGTGTTCGTGCGCGCCGGCACGCCGCCCGCGGCCGTTTCCGCCCTGCACCGCGCCGTGGTCGCGGCCGTGGCGAGCCCCGAGGTGCAGGGCCAGCTCACCCGCCTCGGCATCGAGCCGCAATCGAGCCCGAGCCCCGACGCCGCGCAGGACTACTACCTGAGCGAACTCGCCCGCTGGGGCGCCCTGCTGCGCGCGTGAGGGCTCCGCTCGCCGCGCGCGCATACCGCCTCGCGCCCAGCCTGCTGATGGGCGCGCTGCTGGTCTGGCTGGTCGCCATCCCGCTCGCCTTCCTCGTATTGGCGAGCCTGCGGCCGACAGGGTTCCCGCTCGACGCCGGGCTGACCTTCGATCACTACGCCGAGGTCTATGGGTCGCCCGGATTGTGGCGGCTGATCGGCAACAGCGTCGTCTTCGCGCTCGGCTCCGTCGCGATCGCGCTGCTGCTCGGCGGGGGTCTCGCCTGGCTGGTGGAGCGGACGGACCTGCCGGGCGCCGGCGCCGTCCGGGCGCTGGTCATCCTGCCGATGGCCACGCCACCGCTGCTGATGGCGATCGGCTGGTCCATGCTGCTCTCGCCGCGCGCCGGCGCGCTGAACCTGCTGCTGCGCGACCTGCTGGGCCTCGCGGAACCACCGTTCAACGCCTATTCGATGCCCGCGATGGTCTTCGTGCAGGGACTGTCCCTGACCGCGACGGCCTTCCTGTTCCTTGCGCCCGCCTTCCGCAACATGGATCCCTCGCTGGAGGAAGCCGCGCTGGCATCCGGCGCCTCGGGCTGGATGCTGGCCCGGCGGGTGCTGGTGCCGCTGCTGAGCCCGGCGCTTCTCGCGGCGGCGGTGTTCCTGCTGATCGTCGGCTTCGTGGTGTTCGAGATCCCCGGCACGCTGGGGATGCCCGCCCGCATCTTCGTGCTGTCCAGCCAGCTGTTCTACCTGGCCTCCGAGGCTCCGGGCGGCCTGCCGCTCTACGGCCAGGTCAGCGCGCTGGCGACGCTGCTGCTCGTCGTGCTGCTCGGCTTCGGCCTGCTCTATCGGCGGCTGACGCGCGAGGCGGCGCGCTTCCGCACCGTCACCGGCAAGGGCTTCCGGCCGCGTCGCATGGCGCTCGGCGCCTGGCGCTGGCCGGCGCTGGGGTTCGCCTGCGCCTACTTCCTGCTGGCGGTCGGCATGCCCGTGGGGATGCTGGCGTGGATGAGCCTCATGCCCTACCAGGTTCCGCCGTCCGTCGCGGCACTTGCGCTTGCCACGCTGGAGAACCACCGCGACTTCCTCGACAGCCCCCGCGTGTTCGAGGCCGCGGCCAACACGATGCTGGTGGCCGCCGTCTCGGCCACGGCCGTGGCCATCCTGGCCACGCTCATCGCCTGGTTCGTGGTGCGGCTGCGCGTGCCGGGCGCGGCGGTGCTGGACGCGCTGGCATTCATGCCGGTGGCGATCCCGGGCGTGATGATGGGGGTGGCGCTGATCTACGTCTATCTCACCCTCGATCCGATCATCGCGATCTACGGCACGGTCTGGATCCTGGTCGTCGCCTACACCACCGACTACCTCTCCTTCGGCACGCGCGCGACGGGCGGCGTCATGGCGCAGCTCCACCCCGAGCTGGAGGAAGCGGGCCGCACCTCCGGCGCCGGCGCCTCGCGGGTGCTGCGCCGCATCACGCTGCCCCTGATGTGGCCGGCCATCGCGGCCGTGTGGATCTGGGTGCTGGCGCATGCCATGCGCGAGCTCTCCATCGCGCTGATGCTGCAGGGCCGCGACAACCGCGTGGCCACCACCCTGTTGTGGGACTGGTGGCAGGGCGGCGAGCCGACCCGCGCGGCGGCGGTCGGCGTCTGGCTCGTCGGTGCGCTGCTTGTGGTCATGGTCGCCTGGCAGCTGCTGGGTTCCCGCTTGCGCAGGGGAAGCGGCTGATGCTGCGGATCCGCGGCCTGGTGAAACGCTACGACCGCACGCGCGCGGATGCCTTTGCCGTGAGGGATGTCGCGCTCGACGTCGGCGCCGGCGAGTTCTTCACGCTGCTCGGCCCTTCGGGCTGCGGCAAGACCACCACGCTGCGCTGCGTGGCGGGGCTCGAGACGCCGGACGAAGGCGAGATCCGCATCGGCGAGAGCGTCGTCTTCTCCGGCGCGCAGGGACGGGTGATGCCGGTGGCGAGGCGCGACATCGCCATGGTGTTCCAGTCCTACGCGATCTGGCCGCACATGACCGTCGCAGCGAATGTGCGCTTCCCGCTGGAGGCGATCGGCATCCGCGGCGCGGCGGCGGAGCGGCGCGTGGCAGAGGCGCTGGAGATGGTCGGGCTCGGCGCTTTCCGCGACCGGCCGGCGCCGCTGCTCTCCGGCGGGCAGCAGCAGCGCGTGGCGCTGGCCCGAGCCATCGTGAAGGGTGCCAGCCTGCTGCTTCTGGACGAGCCGCTGTCGAACCTGGACGCAAGGCTGCGCGAGCAGATGCGCGTCGAGCTGCGCGACCTGCAGCGGCGCGTCGGCACCACCTTCGTCTACGTCACCCATGACCAGGAAGAGGCGCTGGCGCTGTCCGACCGCGTGGCGGTGATGCGGGACGGGCGGGTGGTGGAGATGGGCTCGCCGCACGACCTCTACCTTCGTCCGCGGACCGCCTTCGCGGCGCGTTTCGTCGGCCAGGCGGACCTGCTGGCCTGCACGGCGGCGCGGCCCGAAGGCGGGCTGCTTCTGCTGCACACCGCGCTCGGGCCGGTGCTGTCCGCCTGCTTCCCCGATGCGCCGGGACCGCGGCTATCGCTCCTGGTCCGGCCGGAGCACATCGAGTTCGCCGAGGAGGCGGCATCAGGCCCCAACCTCGTCGCCGGACGCATCGCGCGCACGGTCTTCTCCGGACGCCTGGTGGAATACGTCGTCGCGCTCGACAGCGGGGCCAGCCTGCGCGTGCAGGGCACCTCGGGCCGGCTGCGTGCCGAGGGCGACGCCGTGCGCCTGCGTCTGCCACCCGAGCGCTGCGTGGTCGTGGAGGGTCTGCCGGAGGACGCCGAATGAGCGGAACCATCTCCATAGAGCCCTATGTCCTGCCCCTCGCGCAGGAGTATCGCTGGGCCAAGGGCGTGCAGACCGAGCGCCGCGGGCTGCTGGTGCGTGTCGAGGCCTGGGGCGCGGAGGGATTCGGCGAGTCTGCTCCGCCGATCCACCTCGACACCGTGCCCGAGGAGCTGGCCGCGGAGGCCGGGCGCTTCGTCGCGGGCCTGCCGGTCGAGGCGGAGGATTTCCTCGCCCGGCTCGACGCCAGGGGCATTCCGCCGCGTCTGCGCTGCGGGATCGCGGCGGCCTGGCTCTCGGCGCGCGCGGCGGCGTCGGGCCGGTCGCTGGCCGCGATCCTGGCCGCCCCTGCCACACCGGCGGAGGCGGTGCCCGTGAACGGCCTCGTCACCGAGAAGACGCCCGACCAGGCGGCTTCCCGCGCGGCGGCGCTGCACGCGCAGGGGTACCGCACGTTGAAGATCAAGTGCTGGGAGGATCGCGAGGCGGATCGCTCGCGCGTCGCCGCGATCCGCGCCGCGGTGCCGGATGCGCGCTTGCGCCTCGACGCGAACGAGGCCTGGGATCCCGAATGGGCGCTGGAACACCTGACGCAGCTGGCTCGCTTCGGCATCGACTATGCAGAGCAGCCCATCCCGTCGTGGCGGCCGCTGCAGGAGATCGCGGCGTTCCGACGCCGCAGCCCGGTGCGCGTCGCGCTCGACGAGAGCGCGACGGACGCCGCAAGCCTGCAGGCGATCCTCGCCGCCGGCGCGGCGGACGTGATCATCCTCAAGACCCAGCGCGCCGGCGGGCCCGACCGCGCTCGGCACATGATCCGCATGGCGGCCGAGGCGGGCGTCCAGGTGACGGTGACCGTCAGCCTGGAGAGCGCCATCGGCACCGCCGTGGCGCTGCACGTGGCCAGCACGCTGCCGCAGCCCCTGCCGGATTGCGGCATCCCGATGGGCCGCTTTCTCGCGGGCGATCTCGGGCCGATGCCACCGGTCGAGGCTGGCGCGGTGATGCGCGTGCCCTCGGCCGGGCCTGGGCTCGGCCTCAGGCCCTTCACCGCGCCTGCGCCTCGTTCACCCGCGCGTTGAAGGCCTCGTAGATCCGGGCATAGACGTCCTTCTGCGCCATCGGCCATTCCGCCAGGCGCAGGCCCTGCAGGCGGCGGCCCGTCTCGGTCTCCGGCATCAGGGGATGGCCGCGCTCGGTCGCCTGTTCGTAGGCGCGCGCGCCGTCCGGCGTGGCCAGCCAGACGCCGAGCAGCTTCGCCGCTTCCGGCCGGCGTGCCCGCGTGACCGCCGCGGTCCAGATCGCCGAGATCGGCGTCGGGTCCAGCATGACAACCTCGATCGGCGCGCCGCGCCGGATGGCCGGCAGCGCGGTGTGATAGACGCCCAGCCCGATCGCGATCTCGCCCGCCGCCACCTGCTGCGCCAGCGGCGCGGTGGAGCGGAACAGCATCGGGTTCTGCTCGAGGAAGCGAGTGTAGTAGGCGGTGGTGCGGTCCTCGCCCCAGGCCTCGGCGAGCTCGGCGAAGGCGGCGGCACGGACCCAGGTGCCGATCCGCCCGCGCCAGCGCGGGTTCAGCAGGTCGTCCCAGGTCCTGGGCGCATCCGCCGCGCTCACCTGGTTCCGGTTGTAGATGACGCAGTAGATCGAGGCGGCGGTGAGCAGCGCCGGCCCCGCCACCCAGGCGGCGGGCAGGCCGAGGCCAGCCCAGTCCACCGGCGCGAGCAGCCCCCGCTCCTGCAGCCGCGCGATGCCGGAGCCGCCGAGGCTCACGACATCGGCCGTGCGGCCCCCGCCGGCCTGCGCCTCGTTGGCCACGCGGCCGACGATCCCGACCCCGCCCGGCACGCTTTCCGGGCGGACCCGGATGCGGGCGCCGGGGCCGCGGTTGAAAGCCGCCACCACCCGGTCGAGGGCGGCGATCGGGTTGCTCTCGTACCAGGACAGCTCGCCCTGTTCCCCCGCCGCGGCCGCGGCGAGCGCCGCGAGGTCTGGCGCCGCCCGGGCTGCGCGCGGTGCGGCGAGCAGGGCGCCGAGCCCGAGCATGATGCTGCGCCGATCCATCCCGCTTCCCCCGAACTGCGTTCTTCTGCCGGGAGGCTAGCCTGTGCGCGATGGGCTTTGTAGCGGCGCCGTGGGCGGCGGCAAGGAGAGGCGAAGGCGCTCGGGGGAGGCCGGCCTGCCGCGCAGCGTACGGGGCGGGCGCGCCGCTCAGTCGGCGAACTCGCCGTTGGCCTGGATGATGGGTCGCCACCGCGCGACCTCGGCGGTCAGCAAGGCGCGGTGCGCGGCCGGCGTGATGCGGTCGGCCGGCTCCACGCTGCCGCCCAGGGTCTCGATGCGGGCGACCACCGCGGGATCGGCGAGCGCCGTGCGCAGCGTCTGGGCAAGGCGCTCGACCACCGGCGCCGGCGTGCCGCGCGCCGCATAGACCCCGTGCCACACCGCGAGCACCAGGTCCGGCACGCCGCTCTCGGCCGTGGTCGGCACGGCCGGCATGGTGGGCGAGCGCGCCTCCGCCGTGACAGCGAGGCCGCGCACCCGGTTCTCCCGCACCAGCGGCGCGCCGGCGCTGGTCTGGTCGCAGACCATGTCCACCCGGCCCGAGAAGATGTCGGCCATCGCCGGCGCCGTGCCGCGATAGGCCACCGTGGTGATCGGCGCGCGCGTCAGGCTGCGCAGCAGCAGCGCGCAGAGATGGCTGGCGGAGCCGACGCCCGAATGCGCGATCGTCGCCTCCCGCCCCGGCGCCCGCAGCCAATCGATCAGCTCCGTCAGGTTGCGCGCGGGCAGGTCCAGCCGGCCGAGCAGCACCATCGGCATCGGCGCGACCAGCCCGACCGGCTCCAGGTCGCGCTGCGGGTCGAAGGGCAGGTTGCGGTAAAGCGAGGGCGCGGTGGCGACGCCGATGTTGCCGAGCAGCAGGATGCTGCCGTCGTTGCGCCCCTGCGCCACGCGGTTGGCGCCGATCGTGCCGCCCGCGCCGCTGACGTTCTCCACCACGAAGGGCTGGCCGCTGGCGCGCGCCATTGCCTCCGCGACCGCGCGGCCGAGCACGTCGGAGGCGCCGCCGGGCGGGAATGGCACGACGAGCGAGGTCGGGGCCTGCGCCATCGCCGGAGAGGCGAGCAGCGCGAAAGCCAGCAGGATGCGTCGCATCATGGCCGTCACACCTTCCAGTGGTCGAGGATCGAGGCGCCCGTCATCCAGGCGGCGTCGCCGGTGCCGTTGATGTGCAGCAGCGCCTCGCGCACGTAGCGCGCGCGGTGCGGTGCGCCCATGATGTAAGGGTGGACCACGAGGGCGAGCACGCGCGGCCCGTCCTTCGCATCGCGCCGCAGTTGCTCGAACTGGTCGATGGCGCGGTCGCGCCATTCGCGGGCCGGATGCTGCTGCATCAGGATCATCGGCACGTCGTTGATCTCCTGCGTATAGGGCACGGAGCCGATCGAGCCGTTGCGGGTGGCCAGCCGCACCGGCTGGTCGTCCAGCACCCAGTCGCAGACATAGTCGTAGCCCGCCTCCACGAGCCGTTCCGGCGTCTGCCAGGTCTCCTGCAGGGCGGGGCCGAGCCAGCCGCGCGGGCGCGCGCCGGTGAATCGCGCGATCGCCTCCGTCGTCAGGCGGATGTCCTCCGCCTCGTCGGGCACCTTCTGCATGGAGCGCTGGGTGAAGCCGTGGCCCATGAACTCCCAGCCGCGCTCCAGCGCGGCGGCGGAAATCTCGCGATAGGTCTCGACGGCCTTGCCGTTGATCGCGAGCGCCGGCTTCACGCCCGCCTCGTCGAATATCTCCAGCAGCCGCCAGAAGCCGACCCGGTTGCCGTATTCGTGCCAGCACCAGTTCGGGATATCTGGGCTGGGCGCGGCGGCGGTCGGCAGCTGGTTCACCATGCGCGGCATGGGCTGCGTCGGATCCCACTCCTCGATATTCACGATGACCCAGGCGGCGACGCGCTGGCCGCCCGGCAGCGGCGGCGCCGCGCGGCCGGCGATCGGCTGGAAGGGCAGCCGCTCGGTCGGAAGCATCCCCTCTGGTGGCGGCCCGCTCATTCATCCCGCTCCTTGCCCGTCGCCGCGGAGGTGGCGGCATCGGCACGGGCGGGCAACGGGGCCGGAGGGCGCGAAACTCGCCATCCGATCCGGATCGGCATGTTTTGCCGGCAGAGAGCTTCGGGACATGCCTGTCTGCGCGGCAGACCGGGGTTCAGGCATCGCGGCGGAAGCGCCAGCCACTGGCGGGCAGCGTGGAAACCGACGCTATCGCGTCGCCCAGATCCATCTGCCCGGGGTTCAGCAGGTCGTGCGGATCCATATCGCGCTTGAAGGCTATCTCGCGCGGGCCGATGGACTTGATGCCGACCCCGCGCAGCCCGGTGGCGTGGGAATTGGCGATCTGGGCGCCCGCCTCCTGCATGACGCGAACGCAGTCGGCCATCTCCTCCGCCCCGGCGAAGGGGAAGTAGGGCGAGCCCATGCCCACCACCTCGCCCTCGCTCAGGAACACCTCGGTGCGCATCGGGCCGAGATGGCCGAGGCGCGCGCGCACCCGTTCGAGCGTCGCAACCAGTCCCTCGGCCGGGAACATGCCCTGCAGAACAGTCGTGCGCGGATGCGACTTCTGGATCTGCCGCAGCCCGTGGCCGTAGGAGAACTCGTAGAGCGGCGCGCCGAAGGGGTTCTCGCCTTCCGCATCATCGGAGAGCGCGCGGCCATCGAACTCCGCGACCAGGTCGTCGGCGGCGGCGCGGGTCGGCTCCGCCAGCATGGCGAAGACGGCGGTCAACCCCTCCGGCACCAGCCCGCCCAGGGCACGCATCATCGCAGGCGCCGGCCACTCCTGCACGGAGATCAGCTTCTTGAGAATGCCGGCCTCCTTCGCCAGTTGCACCGCGAAGCGGATAGCGCGCGCATAATCGGGGAAGGCCAGCACCACCTCGCGCCACGGCCAGGCGGGAGCGAGGGGGAGTTCCACCTCGGTGATGATGCCGTTGGTGCCGTAGGCGTGGTGGGCGAGGCCCACGTCACGGCCGCGCAGCTCCACGACCCGTGGCTCGGCCTCGATGCTCAGCAGTTCGAGCGCGGTGACGTTGCCCGCGTCGCGCAGCATGCCGAAGGCGGCGCTGCCCATGCCGCCGGAGCCGCCGGCGATGAAGCCCGCGACCGTGCTCTGCCGGCGGGTGGAGGGGTGGATCCGGACCTCCCAGCCCGAGCTGCGCAGCTCCTCGTCCAGCAGATCCATGCGCGTGCCGCTGCGCAGCCGCGCCGCGCCCGGGCGCTGCCAGACGATGCCCGACAGCCCCCGCAGGTCGAGCAGGGCTCCTCCGGCCATGGGCACGCTCTGGCCGTAGTTGGCCGTGCCACCGCCACGCGGCACCAGGGGCACCTTGTGGCGGACCGCTGCCTGGATCACGCGCACAACCTCCACACGATCGCGGGGCGCCACCACCAGATCCGCCGCCTTCCCGGCGAGTGCCTGCCGGAGGAGCGGACTGACCGCGAAGTTGTCGCGCGAGCGCAGCCTCACCTCGGCCGCGTCGGTCGTGTGGGGAATGTCGCCGAGCGCGGCGACAAAGGCGGAGATCGAGTTCATGCGGGTCCGGGGGCACTGATCGGAGCCACTTCACAGCAAGCCACGTGCCGCGGCGCGGCAGGCGGCCGAGGACCAGCCGCACGTCCGGAACGCCTGTTGAACCGCACGCTGCCCGACTGGCAATCGCTGCGCCCCCTGCGGTTACGAAGCGGCCTTACCGCAGGACGGCGGAGGTGGCACGAGCCCCCCATCCAACGGATCGAGGTGCGAGGCGAGCTGGGGGAGAGCCTGCGGCTGGCGGAGTGGGGCCGGAGCGGAGCGCGTGGCGCAGTGGGGTGGCTGGATGGTAACGCCACCGGGGGCGTGATCAAGCTGCCGACGGTGACGCCCCGGGCGGCGTTACCTCGCCCCCCTCGCTGATCGACGCAGGGAGTGAACCTGCGCCCGCACCGAGCGCGACTCATGGTTGGCAGAGTGACCTGAGGGATCGTTCCCACTGCCGCTTCGACCGCAACGGACAGAATCCGGACCTAGCGCGATCGCGGCCCTCGAAGTCCTATGCGTCACCGGATCGCTCCAGTGATCGCGAAGCGGCCAGGCGATTGACCTGGGTCAACACGCAGGCAGCCGTCATCAGGGCATCCTTTCAAAGCCATCGCGTTCCGCCGAGGATGTTCGTCATGATGTGTGCGCAGGACGCAACGAGGGCGGATCGGCGGACCCTGTCGTGAACCCGCGCCAGCGCGTCCTGATCCTCGGTGCGGCGGGGCGGGACTTCCACGATTTCAACCTCGTCTATCGCGACGATCCGACGCAGGAGGTCGTGGCCTTCACAGCGGCGCAGATCCCCGGCATCGCGGGGCGCCGCTATCCCCCGGAACTGGCGGGGCCGCTCTACCCTGCGGGCATCCCGATCCTCGACGAGGCCGAGTTGCCTTCGCTGCTGCGGCGGGGCCTGGACAGCGTCGTCTTCGCCTACAGCGACGTGTCGCAGGCGCATGTGATGCGGATCGCCTCCTCGGTACTGGCGGGCGGGGCGGAATTCGTACTGCCGGGGCCGCGGCGGACCATGCTGGCCTCGCGCCTGCCGGTGATCGCGGTCTGCGCGGTGCGCACGGGCTGCGGCAAGTCGCAAACCGCGCGCTGGCTCGCCGCGCGGCTGCGCGCGCGGGGGCTGCGCGTCGGCATCCTGCGGCACCCGATGCCCTATGGCGACCTCGCGCGCCAGGTCGTGCAGCGCTTCGCCAGCGTGGCCGAGATGGACGCCGCCGGCTGCACCGTGGAGGAGCGCGAGGAGTACGAGCCGCATGTCGCCGCCGGCGGCGTCGTCCATGTCGGCGTGGACACCGCCCTCGTCCTGGCCCGCGCCGAGGCGGAGAGCGACATCATCCTGTGGGACGGCGGCAACAACGACTTCCCCTTCATCCGCCCGGACCTGCTGATCGTCCTCGCCGACGCGTTGCGGCCTGGCCATGTCGAGGGATGGCACCCCGGCGAGGCCGTGCTGCGCAGCGCTGACATCGTCCTCGTCGCCAAGGCGAACGCCGCGCCCGCCGGTCAGGTCGCGCAGGTCATGGCGGCGGCGCGCCGGCTGAACCCGTCGGCGATCCTGCTGCGCGCCGGCACGCGCGTGACGCTGGAGGATGCCGCGGCAGTCCGCGGACGCCGCGTTCTCGTCGTGGAGGACGGGCCGACGTTGACGCATGGCGGCATGCCGCATGGCGCGGGCCATGCCGCCGCGCGCGCGGCCGGCGCGGCGGAGATCCTGGATCCGCGGCCATCGGCGGCGCCGGCGATCGCCACGGTCTACGCCGCCTTCCCGCATCTCGGCCCGGTGCTGCCGGCGATGGGCTACGACGCCGCGCAGCTGCGCGACCTCGGCGAGACCATCGCGCGGTCGGGCGCCGATCTGGTCGTCAGCGCGACGCCGGCGGATCTGGCCCGCCTCATAGCACCCGGCCTGCCGATCATCCGCGCGCGCTACGACTACGAGGAGATCGACACGCCCGGCCTCGGAGAGCAGGTGGACGCCTTCTCGGCGCGGCACGCGTCCCGGTCCGCTGGAACAGCGCAATGAGCACCGGCGGGCCGCCGCGCGGCACCGGCCTCACCGAAAAGGATCCGGGCAACGCGGCAGGCCATGGCCGCGGCAAGCCGCGGGGCATGGCGGCCGGCGACGCCGATCCCGTCGATGCGCCGGGACAGGGGCGCGGTCGCCTGGGCGCCTCCCTGCCGGCGCCCGAGACGGGTGTCACCGATGCCGACGTGTCGGACATGCCCTTCCATGCCTGCAACCGGCTGCCCGGCATGTCCCCCTGCACCGACATCAGAGACGGCGACCCGGCCGATGCGCTGGGCAGCGGCCGCGGACGCCGCTAGCCGCCCGGAGACAGGCCATGCCGCGCAGCTTCCCGCTCTCCCGCGTGTACCAGCTGCTCGAGCCGGGGCCGGTCGTGCTGCTCACGACGTCGCGGCGCGGGCGGCACAACGTGATGGCGATGTCCTGGCACATGATGATGGAGTTCGAGCCGCCGCTGATCGGCTGCATCGTCAGCGGCCGGCACCTCAGCTTCGAGACGCTGCGCCGCACGCGGGAATGCGTGCTCGCCATCCCGGAGGCGCATCTCGGCCGGCAGGTCGCCGGCATCGGCAACTGCTCGGGCCGCACGAAGGACAAGTTCGCCGCCTTCGGCCTGACGCCGCTGCCCGCGCGGCACGTCGCCGCGCCGCTGGTGGCAGAGTGCTTCGCCAACCTGGAATGCCGCGTCGCCGACGCACGATGGGTGGATCGCTACAACATGTTCGTCCTGGAGGTGATCCATGCCTGGCGCGAGCCCGGCGTGAAGGCGCCCCGCACCCTGCATCACGAGGGCTACGGCCGCTGCGCCGTCGCGGGCGAACGACTCCGGCTGGCCTCGCGCGCGCGCTGATCCTCGTATCCTCTGCCAGTCTTGATCTGCGTCATGGCAGCCGCCGCCGTGCGCGGTGAAGCTGCACGCGTCGACGGGAGGACGCTGCAAGCATGAATCCGCCCGCGCCTTCGCAGAACGGCATCGCGGCACCGCTTGGCCGGCATGCCCGGATCCCGAAACCCGCCGCCTGGCGGGTGCCGCCCAATCTCGCGGATTACGACGCCGCCTGCCGCGACTTCAGCTGGGCGGCGGCGCGCGCGCTGCTCGACGGGCTGCCGGACGGGCGGGGGCTCAACATCGCGCATGAGGCGGTGGACCGTCACGCCGCGGGTCCGCGGGCCGACCGGGCGGCGCTGCGATGGATCGGGCGCGGCGGGGAGCGCGTCTTCACCTGGCGCGACCTGCGCGACGAGACGAACCGCGTCGCCAATGCGCTCCAGGGGCTGGGGCTCGGGCCCGGCGCGCGGGTCTTCGTGCTGGCCGGGCGCATCCCGGAGCTCTACCTGGCGGTGCTGGGCGCGCTGAAGGCACGCTGCGTGGTCTGCCCGCTGTTCTCCGCCTTCGGGCCAGAGCCGATCGCCATGCGACTCGAGATCGGCGAGGCCGACGCGCTGGTCACCACCGAGGCGCTGTATCACCGCAAGGTGGAGGCGCTGCGTCCCCGACTGCCGGCGCTGCGGCACGTGGTGCTGGTCGGCGAGGGCGGCGCGGCGACCGCGGTGCCGGGCACGCTCGACTGGCAGGGCCTGATGCGGGACGCGGGCACGGATTTCGTCATCCCGCCCACCGACCCCGAGGACATGGCGCTGCTGCACTTCACCAGCGGCACGACCGGTCGGCCCAAGGGCGCCGTGCATGCCCACCAGGCGGTGGTGATGCACAACGTCACCGGGCGCTACGCGCTGGACCTGCACCCCGACGACGTCTTCTGGTGCACCGCCGATCCCGGCTGGGTCACCGGCACCAGCTACGGGATCATCGCGCCGCTGACCAACGGCGTGACCAACCTGGTGGTCGAGGCCGAATTCGACGCCCAGACCTGGTACGACGTGCTGGAGCGCGAGCGCGTCAGCGTCTGGTACACCGCGCCGACCGCGATCCGGATGATGATGAAGCTCGGCAACGCCGCGCTGGCCGGCCGCGACCTCTCGGCGCTGCGCTTCATGGCCAGCGTCGGCGAGCCGCTGAACCCCGAGGCGGTGCTGTGGGGCGTCGAGGCCTTCGGCATGCCCTTCCACGACAATTGGTGGCAGACCGAGACGGGCGGGATCATGATCGCCAACTACGCGGCGATGGACGTGAAGCCCGGTTCCATGGGCCGGCCACTGCCCGGCATCGCCGCCGCCATACTGCGCCGCGACGCGGCCGGCGGCGTCAGCGAGGTCACGCAGCCCATGACCGAGGGCGAACTGGCGCTGAAGGCCGGCTGGCCCTCGATGATGCGCGGCTACCTCAAGGAGGAGGCGCGCTACCGCAAGTGCTTCGCGGGCGAGTGGTACCTGACCGGCGACCTCGCGATGCGCGACGCCGAGGGATACTTCTGGTTCATCGGGCGCGCGGACGACGTCATCAAGTCCTCCGGCCACCTGATCGGGCCCTTCGAGGTCGAGAGCGCGCTGATGGAGCACCCCGCTGTCGCGGAGGCCGGCGTGATCGGCAAGCCCGATCCGATGGCGGGCGAGATCGTCAAGGCCTTCGTCGCGCTCAAGCCGGGCCACGAGGCGAACGAGGCGATGCGACGCGAACTGCTGGGCCATGCGCGCAAGCGCCTCGGCGCCGCTGTCGCGCCGAAGGAGATCGACTTCCGCGCCAACCTGCCGAAGACGCGCAGCGGCAAGATCATGCGGCGGCTGCTGAAGGCGCGCGAACTCGGCCTGCCCGAGGGCGACATCTCGACCCTGGAAAGCGACGAGCGATGAGCACCAAGGTCCATCTCGATCGCGCGCACGGGCTGCTCCTGCTGCGCGAGATGCTGCGCATCCGCCGGTTCGAGGGCAAATGCGCCGAGCTCTACCAGGCGCAGAAGATCCGTGGCTTCCTGCATCTCTACGACGGGCAGGAAGCGGTGTCGGTCGGCGTGATGCAGGCGCTCGGGCCCGAGGACGCGACCGTCGGCACCTATCGCGAGCATGGCCAGGCGATCGCCCGCGGCGTGCCGATGGACCTTCTGATGGCCGAGATGTTCGGGAAGGTCGAAGGCTGCTGCCGCGGGCGCGGCGGCTCGATGCACATTTTCGACCGCGGCCGGCGCTTCCTCGGCGGCAACGCGATCGTGGGCGCGGGGATGCCGCTGGCGCTCGGCGTCGCGCTGGCCGACCGGATGCAGGGGCGCAAGGCGGTCACCGCCTGCTTCTTCGGCGAGGGCGCGGCCGACGAGGGCGAGTTCCACGAGAGCATGAACCTCGCTGCCCTCTGGCGCCTGCCCGTGCTCTTCGTCTGCGAGAACAATCTCTATTCCATGGGAACGCCAGTCGGCATCGCGGAGGCGGAGACCGCCATCTGGCACAAGGCGGCGGGCTACCGCATGGGCGGCGAGGCGGTGGACGGCATGGACCCGGTCGCGGTGGAGGTCGCCGCCCGCCGCGCGGTGGAGCGCATGCGGGAGGAGGGGACGCCCTATCTGCTGGAGTGCCGGACCTACCGCTTCCGAGCCCATTCGATGTTCGACGCGCAGCTCTACCGCGCGAAGGAGGAGATCGAGGCCTGGCGCGCGAAGGATCCCATCATGCGCCTGCGCGACTGGCTGGAGCGCGCCGGCCACCTGCATCCCGGCGACATGGACCGGCTGGAGGCGGAGGTGGAGGCGGAAGTCGCCGCCGCCGTCGCCTTCGCCGAGGCCGGCACCCTCGAGCCCGTCGAGGACCTCGAACGCTTCGTGACGATGGACGAGGTGCCCCGATGAGCGCCGCGCCAGCCACGCGCATCACCTACCGCGAGGCCTGCCGCCAAGCGATCCGCGCCGCGATCCTGGCCGATCCGCGCGTCTTCCTGATGGGCGAGGATGTCGGCCGCTACGGCGGCTGCTACGCCGTCAGCAAGGGCCTGCTCGAGGAGCTTGGCGAGGCACGCATCCGCGACACGCCGCTGTCCGAGAGCGCCTTCGTCGGTGCGGGCATCGGCGCGGCGATCGCGGGGATGCGCCCGATCGTCGAGGTGATGACCTGCAACTTCAGCCTGCTCGCGCTCGACCAGATCATGAACAATGCGGCGACCATCCCGCACATGTCCGGCGGCCAGTTCGCCGTGCCGCTCGTGCTCCGCATGGCGACCGGCGCCGGGCGCCAGCTCGCGGCGCAGCACTCGCACAGCCTGGAAGGCTGGTTCGCGCACATTCCGGGCCTGCGAATCCTCGCCCCCGCCACGATCGAGGATGCGCGCCACATGCTGGCCGCGGCGCTGGCCGACCCGAACCCCGTGCTGATCTTCGAGCACATCATGCTCTACAACATGGAAGGCGAGCTCGATCCCGCGGTGCAGGGCGTGGACATCGCCAAGGCCCGCATCCGCCGCCCCGGCCGCGACGTGACGCTCGTCACCTATGGCGGCAGCCTGTTCAAGACGCTGGCCGCGGCCGAGACGCTCGCGGGCGAAGGCATCGAGGCGGAGGTGATCGACCTGCGCGTGCTCCGCCCGCTCGACACGGCCGCCATCATGGCGAGTGTCACTCGGACGCGCCGCGTGGTGATCGTGGACGAGGGCTGGCGCTCCGGCTCGCTCTCCGCCGAGGTGGCGATGCGCATCGTGGAGGAGGCCTTCTTCGAGCTCGACGCGCCGATCCGCCGCGTCTGCTCGCGCGAGGTGCCGATCCCCTACGCCGCGCATCTCGAACAGGCGGCGCTGCCGCAGCCGGAGACGATCGCCGCGGCGGCGCGGGGGCTGGTGAGGCCCGCGCCGTGACCGAGTTCCGCATGCCCTCGCTCGGCGCGGACATGGAGGCGGCGACGCTGGTCGAGTGGAAGGTCGCGCCCGGCGATCGCGTGAAGCGCGGCGACATCGTCGCGGTGGTGGAGACGCAGAAGGGCGCTATCGAGATCGAGATCTTCGAGGACGGCGTGGTGCGCGACCTCGTTGTCACGCCGGGCGGCACGGTGCCGGTCGGCGCGCTGCTCGCGCATATCGGCGGGGAGGCGGAGGCGCGTGTGGAGCCGGTGGTCCCCGCGCTCGCTGCGCCGCGACCCGCTCCGCCGCCGCCCGCTGCCGCGCCGCCGACGCCCCT
>NZ_JAPSMD010000054.1 GCF_027856955.1 Falsiroseomonas oryzae | reverse complement strand
TCCGTCGGCGCCGACGCGGTGGTGGCGCCGGGGGCCGCGGTGGCGGAGGACGTGCCGCAGGGCGCGCGCGTGGGCGGCGTGCCGGCGCGGCCGATCTGACAGCCGAGCCCATGGGGGCTTGCGCGGCGCGCGGCGCTCTGCCCCTCTCGCCGGCATGGATGACACGCCCACCCATCCGCTGGACGCGCTGCTGCGGCCGCGTGCCATCGCCATCGTCGGCGCCTCGGACGATCCGACGCGGATCGGCGGGCGGCCGCTGGCCTATCTGAAGGCGCGCGGCTTCGCGGGCGCCATCCTGCCGGTGAACCCGAACCGCCCGACCGTCCAGGGGCTGCCCGCCTTCCCCGACGTGGCGAGCCTGCCGCAGGCGCCGGACGCCGCCATCATCGCCATCCCCGGCGAGGGCGCGATCGCCGCGGTGGAGGCGCTGGGCGCGCGTGGCTGCCGCGCCGGCATCGTCTTCACCGCAGGCTTCGCGGAGGTTGGGCCGGAGGGCGCCGCGCTGCAGGAGCGGCTGGTGGCGGCGGCGACGCGGCACGGGATGCGCCTGGTGGGGCCGAACTGCCTCGGCCTGTTCAACGCGCCGCTGGGCTACTTCCCGATCTTCTCGGCCAGCTTCGAGAATGGCTGGCCGCTGCCCGGCGTGGTCGGCATCGCCAGCCAGTCCGGCGCCTATGGCAGCCACCTCTTCGCCGCGGCGCGCGACCGCGGCATCGGCACGCCGGTGCTGGTGACGACGGGCAACGAGGCCGACCTGCACCTGGCCGACATCATCGAATGGATGGCGGCGCGCGACGAGGTGGAGGTGATCGCCGCCTATGCCGAGGGCATCCGCGACGGCGCCCGCTTCGTGCAGGCGCTGGAGGCGGCGCGGCGCGCGCGCAAGCCCGTGGTGATGATGAAGGTCGGCCGCAGCGCGGTGGGCGAAGCCGCAGCGCAGTCGCACACCGCCTCCATCGCCGGCGACGACCGGGTGATGGATGCGGTGCTGGCGGAGTGCGGCGTGCATCGGGCGCGCACCACCGAGGAGCTGCTCGACATCTGCTACGTCGCGCAGAAGCGCATCTACCCCGTAGGGAACACGCTCGGGGTGGTGACGATCTCCGGCGGGGCGGGCGTGCTGATCGCCGATGCGGCGGAGGCCGCCGGCCTGCCGATGCCTGAAATGCCGGAGGATGCGCAGGCCAGGCTGAAGGCGCTCGTGCCCTTCTCCTCGCCGCGCAACCCGGTGGACTGCACGGCGCAGGCCTTCAACGACATGGCGGTGGTCGGGCAGTTCGCCGAGAGCATGGCGGCGGATGGCGGCTATGCCAGCCTGATCGCCTTCTTCACGCAGTGGGGCGCCAGCCCGTCCATCGCGCCGCGGCTGCGGGCGGAGCTGAAGGGCGTGCTGGAGCGGCACCCCGACCGGATCTTCGTGCTGTCCATCCTGGCGCCGCCGGAGCGCGTGAAGGAATGGGAGGCCGATGGCTTCCTGGTGATGGAGGATCCGTCCCGCGCGGTCGTCGCGCTGGCGGCGATGGGACGCTTCGGCGAGGCGTTCGCCCGCGCGCCGACGGCGGATGCCGCCCCGCCCGAGGTGACGCTGCCCGACGCTTCGCCGAACGAGGCGGAGGCGAAGCGGCTGCTGGCGACGGCGGGCGTGCCGATGCTGCCGGAGGACGTCTGCGCGACCGCGGAGGACGCCGTGGCGGCGGCGCGGCGGATCGGCTTCCCGGTGGTGGCGAAGATCCTCTCGCCCGACATCCTGCACAAAAGCGAGATCGGCGGCGTATTGCTGGACCTGCGCGACGAGCAGGCTGTGCGCGCCGGCTTCACGACGCTGCTGGACCGCGCCGCGCGCCACGCGCCGGCCGCGCGGATCGAGGGCGTGCTGGTGGCGAAGCAGGCGACGGGCGGCGTGGAGATGGTGATCGGCACGGTGCGCGACCCGGTCTTCGGGCCCGTGGCGATGGTCGGGCTCGGCGGCGTGTTCGTGGAGGTGTTCCGCGACGTCGCCTTCGCGCGATGCCCGGTGGACGAAGGCCGGGCCGTGGAGATGATCCGCAGCCTGCGCGGCTTCCCGCTGCTGGACGGCGCGCGCGGCCGGCCGAAGGCGGATGTGCCGGCGCTGGCGGCCGCGCTGGCGGCGCTGTCGCGCTTCGCTGTGGCGGCGGGGCCTCGGCTGCGCTCGGCGGAGGTGAACCCGCTGCTGGTGCTGCCCACCGGTCAGGGCGCCGTGGCGGCGGATGCCGTGGTGGAGCTGGACTAGAACGATGCCGATCGTCCCCGAGACCCTGCTGAACTTCCCGATCCCGGAGATCCGCCAGCGCCTGCGCTGGCAGGATGCGGCGCTGTACGCGCTGAGCCTGGGCTGCGGGCAGGACCCGATGGACGCGGCGGAGCTGCCCTTCGTGACGGAGGGCGCCGCGATGCGCGCGCTGCCGACCATGGCCGTGGTGCTCGGCTATCCGGGCTTCTGGCTGCGCGACCCGAGGACCGGCGTGGATGCTGTGCGGCTGGTGCATGGCGAGCAGAGCGTGGAGTTGCACGCGCCCCTGCCGGTGGACGGCGAGGTGATCGGGCGGTCGCGCGTGACCGGCCTGGTCGATCGCGGCGAGGGCAAAGGCGCGCTGCTCTATTCCGAGCGGGTGATCCTGGACGCCGCGACCGGCGCGAAGCTCGCGACGCTGGAGCAGACCACCTTCCTGCGCGGCGACGGCGGCTTCGGCGGACCGAGCGGGCCGGTGAAGAAGCCGGCGCCGGAGCCGGAGGGCGCGCCGGCGATCGTTGTGGACCTGCCGACGCGGCCGGAGATGGCGCTGCTGTATCGCCTGAACGGCGACCACAACCCGCTGCACAGCGACCCCGGCGTGGCGGCGAAGGCGGGATTCCCGCGGCCGATCCTGCATGGGCTGGCGACCTTCGGCGTGGTGGGGCGCGCGCTGCTGCGGGCGGTCTGCGGCAACGATCCGGCACGCTTCGGGCAGATGGAATGCCGCTTCTCCGCGCCGGTCTTCCCGGGGGAGACGATCCGGACGGAGATCTGGCCGGACAAGGGCGGCGCGGCGTTCCGGGCGAGGGTGGTGGAGCGGGATGTCGTGGTGGTGGGGAACGGGGCGTTCCGGGCGCATGCCTGACGCCGCTCTTGCTGAGCGCGGAACAGGCCCCTGATCCGACGTAAGGAATCTGCGGCCCGCCCCATCCCGCAGCGCGCCACCGCACGCCCATCTTGCCAGAAACGCATGAAAAATTGTTCAGACGTAATGGGGGTGCTTCTAAATAAGTAACCGCTGCGTAACATCCTCGCGAGCCCGGGACCGGGCGCACGGGGGAAGCAGCCATGGCGAACATCTTCGGCACAAGCGGCAACGACCTCATCGCCAGCACCCTGGCCGGAGGGGTAGCGCCACTCGCGCTGTCGGATGCCGACACCGACGTGGTCTTCGCCGGGGACGGCGACGACACCATCGCTGGCACCTCCGTGCTGACGAATTTCGCACCGAACTTCTACTTTGGCGGCGCCGGCAACGACAGCATCGCCGGCGCGCCCGGCTTCAACGCCTATCTCAGCGGCGACGACGGCGCCGACACGATCGCGGCCTTCAATATCGGGTCCGATCCGGTCTCGACGATCTCCGGCGGCGCCGGCAACGACAGGCTCACCGGCAACGGCGCCGGGGACAACATCGACGGCGGCAACGACGACGACACCATACTGGGCCTGAGCGGCTTCGACCGCCTGTTCGGCGGGCAGGGCGCCGACAGCATCGATGGCGGGGGGGGAGCCGACCTGCTCGACGGCGGCAGCGGGAACGACACGCTCGTCGGCGGCGCGGACTGGGACACGATCGACGGCGGCAGCGGCAACAACAGCATCTCGGGCGGCGACGGCGGCGACAACCTGACTGGCGGCTTCGAGAACGACACCATCGACGGCGGCAACGACAGCGACCGGATCTACGGCGGCAGTGGCTACAACCTCATCACCGGCGGCCTGGGCGACGATTCGATCGTCGCGGAATGGCAGGACGACACCATCGACGGCGGCGAGGGCAATGACACCATCCATGCCGGCAGCGGGAACTTCGACCTCGCGACGAGCATCCTGGGCGGCAACAGCGTGATCGGCGGCGACGGCAACGACTACATCACGGCGACCGGCGGCAACAACACGATGGCCGGCGATGCCGGTAACGACCTGCTGTTCTCGGGCGGCAACAACGACCTGATGGACGGCGGCATCGGCAACGACTCGATCGAGGCGGGCGGCGGCAACAACACGCTGTCCGGCGGCACCGGCAACGACACCCTGTCGGCGTGGTTCGGTGCGGACAGCATCGACGCCGGCGACGGCAACGACCGCGTCGATGCGGGCGACGGCGCCAACACGGTGGTGGGCGGGAACGGGTTCGACACCATCTCCGCCGGCTTCGGCAGCGACAGCCTCTCGGGCGGGGCCGACAACGACCGGATCGAGGCGGGCGAGGGCAACAACACCGTCTCCGGCGGCGACGGCGTGGACGACATCTTCGCGGGCGGCGGCGCGGACAGCCTCTCCGGCGAGAACGGCAACGACAACATCTTCGCCGGGAATGGCAACAACACCATCAGCGGCGGCATCGGGAACGACAACATCTTCGCGGGCTTCGGCGCGGACAGCATCAGCGGTGGCGAGGGCAACGACTACATCGAGGCGGGCACCGGCGCCAACGTCGTGGACGGCAACCTCGGCAACGACACGATCTATGGCGGCGGCAACGCGGAGACGCTGTCGGGCGGCGACGGCAACGACGCCATGTCGGGTGACTTCGGCAATGACAGCCTGCTGGGCAACGACGGCAACGACTCGATCGATGGCGGCGACGGGTCGGACACCCTCGACGGCGGGACCGGCAACGACCGCCTGCTGGGCGGCGGCAGCGCCGACACGTTCCGTGGCTCGACGGGCAACGACACGATCGACGGCGGCGAGGGCTTCGACCTGATCGACTACTCGGCGCTCGGCGAGAGTGCCCGTGTCGTCGTCACCCTGGCCAGCGGCTGGTTCCGCGTCGCCAAGCGCGATGCGGTCACCGGCACCCTGCTCGGCAGCGACAACGTCTCCGGCGCGCTGGAGAGCTTCGTCGGAACGGACAACGCCGACCGGCTGCTGGGCTGGGACCAGGACGAGACCTTCGCCGGCGGCAAGGGCAACGACACGATCGGCGGCGGCGGCGGAACCGATACCGCGCGATACGACCTGCCCGGCACCGGCAGCGTCGTGGCCAACCTGATGACGGGCCTGGTCGATGACGGGTGGGGCGGAACGGACGTGCTGCTGCTGGCCAGCGCCGGCAACAGCTTCATCGAGAACCTGACCGGCAGCGACAACGCCGACACGCTGATCGGCGACACGGACAACAACCTGCTGCGCGGGCGTGGCGGCGCCGACCGGCTGGAAGGCGGCGACGGCTCCGACCTCGCGGATTGGCTGGGCGACAGCACCGTCACCGGCGTGCTGGCCAACCTCTCCGCCGACGCGATCGACGGCGTGGCCGGCGGCACGGCACGTGACACCGGCGGCGCCTTCGACACGCTGGTCGGCATCGAGAACCTGCGTGGCACCGATGCGGCCGACACGCTGATCGGCGCGGACGACGCGACCAATTCTCTTCGCGGCAGCCGCGGCGCCGACGTGATCGACGGGCGGCTCGGCAACGACATCGCAGATCACCGCAACGACACCGACCTCAACGGCGACTTTTACGGTGCCATCGTCAATCTCTCCGACCAGGCGGTCACCATTCCGGGCTTCGGTTCGGAGACGAATGTCGCGGTCGGTGCGCGCCGCGCCCGCGACGGGTGGGGCGACATCGACACGCTGACCAGCATCGAGAGCGCCACCGGCACCAGCGTGAACGACCTGCTGATCGGCCTGGAGCGCAACCCTGCCTTCGTTGTCGCCGGCGTCGAGTTCTTCAGCACGGACCGCTCCTTCCTGCGCGGCCGGCAGGGCAACGACACGATCCGCGCGATCGACACCGGCGATGGCGTCGTGGCCAGCTACAGCGACGAGCCGGCCGGCATCGTCGCGCGGCTCGACCTGGGTGACACCATCGAGGACGGGCTCGGCTACCTCGACACGCTGGTGAACGTGATCAACGTGGACGGCACCAACAGCGCCGACGTGATCACGGCCGCGGCCGGCGGCAGCTGGATGCGGGGCCGCGGCGGGGATGACACGCTGACCGGCGGCGCCGGCTTCGACTTCCTGAACTACGGCACGGCCGCCGCCGGCGTGCGCGTCGATCTGCCGGCGGGCGCGGCGCAGGATGGCGATGGGGGCACCGACAGCCTGGCCGGCAGCTTCGAGTTCCTCACCGGCGGCCGCTTCGCCGACACGTTCGTCGGCGACGCGGACGGGACCTGGTTCTTCGGTGCGGCCGGCGCGGACAGCATGGTCGGCAGCGTCACCGGGAATGACTGGGTCAGCTACTACAGCCCCTGGTCCGACGTCGCCGCCTCGCTGCACAACGGCGTCCTCGTGAACCTGCAGAGCGGCACCGCGCTGGACGGGGACGGCACGCCGGGCGGCGGCTCGCTCGACCGCTTCATCAGCATCGAGAACGCCCTCGGCAGCTTCGGCGCGGACACCTTGATTGGAAGCACCGGCGCCAATTCCCTGCACGGCGCGGAGGGCGACGATTCAATCTCCGGCAATCCGGGCAACGACACGCTCCTGGGCTGGGTCGGCAACGACACGCTGGACGGCGGCACCGGTAACGACCTGATGGATGGCGGCGCCGGCAACGACCTGTTCGTCGTGAACATCCGCTTCGACGCGATCGCCGAAGCCGTCGGCGAGGGCGCGGACACGGTCCAGGCCTATGTCGCCTACACGCTCGGCGCCAGCGCCGAGGTCGAGGTGCTGCAGCTGATGGGCGCGGCCAACCTGAACGGTACGGGCAACGCCTTCAACAACACCATCCTCGGCAACACCGGCGCGAACACGCTGGACGGCAGCACGGGCGACGACGTGCTGGATGGCGATGGGGGGGCCGACTCCCTGGTCGGCAATGTCGGCAGCGATTCGCTGATCGGCGGGGTGGGCCTCGACACGCTGTTCGGCGGCAGCGAGGGCGATACGCTCAGCGGCGGCGCGGATGCCGACCGGTTCCACTTCGACAAGGTGACGGACAGCTACCGCGCGACGATCGACCGGATCACCGACATGCAGGTCGGGCTGGACGACATCGCGCTGGCCGGCGCGCCGGGGCGGCTCTTCGCGGGCGTCAATCCGGTCGGCATCAACTTCAACGGCGTGGTGGGCGTGGCCTTCGCCAATCTCGGCGTCGGCGCCAGCCTCTTCGCGCCGGTGATGTCCGGCATCAACACCGCGCTTGGCGGTGCAGCTTCCGTGACCGCGAGCGGCGCGGCGCTGCAGGCGTGGCAGGTGAACGTGGCCGCCGGCACCGCGGCGGGGACGTATGTCTACGTCAACGACGGTGTCGCCGGCGCCTTCCATGCCACCGACCTGCTCATCGGGGTGACGCTGGTAGGCGGGCCGCTGACGGGGGCCGACTTCATCCTCGTCTAGGTCAGCCACCAGCCTGGCCGGGCGCCAGGCGAAGCCATGGCGCGGCCTGGACGACCGGCGCCCGACCGGCTACCTCCGCCGCGGTTTCCGGACCGCGGCGGGAGGCGGAGGCAGGCGCGCATGATCAACAAGATCGTCCAGTCCATCGCCGAGGCGCTGGCCGGCGTGCAGGACGGCGCCACCGTGCTGATGGGTGGCTTCGGCGCCGTCGGACAGCCGGACGAACTGATCGAGGGCCTCATCGAGCAGGGCGCGAAGGACCTGGTGGTCGTCGCCAACAATGCGGGCGCGGGCAAGGTCGGCCTGGCGAAGCTGATGGAAGCCGGGCGCGTCCGGAAGATCATCTGCTCCTTCCCGCGCTCGGCCGGATCCACCGTGTTCGAGGAGCTCTACCGCGCCGGGAAGCTGGAGCTGGAGATCGTGCCGCAGGGCACGCTGGCGGAACGGATGCGCGCGGCCGGCGCCGGCATTCCCGCCTTCTACACGCCGACCGGCGCGGGCACGAAGCTGGCGCAGGGCAAGGAGACGCGCGAGTTCAACGGCCGCCCGCATGTCATGGAACTGGCGCTGAAAGGCGACGTCGCGCTGGTGGAGGCCTGGGAAGGCGATCGCTGGGGCAACCTGACCTACCGGGAGAGCGGGCGGAACTTCAACCCGGTGATGGCGATGGCGGCCGATCTGACGGTGGCGCAGGTGCACCATGTCCGCGAGCTGGGCGAGATCGCGCCGGACCACGTCCACACGCCCGGCATCTTCGTGAACCGCGTGGTCCGCGTGCAGCGCGGCGCGCCCTGGATTTGAGGCGGCCGATTCAGACCTCCGGGCCTCTCGGCCCTGCGGTCATCGGACGCCAGGCCTGAGGGAGGGATCGACATGAGCTGGAACCGCACCCAGATGGCCGCGCGCGTCGCGCAGGACATCCCGGAAGGCTGGTTCGTCAACCTCGGCATCGGCATCCCGACCATGGTCGCCGATCATGTGCCGGCGGAGCGCGAGGTGATCCTGCACTCGGAGAACGGCATCCTCGGCATGGGCCCCGCGCCGGAGAAGGACAAGGTCAATGCCTGGCTGGTGAATGCCGGCAAGCAGCCGGTCACGCTGCGGCCGGGCGGCAGCTTCTTCCACCATGCCGACAGCTTCGGGATGATCCGGGGCGGCCATATCGACCTCTGCGTGCTCGGCGCCTTCGAGGTGGCGGCGAACGGCGACATCGCGAACTGGGCGACCAGCGAGAACGACAGCGCGCCGGCCGTGGGTGGCGCGATGGACCTCGCGGCGGGCGCGAAGCGGCTCTGGGTGGTGATGGACCACACCACGAAGGACGGCACGCCGAAGCTCGTGGAGCGCTGCGGCTATCCGCTGACCGCCATGGGCGCGGTGCAGCGCGTCTACACCAACCTGGCGGTGGTGGAGGTGGTGCCCGGGCGCGGCTTCGTCGTGAAGGAAATCGCGCCGGGCCTCTCGCTGGCCGAGGTGCAGGCGAAGACCGCCGCGAAGCTCCACGTCGATGGCTGAGATGCGCGTCGTCGAGGCGCGCGACGGCGGCGTGCTGACGCTGACGCTGGACTACCCGGCGCGGCGCAACGCCCTGGCGATGCCGCTGCGCGAGGAGCTGCACCGCATCCTGGAGGCGGCACAGGGCGATGCGGATGTCCGCTCGATCGTGCTGACCGGCGCGGGCGGCGTGTTCTGCTCGGGCGGCGACATCTCCGGCATGAACGTGACGGACAGCGAGACGGGGCGCGAGAGGATGCGGCGCACGCATCGCATCATCCGCCTGATGGTCGCCGGACGCGTCCCCATCGTTGCGGCGGTGGAGGGCTGGTGCGTTGGTGCGGGGCTCTCCATCGCCTGCGCCTGCGACACCATCGTGGCGGCCGAGGATGCGAAGTTCATGGCGGGCTTCGGCAAGGTCGGGCTGATGGCCGATCTCGGCCTGCCCTTCACCCTGCCGGCACGCATCGGCGCAGGGCGCGCGCGGCAGTTCTTCCTCTACGGCACGCAGGCCGATGCCAAGGAGGCGGAGCGGATCGGCCTGGTGGACCATGTGGTGCCGAAGGGTGCCGCGCTGGCCAAGGCGACGGAGCTCGCGAAGTTCCTGGCCGCGCAGGCGTCGCTGCCGATCGCGCTGACCAAGCAGATCCTGGCCGAGGGGCTGGATCGCGCGCTGGAGGAGGAGCGCGGCTTCCAGACGGCGTGCTTCCTCAGCGCCGACCACGCCGAAGGCAAGGCGGCCTTCCTGGAGAAGCGGGATCCGCAATTCGGGCGGCGTTGACGTCGGGCGGGCTGGCGCGGAGCATGACGCGGTTCATGTCGGGCGGGCCGATTCAGACCTGCGGGCCTGCCGGCCCTCCGGTGATCGGACCGCCGCAGCCTGGAGCCCGACGATGACCGCATTCTGGCGTCTGCCCGCGACCGAGGTCGCTGCCCTGGTGCGCGCACGCAAGGCGAGCGCGACGGAGGTGGCGCGCGACGCGCTGGCGCGGCTGGACGCGGCCAACCCCGCGATCAACGCGGTGGTGGACCACCGGCCGGAGGAGACGCTGGCCGAGGCCGCGCGCGTGGACGCCGCCATCGCGCGCGGCGAGGACCCCGGCCCGATGGCCGGCGTGCCCGTGACCATCAAGGTGAACGTGGACCAGAAGGGCTTCGCCACCACGAACGGGCTGAAGATCCAGAAGGACGTCATCGCCGCCGAGGACAACCCGGTGGTCGCCAACCTGCGGAACGCCGGCGCCGTGATCCTCGGCCGCACCAACACGCCGGCCTTCTCGCTGCGCTGGTTCTGCCGCAACGGGCTGCACGGCCACACCAGGAACCCCTGGGATCCCGGCATCACGCCGGGCGGCTCCTCGGGCGGCGCGGCGGCGGCGACGGCGGCGGGGATCGGGGCCGTCGGGCATGGCACGGATATCGGGGGCTCCATCCGCTATCCAGCCTATGCCTGCGGCATCCACGGGTTGCGCCCGACGCTCGGGCGCATCCCCGCGGTGAACTTCACCTCCCCGGACCGGCATATCGGCGGGCAGATCATGGCGGTCTCGGGTCCGCTAGCGCGCACTATCGCCGACGTGAAGCTCGCCTTCGCCGCGATGGCGGCGCGCGACGTGCGCGAGCCCTGGTGGGTGGACATGCCGATGCAGGGCCCGCCGGCGCCCAAGCGCGCCGCACTCTGCGTGAAGCCGGAGGGCCTGCCGACCGTACCGGAGGTGGAGGCGGCGCTGCGCGACGCCGCGAAGCGCCTGGAGGCCGCCGGCTGGGCGGTGGAGGAGGTGCCGCTGCCGCCGCTGCGCGAGCCGGCGCAGCTGCAGGCGCTGCTCTGGCTGGCCGAGACGCGGCGCGGGCTGAACAAGGCGATCGTCGCGGAAGACGATCCCGACGCGACCTTCGTCTATGCGCAGATGGAGGAACTTTGCCCGGCGCCGGACCTGTTCGGCTTCATGGACGCGCTGCAGAAGCGTGTCGGGTTCGTGCGGCAGTGGATGACCTTCTTCGAGACCTGGCCCGTGGCGCTGTGCCCCGTCTCGGCAGAGCTGCCCTTCGCGGACCAGCTGGATGTGGAGGGCCCCGCGGTGTTCCGCCGCGTGATGGAAGCGCAGCTGACCCAGGTGGGCCTGCCGCTGATGGGGCTGCCGGGGCTGACGGTGACGACCGGGCTGGTCGGCCGTGTGCCGGTCGGCGTGCAGCTGCTGGCCGGGCGGTATCGCGAGGACCTGCTGCTGGAGGCCGGAGCGGCAATCGAGGCCGCCGGGGTGCCGGCGACGCCGGTGGAGCCGCGCGTCTGACATCGCGGCGGGTTTGCGCGCTACTCAGACGGGCGGCGGTGCTCCCGCCGCCCGAGCCTCTCCGGTGCGCTGCCGCGTGCCGGCTCAGGCAATGCGGATCCGCCGCGTGACCTGCCCGTTGCTCTCCCAGTAGGTGCGCTTGCTGGTGATCCAGGGGTCGTCCATCGTCGGCTGAATCCGTCCCGCGGCATCGACCGCGCGCGATGTGACCGCATGCTCGCCCGGCGCAGGGTTGTCCCAGTCCAGCGACCAGATCTTCCATCCGAACTCGGCTTCCTCGGCGCGGTCGAGCGTTGCCGGCACCCAGGGGCCATCGTCGATCCGCACATCCACCCGCGCGACAGGGCGGCCCCAGGCTGCGCCGACGACACGATAGCGGCCGCCAACCCGGGTGACCCTGGCGGGCGCCGACTTCAGCAGCGTGCGGCCGACCAAGGTCTCCACCGCAAGCCTCCGGCCGCCGATCTCTTCCTCGCGCACGGTCACGTAGTCCCGGGCCATGAAGCGGCCCGCGAAGCGCGTGTCCCGTACCTCGATGCGGTCGAGCCACTTGACGTTGGTGACCCCGTACCAGCCGGGGGCGACCAGCCGCAACGGGAAGCCGTTCTCGCGCGGAAGCGCGGCGCCGTTCATCTCCCAGCACAGCAGCACGTTGGCCGCGGTGGCATCGGCCACCGACATGCTGCGCGCAAACGGCGCGCGCACCTTCACGTCGCGGATCTGCTCCTCCCCGCTATCGGCGCCGTAGAAGACCACCTCGATGCCGTCCCGGCGAAGCCCGGCCTCGCGCAGCAGCGGCGCCAGCGGCGTGCCGGCCCAACGGGCGTTGCCGATGGCGCCGGTGAGCCAGGGAATGCCGTGATTGCCCGAGCACTCCACCGTGAAGGCGACCTCCCGCCGTGGCCGCGCCCTGATCTGGTCAAGCGTGAGGCTGAGCGGCCGTTCCACCAGGCCGTCGACCCGCAACCGGAAGGTGGCCGGGTCGATCTCCGGAATGCCGTAATGGGCAACGACGAAGAAGCGGTCGTTCGGCGTGATCCAGGAGTCCAGGCGCTCCCAATCCAGTTGGCGCGGCACCACCTGGGGCGCGGCAACCGGCGGAGGCGGGTCTACCCAGGGGACGACCTCCTCGCCCTGGCGGTTCGGGAAGGCCCAGGCCGGCAAGGCCGAGCCCAGCGAAGCCAGTCCCGCCGCGGTTGCGGCTGCGCCATGGACGAGGACCTCGCGGCGCCGCATGTCTGCATTCGCCATCACACGCCTCCATCGCTGCGTTCCGCCGTTCGTGCGGTCGCAATGCGAGCCTAGCGCGTAGCCATCGGCAGAAGGGGCCGTTCCGTCTCGGGGACGAGGCTTCGGCTCACGCGCGCTCGGCACGCGCCCGCGCGCCGCCGGGCGCATCCGGCACGAGATCGGAATGATGCCGCGCGACAGCGATTGGCAACGGATGCCGCGCTGCCTACGCCTGGTGCCGCTCGATCAGGTCGTGCCGGATCTTCCGCCCGCGCCGGATTCGGTCCTCGATGTAGTCCGCCTGGCCCCAGCGCACCGCGCGGCCCAGCGCATGCGCGTCCTCGCTGAATCGGCCGAGCATCTCCAGCAGCGCCTCGCGGTTGTTGAGGAACACGTCGCGCCACATGGTCGGGTCGCTCGCCGCGATGCGGGTGAAGTCGCGGAAGCCGGAGGCGGCGAATTTCAGCACCGCCTCCTTCGTCTCCTCCGCCAGGTCGTCGGCAGTGGAGCAGATGGTGAAGGCGATCAGGTGCGGCAGGTGGGAAACGATGGCGACGATCTTGTCGTGCGTCGCCGGGTCCAGCGTCTCGATCATGCTGCCGCAGCGGCGCCAGAGCTCGGCCACCTTCTCCACAGCGGCGGGGTCGGTAGCCGGCAGCGGCGTCAGGATGCAGTAGCGCCCCTCGAACAGCTCGGCGAAGCCGGCATCGGGGCCGGAATGCTCGGTGCCGGCCATCGGATGCGCCGGCACCAGATGCGTGCCTTTCGGCATCAGCGGCAGCAGGTCGCGCACCACGCTGCCCTTGGTGGAGCCGACATCGCTGACGATCGCGCCCGGCTTCAGATGCGGCGCGACGGTCGCCATCAGCGACGCATAGGCGCCGACGGGGACGCAGAAGATCACGCAATCCGCGCCCTGCACCGCCTTCGCGGGATCGGCCTCCACAACGTCGGCGATGCCGAGCTCCCGCACGCGGTCCAGCGTGGCCGCGCTGCGCGCATGCGCCACCACGGTGCGCGCGATGTCGCCGCGCGCCCTGGCGATGCGCGCGATGGAGGAGCCGATCAGCCCGATGCCGAGCAGGCAGAGCCGGTCGAAGAGCGGTCCGGGCGGGCCGCTGAAGGGCGGGATGTCACTGGCCACGCGCGAACGCGGTCAGCGCCTCGATCACCAGGGTGCACTCCTCGGCGGTGCCGATCGTCACGCGCAGCGTCTGGCCGAGGCCGTAGCCGCCCATGGCGCGCACGATCAGCCCGCGGGCGCGCAGATGCGCGTCGGCGGCCTTGGCGCGCGCCGCGTCGCGGAAATCCACCAGAACGAAGTTGCCTTCGCTGGGCCAGACCTTGAGGCCGGCCGCGGTGAGCGCCGCGCTGACCTTGGCGCGCCATTCCGTGTTGTGCGCGACCGACTTCTCGACCCAGCCGGGCTCGGCGAGCGCGGCGATGCCGGCGGCCATCACCGCGGCGTTCACGTTGAAGGGCCCGCGCACGCGGCCCAGCACGTCCACGATGGCGGGCGGCGCGTAGCACCAGCCCAGCCGCATGCCGCCCAGCCCGAAGATCTTCGAGAAGGTGCGGCACATCACCGTGTTGCTGGTGGCGTCCACCAGCTTCACGCCCGGGTCGTAGTCCGGCCGCGTGACGTATTCGGCATAGGCGCTGTCCAGCACCAGCAGCACGTCGTCGCGCAGCTCGCGGCGCAGGCGTTCCACCTCGGACTGCGGCAGGATGGAGCCGGTGGGGTTGTTCGGGTTGGCCAGGAACATCAGCCGCGTGCGCGGGCCGACGGCGGCCAGCAGGCCGTCCACGTCGGCGGTCAGGTTCCTCTCCGGCACCTTGATCACGCGGCAGCCGGCCCAGCGGCCGGTCAGGTCGTACATCATGAAGCCATGCGCCGACATGATGAGCTCAGTGCCCTCCCCGCCATAGGCGAGGATCAGCATGGCGAGCAGCTCGTCGGAGCCGTTGCCGCAGACGATGCGTGCGGGGTCCAGGCCGAAGCGCCCGCCGATCGCCTCGCGCAGCGCCGTGGCGCCGCCATCGGGGTAGCGATGCGCCTCCGCCGCGCTGCGGGCGATGGCCTCGATCGCACCGGGCGGCGGGCCGAAGGCGCCCTCGTTGGAGGAGAGCTTGATCACCCGGTTCACGCCCGGGACCTTCGACTCCCCGCCGACATAGGGCTCGACCGAGAGGATGGAGGGGCGCGGCATCACGGACATGGCGGTACGGGTCCTGGCGGAAGTCGAACGGGGCGTCAGGCGGCAGGCGTGGCGTAGGAGCCGAGGACCGTGGCGCCCATCGCCGCCAGCCGCACATCGCCGGCGGTGACGATGCCCGGCACCTCGACAAGGCAGAGCTCGCCCTCGCGCAGCAACGGGCGGGGCGGCAGCCCCTCCCCGGGCAGGCCGGCCAGGGCGCGTTCCGGGCAGCGGAGCAGGCTGAGGTCGTCGCCGGACGGATCGGGCGGGGTGGGCGAGAGGAGGAACACGGTCGGCTCGCCGCCCAGGAATGGCAGGCGCGCCGTGACGAAGAGGCGCGAGGGATAATGCGTGCGCCACCATCGCCCGCCGGCGGGCAGCGCGACCAGGCCGACCTTGCCGGCCTCGAAGGCGGCGAGCGCGGCGACGTCGTCGGCGCAACGCGTCACTGGCGCCGACAGGCCGAGATGGCCGCGCAGCACCTCGACCCCGGCCTCCGGCAGCCAGGCCGCCACGGTCAGCGGCGCCTGGAGGTTCGTGGTGGCGGCCAGCAATTCCCGCCACAGCCGCACCAGGGCGGCGCGCGGCAGCGGGCCGGCATGGCGGCCGAGCAGGCGGCGCAGGATCACGGCCTCCCGCCCCGGGCGGATCGCCGGGCCGTTGCCCTTGGTGCGGCTGGCGGCGAGGCGCGCGACGACGTCCACGCGCCGCATCAGCAGGTCGTGCAACTGGTCGTCCAGGCTGTCGATCTCGGCGCGCAGCGCGGCGAGGTCGGCGCCCGGCTCGGACTGGTCGGTGACGAGGTCGGCTGTTTCGGGCATGTGCGTCCGGTCCCCCTGTGGTTCCATAGAACCGGCGGCCCCCTTCGCCAAGGCAGGGTTGTGAAGCGGGGCCGCGACACCCGCCGGTTGCCCCGGGCAGGCGTCGCGCCTATTGCTTCGCGCCCAAGCTACGAACGCCAGGCATGACCGAGGCCCTCGCCCCCTTCCGGCAGTTGGACCACCAGCGCGTCCTGTTCGAGGACGGGCTGGCGCTGGATTGCGGGGCCGTGGTGGCGCCCCTGGCCGTGGCCTACCGGACCTATGGCAGGCTGAATGCGGCGCGCAGCAACGCGGTGCTGGTCTGCCACGCGCTGACCGGCGACCAGTACGTGGCGGAGCCGCACCCGCTGACCGGCAAGTCCGGCTGGTGGGAAGCGGTGGTCGGGCCCGGCAAGCCGATCGATACGGAGCGCTACTTCGTCATCTGCGCCAATGTGCTGGGCGGCTGCATGGGAAGCTCCGGACCGCCGGAGGAGATGACGGACGGCGACGGACGGGGTCTCGGCCGGCCCTGGGGCACGGATTTCCCCTCCGTCACCATCCGCGACATGGTGCGCGCGCAGAAGCGCCTGGTGGAGCACCTCGGCATCGCGCGGCTGCTGGCGGTGGTCGGCGGCAGCATGGGCGGCATGCAGGTGCTGGAATGGGCCGCGACGTACCCGGACATGGTGGTCGCCGCGGCGCCCATCGCGACCGCCAGCTACCATTCCGCGCAGAACATCGCCTTCCACGAGGTCGGCCGCGCCGCGATCCACGGCGACCCGGACTGGCAGGGCGGCCGCTACTGGGAGGATGGGCGGATCCCCGCCAAGGGCCTCTCGGTCGCGCGGATGGTCGCGCACATCACCTACCTGTCGGAGCAGGCGCTGGGCCGGAAGTTCGGCCGGCGGCTGCGCGGCGCCAGCGCGCTCACCTTCCTGGAAGACGTGTTCGAGGTGGAGAGCTACCTGCGCTACCAGGGCAGCACCTTCGTCCAGCGCTTCGACGCGAACAGCTACCTGACGATCACCCGCGCCATGGACTACTTCGATCTGGCCGCCGAGCATGGAGGGGAGGTGGCGGCGGCCTTCCGCGGCACGTCCACGCGCTTCCTCGTCGCCTCCTTCAGTTCCGACTGGCTGTTCCCAACGGAGGAGAGCCGCGCCCTGGTGCGCGCGCTGAACGCCGCGGCGGCCAATGTCTCCTTCGTGGAGATCGCGACCGACAAGGGTCACGACGCCTTCCTGCTGGACGAGCCGGTGTTCCACCGCGCGCTGGGCGGCTTCCTGCGCGGCGCGGCGGCGAAGGTCGGCGTGTGATGCCGGACGCGCCGCAGGAGATCCGCTTCGTCGCGAAGAACATGCGGCTCGACCTGCGCCTGATCGCGGAGATGGTCGCGCCCGGCGCGCGCGTGCTCGACATCGGCTGCGGCGACGGCGCGCTGATCGAGCACCTGATCCGCGAGAAGGGCGCCGATGCCCGCGGCATCGAGATCGACATGGCGGAGGCGACGGAAGCCGTGGCGGCCGGGCTGCCGGTGATCCACGGCGATGCCGACGCGGACCTGGCCTTCTACCCGGACGGCGCCTTCGACTACGTGGTGCTGTCCCGCACGCTGCAGGCGGTTGAGAAGCCGCGCGAGGTGCTGCGGCAGATGCTGCGCATCGGCCGCTTCGCCATCGTCTCCTTCCCGAATTTCGGGCACTGGCAGCTGCGCTGGAAGCTGCTGACTTCGGGCCGCATGCCGGACAACGAGACCTGGGACCGGCCCTGGTACGAGACGCCGAACATCCACCCCTGCACCATCCGCGACTTCTTCGCGCTGTGCGCCCAGGACGGCTACGTGGTGGAGCGGTGGCTGGCGGTGGATGACAAGGGGCTGCGCAGCCCCTGGAAGCGGTCCCCCTGGCTCGCCAACCTGTTCGGCGAGCAGGGGCTGTTCCTGCTGCGGCGGGGCTGACTCACCCCTGCCCAGGCGCCGTGGCGCGCATCGCGCCGACTTGCATTCAGTGCAGGGCTGCGCCAGGGCTCAGCGAGGATTCGCCTTCGCCACCCGGCACCAGCGCGGCGGCCATGGCGGCGTGGCGGGCAGCCGCGTCCGCGCCAAGGCGGAGGCACTCGGCCTCGACATAGGCCAGCATCATCAGCAGGGCCGACCGGTCCGTGGCCTTGGCGTCCGTCTTCAAATCCATCACAATTTCCATGCGTCGTGGCTCCCCGGCGCCACGTTCGGCGCGACGGCGACACGCATCGCATACCATTCACGCCGACGTGAAGACGCAATCTCTCGTGGCGGATTTCAACCACGGATTGCAGGCGCGAATTCTCGGACCAGACATCGGCCCGGCTCGAAAAAAGACCCCGGCGGAAGACCGCCGGGGTGGAGTTGAGGGAGGAAACGTCCAGGAACGTCCGTCCGGCGCCTCGGCGCCTTCGGACGGTTTCAAGACTATGGCGGCTCGCCTCACGACACCTTGATCCAAATCAAGCCCCCACATCGCGGCGCCGAAGCCGGTGTTTGCCCTTCCGCCCGAGCCTTGCGAGGATGATGGAAGGGGGCGCGAGGATCGCGTCGCACCGGCAAGGCTCGGAAAGGGGAAACACCGACATGGCACGAGTGGCACTGGTCACCGGCGGTCAACGCGGCATCGGCGCGGCGATCAGCGAGGCGTTGCAGGCAGCGGGCCGCAAGGTCGTCGCCAGCTACGCCGGCAACGACGCCGCGGCGCAGGCCTTCACCGAGCGGACGGGCATCCCCTGCTACAAGTTCGACGTCGGCGACTTCGACGCCTGCCTGGCCGCGGTGGCCAAGATCGAGGCGGAGGTGGGTCCGATCGAGGTGCTGGTGAACAATGCCGGCATCACCCGCGATGCGATGATGCGCAAGCTGACCCGCCAGATGTGGGACGACGTCATCGATACCAACCTCGGCTCCTGCTACAACATGTGCAAGGCCGTGTGGGACGGGATGAACGCGCGCAAGTTCGGCCGCATCGTCAACATCGGCAGCGTCAACGGCCAGGCCGGCCAGCTTGGTCAGGTGAACTACGCCGCGGCCAAGTCCGGCATCCACGGCTTCACCAAGGCTCTGGCCCAGGAAGGCGCGCGCAACAAGATCACCGTGAACGCCGTCGCGCCGGGCTACGTGGACACCGAGATGGTCCGCGCCGTGCCCGCCGACGTGCTGGAGAAGATCGTCGCCCGGATCCCGATCGGCCGCCTGGGCAAGGCGGAGGACATCGCGCGCGGCGTGGTGTTCCTCACGGCCGACGATGCCGAGTTCATCACCGGCTCCACGCTGTCCATCAACGGCGGGCAGCACATGTATTGAGCCTCACGCGCCGGCGCGCTGGCGCGCCGGGACCGGCTGATGGTCTGCGCGCGGGGCCGCGTTCGCGGCCCTGGGCGGTATTCCGGGAGGCGTCGCAATGGCCTGGCTCATCCTCGCCTTCGACGGTACCGATCCGGAAGCCCCCGCGCGGCGCGTGGCGGCTCGCGACGCGCATGTCGCGTGGATCACCGCGGAGGCCGAGGCCGGGCGCCTCGCCCTCGGCCTGCCGCTGCATGACCCGCAGGGCCACAGCCTCGGCTCGCTGATGGTGCTCGACGTGCCGGACCGGTCGGGACGCGACGCCTATCTCGAACAGGAGCCCTTCATGCGGCAGGGCGTGTGGCGGAAGGTGGAGACCCATCCCTTCCGCATCGCCCCCCTGCCCTATGCTCCCTGGCCGACACCGGGCAGCGCCATGCCTGGACCGCGCAGCCACACCATCGTCATCGCGCGGGACGGAACGGATGCCGGCGCCGAGGCGCGGCGCCTGGCGGCGCGGCCGGCGCACATGGCGCGGGTGCGCCCGATGGCGGCGGATGGCACGCTGCTGTTCGGCGGCGCCATCCTGGACGCCTCTGGCACGCACATGACCGGCTCCGTCGCCGTGACACGGCATGCCACGGACGAGGCCGCGCGGCGCTTCTGGTCCGAGGATCCCTACGTCACCGGCGATGTCTGGCGGGAGATGACGCTCTACGCCACGCTACTGCGGCCCCTGCCCTACAAGCCGCTGCCCGGCTGAGGGGCGCGGCGCGCGGCCGCGGCGTGAGGCGGGCGGGGCTCGACGCAGGTCAGCCCTTGGGCTTCGACGGCTTTCGCGGCCGACGCTTCGGCGCGGCCGCCTTCGTCGCGGCGCTGATCCACGCCGACTGCGCCTGCCGCACCGCATTCGCGGCGTGCCCCATCCAGACGCCGGCGGCGCGGTTGGCGGCGGAGAGGAACAGGCTGCGCGGGGTGCCCTTCATGCAAGCGCCAACGCGGGCCGGCGCGCGCGGGTTCGCGGCCGGCGCGCCCGCCGCTATGCAGGCCGTCGCCATGTCACCCGCCACCCTCGCCGGCTGCGGCGCGTTGCTGCTCTGGGCGTTCCTCGCGCTGCTCTCGCGGCTGGCGGCGGGGATCCCGCCGCTGCAGTTGACGGCGATGGGCTTTGCGCTGGGCGGGACGGTGGGGCTGGTGGTCGTGCTGGCGCGCGGCGGCGCGCGGGCCCTGGCGCAGCCACCGCTGGCCTGGGCGCATGGCGTGGGGGGGCTGTTCGGCTACCACGCGCTCTATTTCCTGGCCTTCGCGCTCGCCCCGGCGGTGGAGGTCAACCTGATCAACTATCTCTGGCCGCTGCTGATCGTGCTGCTGGCGGCGCCGATCCGCGGGCTGCGGCTGGGGCCGGCGCGGCTGGCCGGCGTCGGGCTCGGCTTCGCCGGCTGCGCGCTGATCGTCGGGCCGGGGGCGTCCTTCCCGCCGGAGGCGGTGCCGGGCTTCCTGGCGGCGCTGGGCTGCGCGGTGGTGTGGTCGGTCTATTCCGTCACGGCGGGCACGCCGCGCCTGGCGCGCGTGCCGACCGAGGCGGTGGCGGGCTTCTGCCTGGCCACGGCGGCCCTGGCCGCGGCGCTGCACCTGGCCTTCGAGACCACGGCGACGCCGGATTCGCGGCAGTGGTTGGCGGTGCTGGGGCTGGGCCTCGGCCCGGTCGGAGCGGCGTTCTTCCTGTGGGATGTCGGCATGAAGCGGGGCGATCCGCGGCTGCTCGGCACGCTGGCCTATGCGGTGCCGGTCGCCTCCACGCTGCTGCTGATCGCGGCCGGCGAAGGCGAGATGACGTGGCGCGTGGCCGCGGCGACGCTGATGGTGGCGGGCGGCGGCTTCATTGCTGCGCGGGCGCGCTGAGTCAGGCGCGCTTGCGCAGCAGCGCCCGCACCACCTCGGCAGGCCCCTGGTGGCGGGGGCCCTCGTCCAGGCTGACGGTGCCCTCCAGCAGTTCCAGCACCTCCAGCGTGCCGAACAGCTCCTCGACGATCGCGCGCGACCACAGCAGTTCCGGCAGCTTCGGCCCGCCGCTGCGGCGCCCCTGCTGCGCGGGGGTGAAGCATTCCAGCGCCAGCAGCCCGCCCGGCGCCAGGGCACGCGCCGCGCCGGCGGCGGCCGCCGCGCGATCGGCCG